>JBAXBU010000011.1:0-55902 GCA_037141835.1 Armatimonadota bacterium | reverse complement strand
GATGAATATGTCATCGACACGGCGGCAATCAGGCTGATAAATCTCAGCGAACGGCTATTTTTTGTAAACAGTCCCATTAGGTCCCCCCGGAATATCCTCGCACAATTGCGGTGATTTATCCGATTGAAGATATCTTAAGCGATGATTTGCAAATTTGTACAGTCTTTTTGGGACCAATATTTGATTTTTAATGGTATTCCTTGAGAATATGGTATTGGATTCTTAGTCAATCTGAATTCAATTGAATCTGTGTCGATTGAAATCCTAAACTGAAAGGCTTGATATGATAAAGTAGACCTGCCGTTATCAAGCATTGGAGGGTTTTCACCTAGGAACTTAGGCTTCGACTGTTCGCCTTCGGCTACAGTGGACAGGTCCAGCTCGTAGCTTCTTCGTCACAGATCGAAGATTCCGACGAGGGTCGTGAGACGGAAAGGTCGCTTACAAACTTAACTTCGCCCACAACGTGGCTCGCCAGTGAAATAAAAAGAGAATTGCCCCTGATAGATCTATCAGGGGCAATTTCTTTGACAATGCTTAGCTTTGGCGGTTTCGATGCTCTCGGATAAACGCGGGGATATCCAGGTCGGTTTCATCGAACAAATCAGCGGCTTCTTGTTGCTTGCGCTCAAACATTCGTTCTTTTGCCGCAGCAACTACGTCTGCGCTGGTGACCGCAGGAATTTCTGGTTCAACAGTCGAAGCTGAAGGAGTTATTGGACCACTTGATCTTTCGGTCGCTACCGTGACTCTTGAAGGAATCGCTGGCTCTTCACTCTTGGCGGAAACCTTCTCCGTTGTTGAATACGGATTGAATTCAGTCGCCAGAACGGTGATTCGGACAGTTTGCTCCAGCGAGGAGTCGACTACCGTACCAAAGATGATATTGACCTCTTCTTGATCGCAAAGCGATTGGATGTATTCCATTGCCTCGCTTGTTTCGGCAAGCGTCAGGTCATCACTGCTCGTGATATTGACAAGCAGTCCCTTTGCTCCGTGGATCGTTTGCTCAAGCAGTGGCGAACTAGTTGCGCCTTGGGCCGCTTGTAAGGCTCTGTGCTCGCCTACGCCGTATCCAATGCCCATCAGCGCCGGACCGGCATCTTTCATGATTGCGCGAACGTCAGCGAAGTCTACGTTGATTTGACCAGGGATCGTAATAATGTCTGAAATTCCCTGAACGCCTTGTCGAAGAACATCATCGGCGACTCGGAAGGCTTCACTAAGAGTTGTCTTCTTTTCGACAACATTAAGAAGTTTGTCGTTGGGAATCGTGATGATGGTATCGCATCGTCCCATGAGGGAAGTGACGCCAGCATCGGCGAGTCTTTCTCGCTTTGGACCTTCAAATCTAAATGGTCGAGTTACTACTCCAACCGTTAGAGCACCAAGCTCTTGAGCAATTTCTGCCACAACAGGAGCTGCACCGGTTCCGGTTCCACCGCCCATTCCGGCAGTGATGAAAACCATGTCTGCGCCATCCAGAGCTTTGCGAATATCGCTTTTGCTTTCTTCGGCCGCAATTTTGCCTTGTTCGGGGTTTCCGCCCGCACCTAGACCACGAGTTGAGTTGATTCCGAGTTGAACTTTTTTAGTTGCACTACTCAGGTCAAGCACTTGAACATCCGTGTTCATAGCAATGAATTCGACACCTTTGATGCCACTTTCGATCATACGTTCGACGGCATTTCCACCACCGCCGCCTACGCCAACCACTTTTATTACAGCGTTTCCAGTCACACAATCACCCTACGTCCTAAAACTAGAACGAATCTACATGATAGCAAGTTTCTTATGTGGAAAACTTGTGGACAAATGTGGATAACATTCAATTTTTGCCACTAAACATTGACCAAAGACCTTTTGCACGATCCTGCCAACTGTCAGATTTACTGATTGGAGATAAGTCTTCGGATGTTTGAAGAAGAAAACTTGTGCCTCCGATTGCGGCGGCTAATCCGATTTGAGGCTTACCATTTTTGATATTTGGTTCAATTACCCGCACGGCCATGCCATTCATCGCAGCTGCAAAAAGTTCTTTAGATCGCGGAAGTTGAGTTGCTCCGCCGGTCAAAATAACGCCAGCCTCAAGTACTCCGCCGTAGCCAGATTTTTCCACAGTCTGCCGGATCAATTTGGCAACTTCCTTCATTCTGCTTTCGATGATTTCGCAAAGTACTTTCCTTTGCATCGGTCGTGCCGTGGGTTGGCCCAGTTGGTGAACTTCAATCGCTTCTTTATCGCTAATGCCTTCGGCGAATGCAGATCCATTTCCGATCTTTAGTCTCTCGGCTTCATCGAAATCGCAGTTTAGCAATTGACTGAGGTCGTTGGTTACGTTGCTTCCACCAACCGGTATGCAAGCAGCATAAGCCATGGCTCCGTTCACAAAAATTGAAACATCGGTTGTGGATGCACCCATGTCGACAACAACCGTTCCTTTGTCAAGGTCAGACTGACTAAGAACACCGAGACCCGAGGCGAGCGGTCCAAAGATAAATTGATCCACTTCCCTCCCGCTCATTTTCACTGCCTCTTCGAAGTTCTGCACGTGATTGGAGAGTCCGGTGACCATGTAACTGATAACTTCAAGTTTTGCACCGCTCTTGCCTACTGGCTTTGCAACGCTTCTGATTTCATCGACCCGGAATTCTCGTGGAATAGTTTGAATTTGGACTCGATCAGGCGGAAAAATTCCTGATTTGCTGTGATTCACAACTTCCATCACGTCCTGATTGGTGATTGCTCGATTCTTAGGAATGATTGGCTTAAACCCTTGTACCGATGATCCTTCAATTTGGGGACCTGAGATAATCAGCGTTACTTCAGTAATTTCGTTTCTGCCAATATCTTGCGCAAGATGCCTCAGGGCTGCGTCAACCGATCGTGAAGCTGCTTCAATGTCGACAATTGCGCCTTTTTTGACGCCACGACAATCCACGGTGACCATCCCATGAATTTCAATATTTTGATTTTCGCCGATCTCAGCGGCAATAGCAACGACCTTGGTCGAGCCAATATCTACAACGGTAACCACTTTGTTGATTACTCTACACCTTCAACCGTGTTGAGAGCGCTAGTTTGGACACTTTCTTTCAGAGCGGCTGCTTCTTGAACTCGTCGTTTTCGTCGCGACATCATGTCAATATACGCTTGAAGAAGGTACCGGCGGATGACGCTCAGATTGTTGAAAATTCTCATTCCCATGACGAGATTAACCACGACTAGTAGCTCAATTCCAATCTTGTCACCGAGCTTGGCAATTCCGAAAGCAATGATCGTGTTGGTAATGAATCCGGTAATAAACACGTCGTTTTGGAACTTGCCTTCGTATCCGGATCGGATTCCGCCAAGAATCGTATCCAATCCTGCAAGGCATGCGACGGCCAGATATTTAACTCCTAATCCATGACCATGGACTCCCATTGACATGGCAATGAAAACTCCGATAGCAAAAAAGGCGATAGGAATGAGAATCATTTTGTGGTTGCCTTGGGCACGACGCCGGACTTAATTGAGGTGGATCCAAGATACGCAGGGACCCGAATAGATTTTTCTTTCGTAATTTGAACCATCGCTGGACTAGCACCTACCAATTCGCTCATGACCCCGCCTTGCATCGTGAATCCACTGTAGAGCACATCTTCCTTTCCGATGGCCAAAATAACGAACGGGTTGGCAACTTTCACTCCGTCGACCAGAATAGTTGTTCCTGCGCAGCGAATGTTACTGGAAGCCATGAGCCTTTGACCGTTTACTGAAACTGCCTCTGCTCCAGAATTGAAAAGTTCGTTGGTTACTCGAAGGACATCTGTATCGTGAACAAGATCATCGGTCACCGGCATGAGACCGGCTTTCGGGTTGTCTCGAAGGGTAACTTTTACCCCTGGCCCTTCAAGCTCTGTTAGACCAGCAAATATTTTTGCGTCCTGTAACTGATCATTAAGGGCACCCGAGCCGATGTTCTTGGCGGCAACCGTTTTCTCAAGCTCAGTGGCTCTTTTTCGAAGGGTATCGACTTCTCGTTGAAGGCTGCGGTACTGGTCAAGATCAATGACATCCAGGGAAACGCGCCCTTGTTGATCCTTATTTAAATAGGAATAGACTGAGTCTCGATTTTCATTGGTTAGCCACGATGCGAACATCATAAATCCTAATACAGCGGACAAGGCGCTTACGGGCAAAACCCACTTCTCGTTATGAATTTTTACAAACGGATTAACCACTTTATTTCTTCCTTGGCGTAGATTCAAGTCTACTAGGAACCATTATATTAACAACCTTGTTTTCAACCAGCAAATTTGGATTATCCTCAAGAGCTTTCTTAAGGTTTTTGATTTTCAAAGGCATTTGCTCGTAACTTCCCAATTCTACAATCCCATCACTTATATTTAAGCACAACCCACCGGTTTCTTGAACCTCAATTTCAACTGGTTTGCCTCCGGTCAAAGTTCCGGGCAGAATTGTTTGAGCAATTCTCGCCAATTCGGCAATTTCTCTAAAATTTATTACGCCCGAAAGAGCAAAAACGGTGACCTTAATTTTGCTTTGCAAGAGGATTCTTGGATAGGTGCCTTTTTCTTCGGCATCAACAAACACGACCCCGTTTTCATCGAGAAAGGTTTGACTTGAGCCAGCGATCGAAGCAACTGGTTTCCGGTACTTGAGTATCAATCGAGCGATTCCAAATACATTTCTTCGAAAATCAGCATCCAGTATCCTCGACTCGTTCATAAATGGATTTTCGACGACCCTCGGATCAACTTTTAACGCGGGAATTCCTTTAATGTCTTCAGCAATTCGATTCAATCTGAGTCTCTCGGAATTCCGAACACCATCGAGATTGATGTTCCGAATAGCCGTTATTTTTGAATTGAAGCTTGCGAAAATGACATTAACAATCAGGAGCAATACAAAAATTGCACCCCAATTGAGACGCCTTCGCCCTCGCAGTTTCTTTCGCCTTACTCTAGGTTTTGGCTCCATGTCGGCTTATGGCATCCTCAACAATCCTTTTGCACAGGTCCTCAAATGTAATTCCAGCGGCAGCGGCAGAATTTGGTAACAGTGAAGTCGTCGTCATGCCAGGGAGAGTATTCACTTCTAGCACGAAAATTTCTTGCCCCCTCACAATCATGTCGGTTCTGCTTGCCCCAGCGCAACCTAGCGTTTGATGCGCGAGCAAAGCAATTCGTTTGGCTTCTTCGAGCAATTCAAGCGGCAAACGAGCAGGAACAATCTCGGTCGTAGCGCCAACCGTATACTTGTTGGCGAAATCGTATTCACCGTCATTAGGGCTAATCTCAACCGGAAGAAGTGCTTCGTCACATAAAACTGGCACCGAGATTTCCATGCCTTCTATCCATTCTTCGATGAGTGCTCCACCAGGGTACTGAAGTGCTTTCCGAAGACCTTCTTTCAATTCTTTGTCTGTATGGGCAAACGAAAGTCCAACGGTACTTCCCTCTTGGTTCGGCTTGACAACGGCAGGAACAGTGATAGAAATTTCATCCTGAGTTGAATCGACTAGCTGACCCTTTGGCACTCGAATACCGACCGAGGACAGCAGTTTCTTCGTTCTGTCCTTATCCATTGCAAGGGCACTCGACAAAATATTCGAGCCAGTGTACGGAATATGTAGAAGTTCAAAGAGCCCTTGAATTGCGCCATCTTCGGCGTGCGTTCCGTGTAAGGCTAAAAAGGCTAAGTCTGGCCGAATTGACCCCGTGAACTCAAGCAAACTTCCCTTTCGTAATAACAGGTTCGTTATATCGTATTTTTGAACTTCATAGCCGGATTTTTCTAAAGCCTTGGCAATACAGTTACCACTCAAAATCGAAACTTCGCGTTCGCTGCTATCACCACCATAAATGACGGCAATAGACAAATTGGGCCGCATATCCCGTTCAATTTCCCTAATCAATTCGGGAGGAAATTCATGGATATTGCCGGCACCCATTCCACATACGACATCACCGGTTTTTAAGGCTGCTTTGACAATCCTTGGCAATAAATGTCGGCTGGGAACGTACTGCATGGGAACCTCAAGATTTTGGGCAATTCTAACGCTACTGACACCAGGAATTGGAGCCTCTCTTGCTGGGTAGATATCGGTTATGTATACGAAATCTGCATCATCCAATGCCTTGGGAAATTCCTTCAAATGCTCAAGAGTTCGGGAATACAGGTGAGGCTGAAAGACGACAATTACTCGACGATCAGGATACTTCTGCCTAAGAGCTTGAATGGACGCGGAAATCTCTGATGGATGGTGTGCGTAGTCGTCAACTACCGCAATTGGACCGTCAAGCAGCACCTGAAGTCTTCGCTCGGCTCCATTGAACCGGGCAATCCCCATTTCGACCATGCCTAGATCAACAACAAAATCTTCATTGTTAAGCAACGAAGCCGCCGCCAGGGCACCAGTTGCATTCATCCGATTGTGATCCCCGGGCAGGTTTAGGCTTAGAGCTCTCCCGGCATCGGTGTTTTTCGCGTCAATTCCCATTTCGAATTTATTCGAAATCTGTTGGAGCCAGGTATCACTGAGTCCGTAAGGCATGCACCTGACATCGGTCAACTCAGCAACTTCCGCAGCTCCCCGGTCATCAGCGCAATAAACCAAGCCGCCGGACGGAGGAATCTTGCTCACAAAACGAACCATGCTATCACGAAGGTTTTCGTAGCTTCCGTGGTAATCAAGATGATCCGGTTCTAAGTTAGTCAGAAGGACAATGTACGGATTAATGTCGACATAAGCTTCATAAGCTTCGCAAGCTTCAACGACGGCATACTCGCCTTTACCTTCCCTGATTGGTCCGTTCCAATCAATGACAGCAGCACCAACCACAACTAATGGATCTAGTCCCGCCGCTATGAGCCCCGCACCAAGCATTCCGGTAGTCGTAGTCTTGCCATGAGTCCCCGTGACAGCTATGACTTTGTAGGGCTTCAACAACCATCCGAGTGCTTGAGATCTTCGAAAGACTTGAATCCCTAACTTTCGAGCTTCGGCTACTTCGGGAGAGTTTTCAATATCTACCGCGTCAGTCACAATCAAGGCTACTTTTTCTGGTCGCTGTGCAAACGCAAAGACTGGTATTCCTGAATGTCCAATTGAGACGTCATGGCCTTCGTCGGAAAGTCTTGTAGTTTCCTGTGACGAGACAGCATCGGTGCCAGCAACGGCGTATCCACGATGTGACAACATTCTTGCAAGGGCGCTCATGCCTGCACCGCCAATTCCTACCAGGAAAAAGGCACGACAAGGGTCTAATGCCTCCGATGGTGCAAACGATGATTCGATTTCGCTTCGCCTCCGCATAATATGTTTAGATTGCCGCGTTCTTGACTGCAGACCAAATTCGGAATGTCGCGTCGGGCATATCCCATTCTGACAGAGCTTGAGCAGCAGTTTCTCGCTTGTCTTTGTCTTTCAACCAAACATTGATTTGACTTGCTAGTTCTTCCACGGTGCAAGTTTCTTGATTGACTAAAGTTGAGGCACCGATTGATTCAAATTCTTGAGCATTTCTAAACTGATGATTGTCTGCCGAAGTTGGTAGTGGTACTAATATCGAAGGCATCCTTGCCATGGCAAATTCGCTAACGGTACTTCCACTTCGGGCGATCGCCAGTGTTCCAGTTTGGTATGCCATGGACATCACGTCTGATTCAAAATACGGTCGCATGTCGTATCGATCTTCAATTCCCGAAACGAGATGAATTGAGTTGCCATATTGAGATTTGCCCGCGGAATGGAGAACTCTGATATTTGGCAACTGGCGAGCAGCTTGCGGAACCATTTCGTTAAGAAATTTTGCACCACCAGATCCGCCTAGAACGACAATCAGGTTCTCTTCTGGTCTTCGATTTGAGATTGCAGTCCTGAGTTCAGCACGGACCGGATGCCCAGTGCGAATCACTGTTCTCCCTAATATCTGCTCAGTTGCCCGGAAAGTTGACGTTACGACCTTTGCGTAATTTGCAAACATCCGGAGAGATCTCCCTGGAATTGTGTCACACGCATGGATCGCAAGCGGAACGCCGAGAGATTTGGCTGCCTTCATCACTGGCGCGGAACTATATCCGCCCGTAGAAAATACAATGTCTGGCTTCATGGCAGCCATCATCTTCTTTGCCGCTACCGAGGCGCGAAGAAGCTTAGCAAGAGCGATAGCTCCGGCCAGTGACTTGTAGCTATACACTGGAACGGAGTCGAATCCTTGGAATCGATAGCCTCGATCTTCACAGACTTGACCTTCCATTCCTCGATGGGAACCAAAGTAGACCAGGTCTGCTTCTTCCTGAGCTAAGGCAGCTACTTCAAGTGCGGGATAGACGTGACCGCCGGTTCCACCGCCGGTTATGATTACTCTCAGTTACAACCTCCTTCGTTGGTTCTTTGGCGACGGACAATCGGTCGCAAATGCCGAGGGCAATCCAGATTGCAATTAGACTTGATCCTCCGGCCGAAATAAACGGAAACGGAATTCCAATACTAGGAAGGGTCGCATTTGCCATCATCAGGTTCGTGCAAGCCTGAATCGCGATCCACCACGCGGTTCCGCTCAAAACTAACACTTTGAAACGATCTTTCATTTGCTTGGCGGTCACGAGTAATTTGAAGGAAATGCCACCAACGAGAAGCAAACAAATTGCAGGCCCCCAAAAACCACATTCTTCGCCAACCGTTGCCATGATGTAGTCACTCGTGGTTGCGGGCAGCAAATACTTAGCCCGCCCACTGCCAAATCCAACGCCAACTAGCTTGCCACTAACCATTGCTAATTCGCTGTTGATCGGTTGGTAAGTTTCGTTGTTGATGTATTCCCGCTCCCAACGTGCTGGATGAACGAGGAACCGCTTGACGCGATATGGTTCCTTCATCACGAAAGCTCCTAGACCAAGGGTAAGAAGAAGGCCAATTGTGATCACGGACTTTGCAGTTACTGGTGCAGTCAGAAATAATGCAACGGAAGTAGTCAATATCACACAAGCCGTACCGAGATCCTTTTCCATTTCCACCATCACAATTGCGATGAGGATTACGAATGCCGGCCACAACCTTTCCAACTTTGGCACAAGAACCTGATTAGCCCAGCCTTTTTGTTTTTTGCGTTTTTCCCACGTTGCTTGCCAAGGCTTTTTTGACGCTAATGCGTAGGCGAGATAAATGATGGCGGCAAACTTCATGAACTCGGCAGGTTGAAGCTTTAATGCGTCGACACCAAGCCATCGCTTAGCGCCATTCTGAGATATTCCGACAAGTTCGACAAGAACAAGGCTAAAGAGGGAGCCAACCATGATCCAAGGGGCCAGCGCCTTCAGCTTTTCGACACTTACTTTTCTTACAAAAGCGTATCCAATAATGCCGGCTACCAGCATAAAAATCTGAGTTATAAATGGCTTCGGAATAAGCTGCCCCGCTTTCATACTTTGGGCGTATCCAGCATCTAAGATGAATACAAGCCCAAGGATGCTTGCTGCAAAGGCTAACCAGAACAGGCTGGTATCTGTTTGTGTTCGATTCCGTTCGTTATTCATTCCGTCCAATCCGTGACGTATGTACGAAAGACATCGCCACGGTGTCGGAAATCTCGGAATTGATCAGTGCTGGCACACCCTGGTGCGAGCATCACGATTTCACCTTCCTTGGCTCCATTCGTTGCGGCGTCAAACGCCTCCTTCATGGTACACCAAACCTGGTAATTTCCACCTAATTCTTGATTAATTTGTTCGGCATCCTTACCAAAAAGTTGAACATCAAAATTGCTCGATTCAAAGAATTCTTTCAATCCAGCAAAAGTGAGGTCTTTGTTGACTCCTCCAATCAGGACGTGAACCTTTGTTGGGATGGATTGTAGTGAGGCCCTTAATGCTGCCGGATTGGTACACATTGAGTTATTGATGAAGGTAATTCCTTGCTTTTTGGCAACAAATTCCATTCTATGTGTCAACCCTTCGAAGTTCTTGAGAGCATCAAGAATTTTGTCTTCAGACCCGCTTGGACAAACTGATTGCGCTAAAGTCGCGGCAATACCGATGTTCATCATGTTGTGGTCCCCAAGCACCTTGAACTCATCTGCCTTATACTGCTTACCAAAGATGTGGAGAATCCGATTTTCATAGTAGAAATCAGCAAAGCTATATCGGAATTCTTGGGTCTTGGCATTTGTGCTGACCACGGTACCGGAAGGGAAAACGGCAAGATCATTTTCATCCATCGCTCGGAATATCTTGAGCTTTGAACCAATGTATTGTTCAAGCGAATCATATCGGTCAAGATGATCACTTGCTATTGACGTGATCGCTGCCGCTTTTGGCTTGAATTCTTTGACCCATTCGAGTTGGAATGAGCTTATTTCGGCGACCAGGACTTGGTCTTTGGTTGAATTCAGTGCGGCGGTGGTTAAGGGTTGCTCGGGAAGCCCGGAGCCGAAGATGTTTCCGCACAAGATCGCGTCCTTTCCGGCGGATCGGAGTGCAATGGTCGTCATGGCAACGGTCGTACTTTTGCCGTTGGTACCGGTGATCGCGATGATTGGTGCTTTGGAGATTCGGTAGGCGAATTCTATCTCGCTGATTACCTCGGTTCCTTCGGATGTAAGTGCTTGAAGCGCGGGGTGCCGGTGGTCGATTGCCGGGTTGGCGACGACGTACTCAACATTCAAGGTTAGGGGAAAGGATTCGCCGAGTACGAGTTGGGCACCGTACTTTTCGGCTTCCTCGATGAGTTCTGGTTTCGAGATCTTTTCACGGGGATTCTCGTCAAAGACGATGGCTTGCTTGCCGAGCCTTTGGAGGGCTTCCGCGACAGCCAGGCCGCTCCGTCCGAGTCCGAAGATTGCTACGCTCACGGATTGACCACCATTTGAGTTAAGGCAGACCTACGGAGGGCAGTTCCGTAACACTTTTCAGCAAAGCAGGCTTCGCAGTTGGAAAGCTCGCGCAGGCGCGAGCACTCCCAAATTGGCGAACACTCTTTGGGAGTGCGCGAACCTGTTCGCGCTTTGGCCTGCGAAGCCTGCTTCGCTGAAAGAAACTGAGGTGTAAAGCCCATTTATCTCACGAAGGCGACGATGGTAATGGCTGCCATCGAGAAGATCAGTTGCAGCAGGGCGAATACGAATACCACGCGAGTCTCCGGCCAGCCGGCTTTCTCAAACGCGTGGTGGATTGGAGTGTAGGGGAAGATTTTCTTCTTTCGCAGTTTGACCGAGGCGATCTGGAGTGGGACTGGGACGAGCTCGGCCACCATCATGAGAGACCAGACAATAAAGGCGATTAAAAAATAGCCTAATGAAGTCTTTAAAAAACCAACTTCCGGGTGCAAGGTCAAGTACGAGTGCTGCCTCGACTGTAAGAACCAAAATCCACCGAGAAAGGCACCGATTGGCAACGAGCCGACATCCCCCATAAAGACCTTAGCTTTTGGTGCATTCCAGAACAGAAATGGGATAACTGCACCTAGCAAAACAAAAAGTAAATTGGGAGAGAAGCCCACGTATGTACCTGAAATTTCGAGCATTCCGCCGCCTGCCGAAATTCCAATCATGCCAACTAAGAGTCCGATCAAAAGCGTTCCAGCAAGGCCATCGAGCCCGTCGCTAAAGTTGTAAGCGTTGGCAAAAAAGAGAATCGAGAACGTACCGAGTCCAACCATTAGTGGATTGGTTATTCCTGCCAACATTAACGGAAGAATTGCCGCGAAAACTTGCATCAAAATTTTCTGCCTCCAACCAAGTCCACGCTTGCCTGGGAATAGCTTAGGGACAACATAATCGTCCACAAATCCAATGACTGCAAAAAGCGCAATTAGGATGGCTATCGGAAGGACAGAAATTGCCTTATCGGCATTACCGAGAATTGGGATATCTGGTTTTGCCGTGACAAATGGCAAAGCGCCAAAAACTCCAGCAAGAATTATGAGTCCGCCCATGGTAGGAGTGCCTTGTTTAGCTTGGTGTCCTTCAGGAGCGTGAACCGAAACGGTCTGCTTCGACTTCATTGCAGCTAGCAACCGCATGATCGGGAAGGATGTAATCGCACTAATTGCGAGAGCAATCCAAAATCCCTTTAATTCTTCTATCATCAAAACGCTCTCTCCATTTCCAATGCTCTACTTCCCTTCACTAAAACCGTATCTCCTTCCTTGACAAAACTTAGCTTCGACTTGAGCTCGTCGAGCGATGAAAGACGCTCGAAGCGACTTGAATCACCTCCACGCTTTGCATATTCTTGTTCGATAAACTGTGTTTGGTCTCCGAACACGAAGATTTGATCGACTTTCGCTTTTGAGAGCCTTCTTCCGATCGACCGATGACCTTCTTCGCTTTCGTTGCCGAGTTCCCTCATGGTGCCAAGTACGACCACTCGTTTCCCGCGGGTGGGAACTTCTTCAAGCGTTTGGATAGCGGCGAGGACGGCCGGCGGATTAGAATTGTAGTTATCGAGGACCAGCGTTCCGCCTTGAAACTCGCGAATCTCCATTCTCATTGGCGGAAGTGTTGCAGTCTCGATTCCACGACAAGCTGCTTCTAACTCAACCCCAGCTTCGGTTGCGGCAAGAATCGCGGCTGCCACATTATTGGCAATATGCCGCCCAACAGTGGGCATCGTTAGCGACCATTTCTTTCCGTCCAAAACTCCTTCGACCTTTGCAGAAGTCCAGTTAAGAGGTTCGTAACCAGTTACTTGGCAGTCTGCGTTTCCGCCCGAACCAAAGGTTCGAATCTTTCGATCACCCGCAATTGCGATCAAATTGCCAAGATATTCATCTTCAGAAAACAAAACCGCAACCCCATCTTCGGGAAGCTCGGCAAGCATTTCTCCCTTTGCTTTCGCGATACCTTCTCTAGTACCAACTAGTTCGACGTGAGAGTAACCGATATTGGTGATGACGCCAATGGTTGGTTTGTTGAAAGCTGCGAGATGGGCGATTTGTCCAAAGCCTCTCATTCCCATTTCGGTGATTACAGCCTTGGTTTCCGTCGAAAGCTCTGGCCAAAGAAGAGGTCCAGTGAACTCGGAATTTCGATTACCAATCGTTTTGAGCACTTCTCCATACGAAGAACATGCAGAAGCGGTAAATTCCTTTGTCGTAGTCTTTCCTGCGCTTCCTGTGATCCCTATTACTGGGCCATTGAACTCTTTTCGAAAGGATAGAGCCAACTGTGCAAGAGCATCAACAACGTTCGCAACTAGGATGTAATTGCCCTCGACTGAATGTTCAACGATCGAGGCAATGGCACCGGCTTGTAATGCAGATGGAACAAAGTCATGCCCATCGACTTTTTCCCCTTTTATTGCAATAAAGACGTTTCCAAGTTCAATTTCTCGGTTGTCCGTGACAAATCCCGTTACGGTGACGTCTTCACCATGGAGTTCGCCTCCACAACGATTCGCCACTTCCGCTAGGCTATGACGCATTCAATGCCTCTCTGGCTGTTTCACGATCGTCCAAGTGAGTCTTCTCACGACCAATGATCTGGTAGTCCTCATGACCTTTTCCAGCGATCACTACGGTGTCTCCTGGGCTAGCATTACGAATAGCAAAGTAAATGGCTTCAATTCTGTCCTCAATCAAGACGGATTCCTTGCCATTTTTGATTCCAGTTTGTACCTGTTGAAGAATCGTAACCGGGTCTTCGGTTCGAGGATTGTCACTCGTGATGACGGTTAAATCGGATCGCTCTGATGCCGCGGTGGCCATTATAGGTCGTTTTGATGTGTCACGATCTCCACCGCACCCAAAGACCGTGATGACTTTGCCAGTGGTTAGCGGTCGAACCGCATCTAAAAGCTTCTCTAATGCATCGGGCGAGTGTGCGTAGTCGACGATCACTCCAATTCCTCGATTATTCGGAACTGACTCGAAGCGTCCGGGAACCGGCGTTGCCTGAGGAACCACGCCTGCAACCTGTTCAAGGGAGTAGCCAAGCCCAAGAAGGGCCGAACAAGCTGAAAGTAGATTCGAAACGTTGTAGCTTCCCGCCAGAGTAGAATGAACTACCCGTGATTCGCCCTCAAAAGACAGTTGGAGGTCGATTCCGTCAATTGCTACTTTAGTTGCAATTCCAGCCAGTGGCACAGAAGAACCCTTGTTTGTTGAATAGCCAATTTTGGAACCAACAAACTTTTCGTTCCACTCCGCAACAGTTGAATCATCCATGTTGAAACAACCGACAACTGGACCAAATTCCGAAAAAAGCCGCCACTTGGCATTGGCATACTCCTCGAGCGAACCATGAAAATCTAAGTGATCTTGAGTCAGATTAGTCATTACCGCGACATCAAACTCAACCCCTTCAACTCGCTTTTGAGCTAGAGCGTGAGAAGAAACTTCCATTGCCATAGCCTGAACTCCCGCATCTCGAGCTTCGGCAAGATAATTGTAGAGGTCAACTACAAATGGCGTAGTGTTTGGAAGCTCGATCGAATGACCGGGATATTGAAAACCGAGCGTCCCCAAATAAGCACTCGGAACCCCCATCGCCTGAAGCATGTCGCGAACTATCCACGCAGTTGTAGTTTTGCCGTTCGTACCTGTTATTCCAACGACCTTCATACTTGCTGCGGGGTTACCCGTGATGGTTTTACAGAGTCGCCAAAGCTGATCTTCGTAGTTCGAGAGATATATTCCGGAGGTTTCGGAACAATGAGCTAGCCCCGCCGGCGAGAAAACAATGGCTCCAACCGCACCGGCTTCAATGGCCTTGGCGATGAATTGGTAGGAATCCGTATTTGCCGACGGCATGGCGACGAATAAGTCACCGGACTGAACTTTGCGCGAGTCCATCACCAAGCGAGACACCTCCGCGTCGCCGTGAAGCGCATAGTCGTGGATTTCGGATCGCAAGCAGAGTTCGCTAAGTTTCAAGTTAGTCCTAAGTTCAATTATGAACGGGAATTGTTAGTTTGGAGTTGGAAGTTTAGAGTCGGGTGAAAACAACTACCACTACCAACGGATCAAAGTGAAAGCCTCCCCAACAAGGGTTAAGACAGCATATTGGAGACGGGCATCCGGGCTGCAGAGGCAGCCCAAACGTCCTACTTCTTTGGTGCCGCAATCGGAGCTTCGACAACCGCGTGGCTCGGTGGAATCCGAAGATTCTTGATTACAGAGTGAGCAACGTCGGTAAAAACTGGTCCGGCGACGTCGGCTCCGTAGAATTTTCCACCCTTTGGATTATTCACCATGATCAAAATGACAGCTTGCGGATCTTTAGCGGGAATTACGCCAACAAAGTTAGAAACATAACCACCTTTCACTACTTTGCCCATCTTTTGGGCTGTGCCGGTCTTTCCACCCAAGTCATATCCCGCCATTTGCATGCTTCGTCCAGTGCCTTTTTCCATTACAGCCTGCATACAATGCAAGGTGTAATCACAAGCTTCTTCGGACAAAACCCTCTTTGTTTCCGACTTTGGTTTTGGCTCTACTCCATCAATAGACTTAATCAGTTTGAGGGGAATTCGGAGCCCACCATTAGCAACCGTACAAAATGCTCGAGTAAGCGAAATTGGAGTCACGCTCATAGATTGCCCAAAGCCCCACGTAGCTAATTGAAGTTTTGGCGCACCTCGGTCTGGAACGATCTTGTTCTTGACTTCGCCAAACAACTCGAGCTTGGTTTTTTCTCGAAGCCCCAAGTCATCCAGATAGGCGAGAAATTCCTTGTTACCAATTTTCAATGCCCATTGCGCTGAAGTTACGTTGCAGCTCTTGGCTATTGCGCCCTCAGCATCAACTTCTCCGTGCGAACCGTGTGACTTATCACAGTGAACTGAAGAAACAGAATTAATTCCTAAGGTTCCGTTACAATGCCAAAACATTCCTTCGCGAACGATACCCTCGCTATATGCCTTAGCTAGAGTTAAAATTTTGAATGTAGAACCTGGTTCAAGGATTTCTTTATAAGCAGGATTCTTTCCATCCCACTTTGACTGGGCCAAATCATTCGGGTCAGAGGTTGGATAAGTCGCCATTGCATAGATTTCTCCCGTTTTTGGATTTGCAACGATGGCAACTCCATCGTCGGCCTTGTTTGAAGTCACCGCATTTCGAATTGCAAGGGAAGCACTCGTTTGGATGTTTGCATCGATGGTGGTGACAACCTTTGAGCCGTCTCTTCGAATAACTTCTGGATCATAAGATCGTAATGGCAAAAGCTCACCATTATTATCTTGGAGACCGCGTTGACGACCGTCAACGCCGTGCAATACATCGTTCAGACTAGCCTCTAGTCCAATTCGAACCGTTGACTTTTCATCATCGGGGTTGCTTCTCTGGAAACCGACCAATGAACTTGCAAATTGCCCCAGAGGGTAGCTTCGATCTTGTGCAGATTCAATTGAAATTCCGTCAGCCAACCACTCTTTTTTAATTCCTTGTATCTGTTTCTTTTGGTCAGGATTCATTTCCGTGGGCCATGATCGGGTTCCCTTCGTTCGATCAGAGAATTCGATTGCCGGAATCCCGGTTGCCTCCGAAAGGGCAATTGCGAATCCAGGAACTCTTGGGATCTTCGCAAAATTGATCGTTAAAATGTATGTATTCGCGTCAATCGCCAAAGGAGTAAGGTCCCGACAATAAATGGAACCTCGTTTCGCCTTGTCCTTCTTTTCGACAAAGTATTTGTTGACCTTGTCGGCGAGCTCGGTGGTTTTTTCGGCTTCAAATCCTTGGAGCTTGATTTGTGAAATCCCGGCAAAGCCGAACAATCCGGCCATGCATACGATGGCGGGATTGATGGTGTACAGCTTCTTACCTTTGCGCGACATACGTTTCCTGCTGATTGACCACGGGACCGCGTTTGCGAACAAATCCACGTTGGATCGCCCATTCTTCGATAGATTCTTGCGACTTATCCAAAGAAGAGCTTGCTTTCAATTGTCGATTATCTTCTCGAGCCAAAACCAATGGCTTGGACATCGATCTAACTTGCGCTCGTTGCCCCTCTGCCAAGATATGGCCACCTAAGGACAACGCGAAGCTCCCAATGATGAATACAGCAAAGAAAACTACTGTTCCTTGCAATACCATTGGGACGACCCTAGACCGAGTTCTTGATGGAACTCGAACTCGTTGTTGCGCTTTACCGCGATGAATACTTACTGATGCGTTCATGATGACTTTCCTTGTCTGATGACTTTATAATTGCTCGAAGTTTGGCAGAGCGGCTTCTTGCGTTTCTCCTCACTTCTGATTCGGTTGGCACCAATGGCTTTTTGTCCACTTGGTGAAACCCTTCTTCTACTAATTTTGAAAATACGTTTTTTACAATGCGGTCTTCCCCGCTGTGATAACTCAAGACCACGAGGCACCCACCAACCTGAAGCGACTTAGCAGCATCTTCTAATGCGTCGCTCAGCCCATCCAACTCTGCGTTAGCCATAATCCTCACTGCCTGAAATGTCCGAGTTGCCGGATGAATTCGCTTATCTCTTGCCTTTGCAGGAATTGCTGCGAGAACACACTCAACCAAATCGTCAGTCATTTTCAATGGCTGATCCTTTCGACGCTCGACGATTTTCTTAGCTATCGCCCTAGCCCACCGCTCATCTCCATATTCAAGCAATCCATCTTCTATTGCCTGTGGTGACAATCGATTCAAGAGCGCCGCAGCTGGCTCACCTCGAGTCCTATCCATTCGCATATCAAGGGGACCATTTTGGCGAAAGGTGATTCCTCGATTCGGATCTTCAATTTGAGCCGAATTCAGACCGAGATCCAGAAGAATTCCATTGGGCTTAATCGAATATTCTTGAAGCGCGAGGGTCATTTCTCGAAAATCAGAGTGAATAAAGTGAACGGTTACTCCCTTTGGGCTACCTATTCTTTCTCTGGCCACCGCCAGCATTGATTCATCCCAATCAAGACCAAGCAAGGTACCGCCCGGGCGAATCGCATCGACAAAGTGAAGCGAGTGACCACCTAAGCCAAGTGTTCCGTCTACCACGCAATCACCAGGCTTTAAAGAAAGGGCCCGCAGAACTTCATGAACCATTACTGGCTCGTGGGGAAATGTCCTTGGTTCCATCATCATTACACTCATTCGCCTGGTGCCAGAAGCCTTTCTAGCCTCCTTAATTCTTCTTCCTCTTCAAATGCCTTCTTTCGCAGAATTTCAACATCTTCTCTCTGAGGTGCCATGAACTTCACTGGACTTTCCATGTAACTGTCATACGCCTTCCTTGGCATGACCATGAAATCCCTTCCACTGGCAATGACTACACATTCTTCCTTAACATCGAAACCACCAAACTTCCTAAGGTCGGCAGGGATACTTAATCGGTTCGCACTATCAACTTCTGCGAGGCGAGCATTAGAGTAAATAACGGTGAAGTAGTAATTCGCGCTTGCGTTATCGTCCGAAAATCTCCTTTTGGCGTCAGTCTGAATTTTATTAAAGACTTCAGCGGGATACATGCGCATGACCTTACTGACATCGCAGACCAAGACAACATCGCTTCCTAGCGCATCGCGAATTTCCTTTTGAAGAGTGATCCGGCCTTTTTCGTCTACTCGGACTGGCTCATGGCGATTGACGAGCAATTTGAGATCTGGATCCCTTTTAGTTTTCTCTGCCATCTTCGCCGTACCATCACTTCTAAATTTTGTGGGCAGGGGAGAACGCATCCATGCGACCACCTGCCCGAATTTTTTGAGTCAGCACCCCAGCCTTCCCAATCCGCCTCTGACTCCCAGAGTTGAATGAAATGATTATATAGGGGATTTTTCCCACTGGTCAACCCCTTTTTTCCACTTTTTAATACAAATTAAAGCTATTTATGAAGTTTAACTAGTTAGTCTAGTTAAATTAACTGCATTTATGTATCTTTTTGTCTACTATATTGGAAAACACATTAGTTCAAATCGAGCTGATTTCGCATTCCTGAACCTAAAAATCGCTCAAATTGAAATGTGGGAGATTGTCCCACATGTTACTGGATCCATGAAAAAAGCCGTCGGACATAAAGTCCAACGGCCTTTTAGCCGAAAAATCTTTGGATTCAATACTTACATAAGGTGACGCCGTTCTTTTAGTGCTTGCTTAACCAAAGCCCCAAATGAGAACGTGCCTGATGCCAGTACCGAAATTGTTGCGAGAATTGTCCAAATCATAGCTTTTCAGCTCCATTCTCCTAATTCCCTGATCCTTCACTGAAAACCCTGGTACCAACCCCAGAGTTCACAACCATAATATAATTTGTGGATTCAAAGTTATTAGATGTAATGTCCGAGCGAGTTGTTATTTATGACGGCGCTACTGGAACCCAGTTCCAGGCGGCAGGACTAACGGCAGATGACTTTGTCCTTGATCCAACGATACTCACAGGAAAGCTAAAGGAAACCGCCGAACGACTAAACGGACTTTCGCTTGAGGGATGCAACGAACTCTTGGTTGCAACTCGTCCCGATGTTGTTGAAGCAGTCCACGATTCCTATTACGCTGCAGGCTCTGACCTCTGCGAAACCGTCACGTTTGGCACAACCTCAGTCGTCCTCGCCGAATATGACATTCCTGAGCTTGTGTATGACCTCAGTGTTCTTAGTGCCCAGATCGCGAAAAAGAGTGCTGACAAATTTTCAACCTCATTAAAGCCAAGGTTTGTTGTTGGTGGAGTTGGCCCGGGAACCAAACTGGTCAGCCTTGGCCAAGTCACCTGGGAAGAAATGGAAAGCACATATTGCGATGCTTACACTGGGCTCATTGTTGGTGGATCCGATGCTCTCCTTGTTGAGACAACTCAAGACCTGCTCATGGTCAAGTCATCGATTGTGGCTGCAAACCGCGCAATGGCGGAATCCGGTAGACGTCTACCACTTTTTGTCCAGGTAACCATGGAACAGACGGGAACCATGCTTCTTGGCTCTGAGATTGGGGCGGCACTCAATATGATTGAGTCATTTCCAAGCGTAACAGCATTTGGTCTCAACTGCGCCACAGGGCCGGTTGAAATGGCTCAGCACGTCCGGTTCTTGGGACAAAATTCCACCAGACCTATTGCAGTTCAGCCTAATGCTGGGCTGCCCATGATGGAGAAAGGACAAGCAGTCTACAAGCTCTCTCCAGAAGAGTTAGTTCATCACCACACGCTTTTTGTCGAACAGTACGGAGTAGCGATGGTAGGCGGATGTTGTGGCACTACTCCCGCTCACATAAAGGCTCTCAGCGAGGCGCTCGATGGACATAAGCATACGGCTCCAGCACACTGGATACAGAAACGAAATCTCTATGCCGGATTCAATTTTGAGAATGACTCGGTTGAAAAGATGGCTGGAAAGAGCTTGGTTGGATGTTCAAGCCTTTACCAATTTCAGCCTTATCACCAAGACAGCTCAATTCTCATCATTGGAGAAAAGACCAATGCAAACGGTAGCCGAGCATTTCGAGAAATGTTGGCGGTAGAAAATTGGGAGGGTTTGACTGAACTTGCACGAGAGTTGGAAGGTGAAGGAAGCCACGTTCTCGACGTATGTGCGGCCTACGTCGGTCGAGACGAAGAGCGAGACATGAAGCATCTGCTCAGCCACTATAATCGGCATATCACGGTTCCGATTATGATTGATTCAACTGAATCAAACGTGATTGAGGCTTCTTTGCAAACCCTTGGAGGCAAACCAATTGTGAACTCGATTAACTTTGAAGATGGTGAAGAAAGAACCAACAAGGTACTCGCCTTATGCAGCAAGTATGGTGCCGCCATTGTTGCTTTGACCATTGATGAGGATGGCATGGCAAAGTCGGCCGAGAAGAAGATGGAGATCGCTTCTCGCCTTATGGATCGTACTCGGGCGGCAGGTATTGCTGATCAAGATGTGTTTATCGACTGCCTGACATTTACGCTTGGTAGCGGAGACGAAGAGTTCCGCGATAGTGCAATTGAGACCATCGAAGCGATTCGATTGTTGCAGGAAAAATATCCACTGGTGAATTCGATACTTGGCGTCAGCAATGTAAGCTTTGGGCTGAAACCTGCGTTGCGGCAAGTCCTAAATAGTACGTTCCTCCATTACGCTCAGGAAGCCGGACTAACTTCGGCGATTGTACACTTCAGCAAGATCCTCCCGGATACTAAGATTGCCGAAGACGTTTGGAAAATATCTTCTGATTTGGTTTATAACCGACGAGAATATTCGAATGCCTAATGCCAACCTGCCAAGGTAGAACATTTCATCGGGATTTGATCCTAAATTTGGATAATTTGGTTGGGTAGAATGGCATTCTTAGCGAAGAGGAGAGTTATCGTTGCTTAGTTTCTCAATTGCATTAATGCTTGTTGCCCCACAATCGAACATTCAATCTCCGGCAGTCCAAAATATGGGCAAGCTTGGTACCTGGTATTGGAGAAATCCGGGGACAAGTGTTCCATTGGATGAAGAAGACCAAGCACCGACCTTAGAAAAACAAGGCGACCCCTACAAGGCGAATGTCAAGCGTTTGGCGAGAGCATCGGCACAAATCCGAAATGGCCGATATACCAGTTATCAAGTTAATGTCGATTCGCAAAGACTCAATATAGTCGGCGATGCCGCCAACGAACCTTCCCTAACAGTTGACCCGACAAACAGGGACCATATCGCGGTCGGTTGGCGACAGTTTGATAACGTGACCTCCAATTTTCGACAAGCCGGAAACGGGTATTCCCTTGATGGTGGCATTATTTGGCGGAACCATCAGGTTTTCACTCCAGGTACGTTCCGAAGCGATCCAGTTCTTGTTTCAGATTCCCAAGGCAAGATTTTCTATAACAGCCTTCAGCAAACCTTCTTTACCGATATATTTGAGTCCAGCAATGCAGGAATCGACTATCTTCTTAAGGGACCGGCGACTGGCGGAGATAAGCAATGGATGGCTTGTGACCAATCAACTTCAGTTGGACAAGGTTTCTTGTATCAGGCATGGAGTACGGCTGGTAACAATTACAACGGAAGGCAGTTCAGTCGCTCGACGAACGGCGGAACTTCTTGGCTCAATCCAATTAACATCCCTGGCCAGCCAATATGGGGAACTCTTGATGTTGCCCGAAATGGCGACCTCTACATGTGTGGCATGGCCAACACCAACTTCTCCTTTCTGAGGTCAACCAACGCAAAGATTGCCGCCCAAACTCCGACATTTGATAGAAATGTGAATGTCAACCTTGGTGGCGCAATTGTTTACGGATCAACCATCAATCCGGCGGGATTGCTTGGTCAATGCTGGATTGCAACCGACAAATCAACCGGTCCGAATGCTGGCAACATCTATATGCTTTGCTCGGTTGGAGTTGACACAACAAACCCGTGCCAGGTCAATTTCCGGCGCAGCACCGACGGTGGTCTTACTTGGAGCCCCATCCAAACCATCAATACGGATCCGTTAAACCAAGGAGCAAGTCACTGGTTTGGAACTCTTGCTGTGGCACCAACCGGTCGAGTCGATGTTTGCTGGTACGACAATCGGGCCAATCCGACCATCTCAAATTCGGCCCTATTCATGTCTTCTTCGTACGATGGAGGAGTTACTTGGACCCCAAACGTTCAGCTTAGTCCTTATTTCAATCCGAACATTGGCTACCCAAATCAGAACAAAATGGGAGACTACATGGGCATGGTGTCCGATTCTCGAAGTTCAAACATTGCTTATGCTGCCACATTCAACAATGAGCAAGATATTTGGTTCCTTCGAGTACCAGCAGCGATTGGTTTTAAAGCCAATGCGACTTCAGTCAGCACTTTTCAGGGCAAATATGTAAGCGGTGGCTTGAGCAGCATTTTAGATGCGGATGGAACAATGTATTCGATCAATTCAGCTGTCATTTCCGGACTCGGCAGTGTTGCGGCACCAGAGACTTACCATAATATTCCGGTAACCGATGTTGGCGGACTTGCAGTGAAAGTTCGCGCAACAACTTCCATGTCGACAACCGCGATGGTTTGGCTATGGAATTGGACTACTCAAAAATATGAGTTCAAAAAGTCGTTAGCTTGGCCAGGCGGCAGTCCAAACGAATCCACATTTACCTTTGACTCGGCAGTCGAACCTTATATTTACGGAAACGGAAACGTTCGTTGCTTGGTAAGATTTCTCGATCCAGCCCGTTTAGGTTCAAGGTCATTTAATGCCCAAATAGATCAAATTCAACTATTGTATTAACTTAAATTGAAGCAGGAACAAACGACCAAAAGAGTATTCTAACCAATCATGTTCGCAAGTCTCGCGCTGGCATTTGTCGTGTCCAAATCTGCCCTCAAAATTGAGGATATCAAGCCCGGTACTGGCGAAGGAGTCAAGCTATACGACGTCATTGAGACGATGTACACTGGCACCCTTCTTAGTGGTAAGGAGTTTGACTCTAATGTGAAGTCGGGCAAACCACTGCGAGTACAGATCGGAGTCGGTATGGTTATTAAAGGCTGGGATCAGGGCTTTATTGGAATGAAGTTGAATGGGGAGAGAAACCTCACTGTTCCACCAGAGCTCGGTTACGGAGATCGAGGGTCTGGGACATTGATATCTGCCGGAGCAACTCTTAAGTTCAACGTAAAGCTCGTGAGGATTTTGCCAAGCGCAAAGATTACGATTGGGACCGAAGGTAAAGGCGATGCAATCAAGCTTGGACAGTATCTCGACTGTAAATTGAGCGTCAAACCATCCAATGGAAAGGAGATGGCTGACCCGACCAAGGATTCTCGACTCCAGTTGGGCCCTCAAATGTTGCCGTGGATCAATCAGGCGATCGCGGGAATCAAAGCCGGCGAGAAACGAACAGTTGTCATTAACTATGAATTGGCGTTCGGCGAAAAAGGCTATCCACCGGCTGACATTGAAGGGCAAAAAGCTGGATCCCAGGTTCCACCCAAATCAGATTTGACTCTCCAAATCGAAGCGCTCAAGATCATCGACTAAATTCTCACGTCGAGTTTCAAAAATGATTGTGTATTTTAAGGCAACTTGTGATATAGTTACTGAACCGGTTCAGCAAGGATCAAAGATGACGATTAAGGCAGTAATTTTAACAATCTTGGCAACGTGTTCCATCGTTGGATGTGGAGCTGGTCCCCAACCTCTTGCCAAAGAAGAAATGCAAAAGAGTTTTGACAACGCAAAAGTTGTTAAAGGGATTTTCGATACCAATGGCGGAAACTACGAAACGGTTTCTGAGGATGACAAGAAGACTCTCATGGATATCTACAAGAGTGAAGCAAGCGTCAAGAAGGCATTTGAAGCGATGAAAAATCCGCCAGGCGGGTCAGGATCTGCTCCATTACCCGGTGGTCCTCAGCAACAAGGTCAGTAACTCGATGCGAAAGCGATTCACGATTGGCGACGTGGCAAGACTTGCTGGAGTAGGCAAGGTTACAGTGAGTTACGTTCTCAACGGTCGTGGCGAAGAAAATCGGATTAGCAAAGAAACCCAAGAGAGAATCCATGTGGCAGCAAGGGAGCTTGAGTATCGACCGAGCGCGGTTGCCCGAAGCCTAGTCAGCAAGCGTGCCAACGCAATCTCGGTTGTTTTCCAATATGCAACTTACTTTAGGGCAGGCTCAGGATTTGTAAACGAACTCATGCGAGGCGTCTGTGAGGAATGCGTTGAGGCAGACATCAACCTAATACTCAACACCCGAACGTTTAAATCTGTCGAAGAAGAAGCCGATGCGATCATGGACGGACGAAGTGACGGTGCTCTCATCCTAAGAGATGTAAGTGATCCTCTTCTTGCACTCCTTCACAAACGGCAGTTTCCCGTGGTCACTTTCTTTAGCCGACCAACCGAGAGCAATATTCCCTTTGTAGATTCGGATAACGTCACTGGTGGCGAGACTGCCACAAAATACCTTCAGGAACTCGGGCACCAAAACATCGGACTAATCGTCGGTTCAGCTGGATCAGTTGCGTCGAATGATCGGCACGAAGGCTATAAAAAAGCATTGGGAGCAAAGTATCGAGCTGATTGGACCATCTCGTCTGTCACCCAAGATGACTTCCCTTCTGCCGTGGTTCAGTGGATCAAGGTTCATCAGTTGACTGCCGTCTTGTGTTGGTCTGACGATGTCGCATTTACTTGTATCAAGCAATTACAACGATCAGGGATATCAGTGCCGAATGATGTTTCTATTGTAGGCTTCGATAGTTCAGAAGAGTGTAACCGGATCTCCCCAAGACTAACCAGCATGAGGCAACCAATCTTTGAAATCGCCCGTTCTGCGGCCAGAACCCTGATCTCGGCAACAAGGCAATTGCCAGCCGAATCCCAAAACATTTTCCCCATGACTCTCGATATTCGAGAGTCAGCAAAACAACTAGAAACTAATCAATCTTCACTGAAGAGGATCCCATGAAACAATCATCTAAAGCATTTACGCTCATTGAACTACTCGTCGTTATCGCAATTATTGCGATCTTGGCGGCCATCTTATTCCCTGTCTTTGCTCAAGCAAAGAAAGCCGCCAAACAGTCCGTAGCCATTTCAAACCTGAAACAGCTCGGCACTAGTTTACAAATCTATCTTGCTGATTTTGACGATGTTCAGGTTCCAAGCAAAGGTTATAGTGATGCCACTTTGCCACTTAGAACCGAGAAAAATTGGAAAATGATTACCGCGCCTTACGTCAAGAATCGTGATATCTTTAAGGACCCATTAAATAATGCTGCTCGTTACCTTGATGCACAGTCTGACCCGGCATACGCAACGTTGTTTGGCTTTGCCATTCAACCAGAAGCTAACCGATTTGCAAGAGGCTACGCCTTAACCAACTTGTTCTATTTGACCCACAAATGGGACGACCTTGGATTAACTCCAACAATGCTTGAGAACACCGCTCAAATCATGCAGATTGTCGAGCACAAGCGACCTTGGCCAGAGGCTGGTCCTTACCTAGATTGGCAATTGAACGAAAGTGAAACCCCTTATCCAGGTGGCATCGGTGGCGGCTGGTCTTGGGGTGGTGGAAAGCGAGACGACAAAGCAATGGTCGTAACGTTCCATGATTCCCATGCGAAATTGCAAACTGTTGGATCAATTTGCGGAAAGGCGAATGAAGTCAACTTGTGGGGTTACCAACGAGACAAGTTAGCAACACCTGATGCATATATTCCCGGTGCAACTCTGGAATGGCTAGACACTTATTGTCAAACCAAACCTGCCGGCTTCTAAAGCGGTACTGATCGAGATGGGAGCGGCAACGCTCCCACTTTATTCTAATGATTTCTTCCTTTATTGCCTTTTCCTTGCTTTCAACTCCAAAGCCTGAGCTGAGCGGATGGAGCCTGCTCAACGATGCATCTCATCGAGCGTTTAACTTTTTTGTTGAACGGTCTCATCCGGTGACCGGTTTCACTAAGGATCGGTCGTCAAATTTTGCTGAGCAAGATGATTCTGGTCACGTGGTAGCTAGTGTCGCAGCGATCGGGTTTGCTCTTTCGGCATACGCGGTTGGCGAGCACCGCGGTTGGATGACACGCGATGTCGCGGTTAAGAAAGCCCGGAACACTGTTCAACACATGATTGATACTGCACCGAAGTCCCACGGTTGGTACTACCATTGGCTGAACTGGGAGACCGGCAAAATCGAGTGGAATAGTGAAGTCTCTACGATTGATTCTGCCATTTTCTGGTGCGGCTTAATTTTGTGCGAACAAGCATTGAAAGACCCCGTGTTGACCAAAATGACGAACAAGATCCTTGGCGAAATCGATTGGAAATACATGCGAACCAACGGCGGATCCAAGCCGAGCAAGCTCACTTATACGATGGGATTCCGCGACAAGTTTCTGGATGCCGAGTGGAGCGAGTATTCCGAAAACGCCATGATTTACCTGCTCGGACTCGGAGTTGATTCTTCGACTCCTCCAGCAACCTGGACTGCTTTTGAACGCAAGAAGGTCACGGCATTTGGAAAGACCGGACTCACCGGTGGACCGCTGTTTATGCATCAGATGTCTCAGATATTCTTTGACTTTAAGGGGAAACGGGACTCGCTGGGCATCGACTACTGGGCAAATTCTCGCCTAATGACCCAATTTCAGATTCAATACTGTACCAAAAACCCAAAGATGTACAAAGGCTATTCCGCCAACATCTGGGGACTTAGTGCCTGCGATGTTCCCGACGGATATGGAGCACAAGGCTTTCCTGCGGGCTACCTAGGCGACAACTTTGATACGGGAACACTTGCCCCGCCATCTGCCTTAGCATCAGTCATGTTTACGCCGAAGGAATCGTTGGCAGCGGCCGACGCTTTCTATAAGATGTATCGGTCATCTTATGGACGATATGGCTTTAGCAGTGGAATAAATCCAACGAAAGACTGGCACTCCAAGGACATGATTGGCATTGACCAGGGTCAGATGATGCTAGGGATTGAGAACGCCCGAGACGGCTGGCCAAACAAGACATTTATGAACCATCCAGCGATAAAGCTCGGGATGAAACGGGCAGGATTCAGGGCGACCAATGAAGGTCCGGTCGAGAATCGAGCAGTGTTTAAGAAATAATTCTATTTGTATGCGTTTGCACAAAGCACCTGAACGCCATGCGAGAAGCCGTAGTTCACGTCTACTTTAGCAAATCCAACATGCTGCAGCAAGTAACAAAGACGATGAGCGGTATAGCCCCATTTGTGATACAAGCCGTCGTTGTGTTGGTCACCCCATAGAGCCATAGAATATAGACCCCATCGATGATTCGTATGGTATTCGTTCGTTACTTCGGTGTACATATTTGGCTCAGGAGCGCCAAGGAATTGGGCGGCACACCAGGCAATGTCGGGGACTTCAATATAGGCAAGTCCACCTGGCTTAAGGACGCGTTGAATTTCTCGGCAAAGTGTTTCACCGTCTTTGAATCCAAAATGCTCGAGCACATGACTCAACAACACTTCATCGGCCATGTCGTTGTTAAACGGCAGAATTGGGAAGTCGGCCTGGACAACGGATTGGTCTGCGGGAAATTTGTCCACATTCGTCCATCCGGAGCGAACATCGCTTCCACAGCCAAGATTAAGCTTTACAACGTCGAGTGATTGCTGTACCACACTGTAATCTTAGGTATTTCTACCAGGAACATTAGTGGCTACTTCAAAGTAATTGACTTTGACATCGCTTCAAAGATTGGCTTTTGCACTTTGTCACGATCGGGCATCGTTGTCATGGTGCAGATATAGGTCATATTAGCTTTCGTGATTAGATAGCCATACACTTTAAGATTCATGGTTTTTCCATCACCAAGAGAGACCGCCAAATCCCCCCAATAAGTCATGGACTTTCCTGCAGGAAGCGTCAACAGTTTCCAACCCGAGTTCTTCATTCCTGTCTGTTTGAGAATTCCGGTCGCAACATCCGGATACATTGCCGTCGTCAGGCCAGAGTCCTTCAAAACCTTCAAGTTCACATTATTGAGACCGTTGACAGAATCTCCACCAAGATCGAGCAAATACAGCTCGAATTGGTTATCTTGATTCTCAAACAGCTTGGCCATATTCGGATTATTCTTCTTGATCGTTTCCATCGCCGCCTTGCTTGCCGGATCATTAGGGTCCGAGTTTTGCCAGGACTTAGGAGTTTTAATCGTGAACTTGCCATCCTTCGTCACAAACGACTTCCATTCTTTCGTGCTTACTGCGTTTTGTGCTCCAGCAACTGCAACGGTTGCTAGAGTAAGAAGGATGAAGGATTTGGATTTGAGATTCATGGGAAGACTTCCGTTTCTGATACTAATTCAGACGGATGGCTCCCCAATTCGATTCAGGGTTCCACCTTACCGATCCTTTAGCATGTCGGTCGCAAGTTCTGAAACCGCAAGATGCTTTGGATAATCGCTTAGAATTTGAGATGCAAAGTACAGCCATTTGCGGTGCTTTTGGTCGAAATTCTCCATTCCGAGGAATGAGGATCGGTACTTACGATTGCAGAAGATCCATGGTTCGTCGTCGGTCCCTTTCAGTCTAACTTGTTCGGATTTCAATTGGACAACCATGCTTGCGGTTTGATCCGGAGTGATTGAATCGGTATGGATGTTCAACGTCAAGACTACGAGGGAAAAGATGACGAACAGCGGAAAGGTATCGTAATCGTGCAAGGTCGAGTAACGCCAAGTCAGCAACTCTCCCAATTCCTGACAGCGATCGGAGTCAGATGATGCTAGGGATTGTGATCGCTCAAGACGGCTTGCCCGACAAGACTATTATGAGCCATTCGGCAATAAAGCTCGGGATGAAACCGGCAAGATTACAGGCAACCAGAGAAGGTCTGCCAGAGAGCCGAGCAGTGTTTAGGATGTAGTTTGTCGGGATGGTTGTGTAAGCGTATTCTCCCAAAAATCCCCTCCCTCAACGACTATATTTCCGGAGGATGAAAACAACACCTTGCCTTCATTCCTCCTAAAATTTTTTCCTATAAAAGTGGATTGTATAGATGGGTTGAACTTCCTGAATCTGAACATATTCACCAGCCCAATATGCAATCCAGGCATCTATTTGAACAGACTACTTCAACGTAATGCTCTGCGCCATGGCTTCAAAGACCGGCCTCTGAACCTTGTCCATATCGCCAGACGTGACCATCGAGCTGATATAACACATATTCGCCTTAACCGTGACGTAGCCCAACGTATTCATTTCCATCTTCTTCCCTTCGCCAACGACGAGTTCCAAAACACCCCAATATGTAATCGATTTGCCGCATGGCAAATCGAGCAGTTTCCAGCCACTCTTCTTCAGCTTTGCCTGCTTGATGATCTCTTTGGCCAAGTCAGGGTACATCTTCGCAGTTAAGCCGGAATCCTTCAGGATCTTCAAATTGAAGTTGCTAATGCCCGAGCCGCCAACATTACTAAAATCTAAAAGGAACAGGTCGTACTGGTCGACTCCGGCGGGAATGAAGTTGAGAACGTTCGGGTTGTCCTTCTTAACTTTTTCGATTCCTTGCTTGAACGACTCGTCATTTGGGTCCGCAATGGCCCAGCCATCCGGAGTCTTAATCTTGTATTCACCGTTCTTGCTCGAGAAGCTTTGCCACTTAGATGTGTCGATTTTGTCCGGCTTCTGGTTGGCGTTCGCCGCGAGGACCAAAGCGGCCATCGGAAGCAGGAGAATGGTTTTTCGGAATGATTTCATGATGTTAGATAAGTGAATTTATGATGGAATAACGATTCATAACCGATTGACGGTCGGCTGGATTAGAGAGTAGGAGCATGACCCAGAGATACTGGCCACGGCGAACGATGATGAGATCGGCCGGGAGGTCCTTGCCACCCTGGCTGGCTTTGGCGATTGCCCTAATTCCCGAGGAGCCACCTACCTCGAAAGGACGTTGCTCTTCGATCGCGTAGTCAACCTTCATCACGCCGAACAGAGTCTTGGCCATATTCTGAATCTGCGAGCCAGTACTTGGTGCGGTTCCACTGTAATGGACTTCGGTAATCAATCCGTAGACGTTTCCTTCTGCGACTAGTCCGGTAATGAGGCTATCTGCACCCGCCTCACTTGCGGGTCCTTTCGTGAATTTGATGGTTGCCGGCGCCAGCATCGAGATCCCGCTCTCGCCGACCGGAGTCATCTTCCAACCGTTTGTCGCAGGAATTCGTACTTCGACAGTATCGAGGATTCGCTCAAATAGTGGCTTCTGAGATCCGTATCCGATCAGCTCAATCACATAGTTCTTGTCGGGCCCGAAGATCGCCATTCCATATCTCAAGGTCTCTTGCCCGCTACGCTTATAGACCATCTTCAGTGTCTTGGCCTCAAGTCCGTTGACGGTCGTACGGCTGCGGTCCGTGCTGATATCCTTGGCGTCCTTTGCCTCGTTCTTAAACTTGATCTCCATGAAGTCAAGCAGTTGATCCGGGTTGTCTCCTGTTCCGGGAGTCTTGTCCACGATTCGCACATCGGCGCCGTAGTTGCCAACCAGATATCCATACTGGCGGAACGAGGTGCCACCGGCTTTGTCGCGCTCCAGGTCTTTGGGAAAATCGATCCAGATGCCTTCTGTTCCGACCTGCCGGGACTCCAACCCATCGAAGTTGGCGTCGCTTACCATCAAACCATCCATGATCTTGGCGGCTTGCTCGACGTGCTTGGCGTTGCCAGGATTGCCAATGACACTGACCTTGGAGATTCGCCGCTCGTCGCCGATGTAAGTCGTTTTGATGAAGTATTCCTTATTGCCCCGCTTAAACTGAAGTTCGAACAGGTCTCCCGAATATCCGTTACCTTTCACCTTGGTTCGCTTAGACGTAAAGTTCTCGGTTCCGGGAATCTCCTTCTCGCCGTTCGGATAATCCCTCATGGTGTTCTCGTATTTGAACACCTTCCCGTCTGCGGCGGACTCCACGAATGAAGTCACCTCAAGTCCATCGTAAAACAGTTCGTACGAAGTACGCTTTTCCGGGTCGTCCTTTCGGTCGTCAAGAGAAAGCTCAAATGGCAGCGGAGCGTTCATTTTCGTTTTCCCCAGATTGCGTCTCACCCATCGTTGGGCACCCGATCTTTCGACCGAAATCGAACTCAGGCATTGGTTGACTATCTTCGCTCCAGCTTGTGTTTTGGCTGTGCCGACGACAATCCAAAGTCGGTAGCTGTCCCTAATTACTAACCCGGAACGGTTGCCAACGTTAAAATATAGAGATGGGCAGTTGGAGATCTTTCCGTTGGCAGAGTTGCTAAAGGTTCCGCCGAGCGCTTTGGCAACTTCACCCGCTTTTACGGTCAGCTCCTTCTCGCCATATTCGCTCGAAACCTCGATGGTCGCATCGTCACTTGAAGCACTCCAGGAAGTTGGCAAGTAGTTGTAGGGATTACTTTGGTGCCATGCCACTCCTCCTACAGATGGGCTGCCAGGCATGTCGATCAGCAAGGCCGGTCCACCTAGTCGCCACCGAGAGACCTGAGCATTCGAAGATGCTACTACTCCTAAGATCAATAATAGTGCGGCAGATACCCTCATTGTTTTCCCAAATAAGAGACGAACTGAACTAGAAAGGGTTTTCACTTTTGTGCGAAAACTCTTACTTCGGCGGTTACAACTTGACCCAGGTTCGTGAATCGTGGCTTCGCTCGACCGCGTCAAGGACCCGTTGATTCTCGTATCCATCAACCATATCTGGGCTGATTGGCTTGCCCTCAACCATATTGGTCACTGCGTCGGCGACCAGGTTGACAAACGTGTGCTCATAACCGATGATGTGCCCGACTGGCCAATAGTGACCGGCGTACGGATGGTTCCCGTCAGTGGCTTGAATCAATCGGAAGCCCTGAAGATCGGCTGGGTCCTCGTTGTTGTAATACTCAAGTTCGTTCATCTTTTCGAGATTGAACACAATCGAACCTTTAGATCCGTTAATCTCAAACGAGTTTTTGTTCTTTCGTCCAACTGCGAAGCGGGTTGCCTCGAAGGTGCCTAATGCACCGTTCTTGAACTTAGCGAGGAACATCGCCGCATCGTCTACGGTAACTTCGCCCATTTCTTGGCTTGCTTTCGCCCCAAGGTTTGCATCGATCTCACCGGCCAATGGTCGTTGTTTGATGAACGTGTGGAGCATTCCGCAGACTTCGTCGAACTCGCCAACCAGGTGCCTTCCGAGGTCGATGATGTGAGCATTGATGTCGCCGTGGGTTCCTGAACCGGCGACTTCCTTCTGAAGTCTCCATACCAATGGGAAATTCGGATCGGCGATCCAGTCCTGCAGGTAAACCGCGCGGAAGTGGTAAATCGTGCCGAGCTTCCCTTCCATGATCATCTTCTTAGCCAGGGCAACGGCGGGAGCCTTTCGGTAGTTGTGGAAGACCGCATGGGCGACCTTTGCTTCAAGGACCGCGTCCATCATGGCTTTGGCTTCGGGCAGGGTGTTGCCAATTGGCTTTTCGCACCAAACTGCTTTACCTGCCTTAGCGGCGGCAATTGCAATCTCGGCATGGAGGTTTCCTGGAGTCGAGATGTCAATGACGTCAATCTCAGGATTTGCGATCACTTTACGCCAGTCGGTCTCAATGTTCTTCCATCCTAGTGTCTCGGCGGCTTTGGTAACGGCGGCTTCGTTGCGTCCGCAGATCGTATGCATGTTGATGTCGGCGGGCAGGTCGAAGAAGTGATTTGCCTGGCGGTAAGCGTTACTGTGAGCCTTCCCCATGAATTGGTAGCCGATCAAGCCGATGTTGAGAACAGGTTTGGACATAGATAGACTCATTTTGAGCGTGAACGGGCGGCGATAGCAACGGTTTCGACGTGGAGTACGTGAATTTATTCATGCTTTAAACTGTGAGACCTGTCACGCAGAAACATGGATTCACGCACACTCAATTTGCCCGGCAATATATTGTCGGGCTGACTGTATCAGCTTGACCTCAAATCGCAAGGATAAACCTAAAACAGGGCGGTGTCGTATTGACCCATCTTGCGGAATTTCGCATAGCGGTCAGCCCTTATTTGATCAGGTGTCATTTTGTCGAGATCCGCTAAGTGCTTGGCAATCGCAGTCTTAACTGTTCCAAACGTTTCAATTGGAGTTCTATGAGCACCCCCAGTTGGTTCAGGCAATATCTCATCAATTAGTCCGAATGAGAGGGCACTCTCCGCAGTCAACTTCAGCGCACGAGCCGCTTCAGCTCCTCGCTCTGGCATTCGCCATAAAATTGCAGCACAGCCCTCGGGTGGAATGACGCTATATACCGAATACTGAAGCATGAGAACTCTTGACGAAGCGGCAATACCAATCGCTCCTCCGGAACCGCCTTCACCAATGATAACTGTAATTGTAGGAGAAGAAATCTCGAACATCTTCATGGTCGAAGCGGCGATCGCCTCAGAGATACCACGGGACTCACTTTCAACCCCAGGATCAGCAGCAGGAGTGTCCACAAAGCTAATGACCGGCATGTTGTACCGCTCTGCCATTTCAAAGAGCCGGATAGCCTTTCGGTAGCCTTCCGGCTTGGCCATCGCAAAGTTTCTAAACTGTCTTTCTTGGATGTTTCGGCCTTTTTGATGACCAACAATCATCACGGGGCGACCATCAAATAAAGCTGGACCGCCAACGATAGCGTTGTCGGCAAAACCGTTTCGGTCACCTTGCAACTCAACAAAGTCTTGGAAAAGTGCAGTTACGTAGTCCAGGGTGTATGGCCTCTTGACTGCTCTCGCAATCAGAACCTTCTCCCAATCTCCAACATTGCTATAAAGGGCTTTCAAAAACTTATCCCGACCAACTTCGAGTTTCATTATTTGGTCTTCTAAAAGTACTTTATCACCGGCATCCTGCTCTTTCCGAGCTCGCTCTTTTGCACTATCAATGAACTTTTCAAGTTCAATGAGTTCCGATTCCCACTCGTTATGGCTACCCGCGCTCATTTCGAACCTCCGTCATACAAGTGTCCGCCCAAGGTTCGTACCAGTGATATTAACACGCTTCTCATGTCTTTTCGGGCAACGATTGTGTCAATCATTCCATGCTTCAAACAAAACTCAGCGGTTTGAAAATCGTCCGGCACTTTGCTTACGCCGGCCTGTTTCGAGACTCTCGCTCCAGCAAATCCGACCAATGCCCTTGGCTCCGCAATAATTACATCGGCAACCGATGCGTAAGAGGCCAAAACTCCAGCCATCGTTGGATCTGTGAATACAGCAATGTAAGGAACACCAGCTTCGCGACATTGTTGAACTGCGGCGGTTGTCTTGGCCATTTGCATGAGACTGAGGAGCCCTTCCTGCATTCTTGCTCCACCTGATGCACAGAAAATAATGACCGGACACTTTTCCTTTACGCCTCGCTCGAGGGCTCTAGTTACTTTTTCACCGTTGACTGACCCCATCGAGCCACCCATGAACGAGAAGTCGGCTATAGCAATGCTAACCGGCATCTCTGAGAGCTTGGCGCGCCCGGTGGTCATCGAATCAAACTTCTTGGTTTTCTCTTCTGCTGCCCGGAGTTTGTCTACATAATCTGGAAAGTCAAGCGGATTACCAGACCGGAGATCAAGGTCGAGTTCTTCGAATGAGTCCTCGTCAAATGTCCATTTGATTCGAGTCTCGGCAGATATGCGATGGTGGTGCCCACAATACGTGCAGACCCGAAGGTTCTGATCGAAATCGATACTAAAGAGGATTTTTTTGCATGACTGGCACTGCAAAAATGCCTCGGATTGCTTCATTCCCTTCGCACTCAACGCAGGATATGGTACCACTTTCTGCTTCTATTTGCGTTCCCGATGTCGCTCCATATTATCCACAAAGAAGAACTGGTGAGCGACGCCAGCGAGGGCACCAAATCGGCCTTGCAAGTGTCCGGCAACCGCTTCGTATTTCGTATCAGTGAGGCTGGTTCCAACCCAATCGGGAAAGTAGAGTCGCGTTAAGACTTGCCAGATATGAGTATCCACTGGCACGGATTCACCAAAATCAAATGCGTAAAGGCAAATGCAGTCGGCGAGTTTTTTGCCGACGCCGGGAAGAGCGATGAGTTCCTTTCTGGCATCTTGGTAGGTCCCTTTTGCTAATTCGTCAAGAAAGGATTCACCACCTTGGGCGTGGAGGATCTGGGCGACTTTTGGGATTGTGGCGCCACGATAGCCAAAGCCTTGATCACGCAGTTGCTGCTCGGAGACGTCAGCTAACTGTTCAATCTTCGGAAAGCTGCCATCGCCATAGTCAGTAAGGCTCCAAACCATTTTCGTGATTCGATTTACATGATTGCAACTCGAACATAGAAAACTGAACAAAACTTCCGTCTTACAATTCGGACGCATCATCCTTAGTCCTTCCCTGTTTGCCAAGAAAGGCTCGATTTCAGAACCAAGACGCAGTAGTTCGGCCATTTGGTCTTTGTGGTTCGTCTCCAGTCGAAAGAGGGATTCAAACGCTGCTTCTGGCTGATTGCTTACTACTTTGAAAAGGGTTTCTCCAAGTTGAAAAATGTCAAAGCAGTTGGCTCCATCGTTGGCTTGCCATCCACCCTCAATCTCCTTCCATCGAAACATTTGACCGCTATTCGCAATCCGCGATAAGTTGACCCGAGCACCCTCAATTGTCTTAAGGTAGAAATGCACTAAAGAGCGCCCTCAGGCAGCATCCCAAGAAACTCTTCTTCGGTCAATACAGCAACTCCGAGCTGTTCCGCTTTGACTAATTTTGATCCTGCACCTGGTCCGGCAACAACGTAATTCGTCTTTGCCGACACAGACCCAGCAGCCTTGCCGCCCATTTTCATCACAGTGGCTTCCGCATCTTCCCTGGTGAACTTCTCAAGCTTGCCCGTAAACACAAATGTTTGCCCCTCAAAGATATCGCTGACGGGTGCCTCAGCTTCGACCGGAGCAACTCCGGCAACCAGAAGTTCGTCAATCATTCGAAGATTGTCTTCATCCTCGAACCAAAGTTCTATCGAGCTAGCCGTCTTGCCTCCAATTCCTTCAAGCTGAATTAGGTCATCGTACTTAGCCTGTTTCAATTTTTCTAAGGTACCAAATGACCGAGCTAGGTCTTGAGCGCCACGCTCTCCAACATCGGTGATTCCTAGTGCGAATAGCAATCGAGGTAGCGGACGAGTCTTCGATTCTTCGATTGCGGCAAGCAGGTTCTCCACGGATTGATCGCCCATCCGGTCCATTGCCAGCATTTCGGATTTCTTCTGAATAAGTCGATAAATTGAGGCTATGTCAGTCAAATAGCCGATTTCCAGTAGTCGATCAATCTGCTTTTCTCCGAGTCCTTCAATATCCATCATTTTGCGCCCAACAAAATGTTTGATTGCGGAGCTAACTTGTGCAGGACATCCTTTTGTATTCGGACACTTTAGAAAGACCAGTCCTTCTTGTCGGACCAATGGAGTTTCGCACGCTGGACAAACAACTGGTGGATGTGGCTTAACCGCATTGTCTGGGCGTTTTTCGAGCACGGGACCTACAACTTCAGGAATCACATCTCCCGCCCGCTGAACGATGACCGTATCACCTTCCCGCACGTCCTTTCTTTCGAGATCGTCAAAGTTATGCAGCGTGGCACGACTAACCGTTACACCGCCAACGAAAACCGGCTCGAGATCGGCAACTGGCGTGATATTTCCGGTTCGTCCAACTTGAACAAAAATACTGTTGAGCTTGGTAAAGGCCTGCTCGGCTGGATACTTGTAAGCAATTGCCCATCGAGGCCCACGGGCAGTGTTACCAAGATCAGCTTGCATGGCTTTGCTATTGACTTTAACAACCACACCATCAATTCCAAATGGCAGGTTTGGTCTGGCTTTACCAATCTCATCAACGAATTGAATAATTCCGTTGATCCCAGTTGAAACTTTGATTTCAGATCGAATGGCAAATCCGAGTTCTTTGAGATAGGCCAGGGCAGTCGATTGCTTTTCCACCAAATCAGTCGGGGGAAGCCCTAGTTCGACGGCACCAACTCCATAAGCAAAAAAGTTTAGTTTCCTTTCGGCTGTCAAGCGGCTATCAAGTTGACGGAGCCCTCCGCTGGCGGCATTTCTCGGATTGACGAATAGTTGTTCGCCCTTGGCTGACTTATCTTCATTCAATTGATGGAAGACTGACTTCAGCATGATGACTTCGCCCCGAACCTCGATTCTGCCTGGAAGAGACTCGCGGAGGGTTAACGGTATTCCGCGAATTGTCCTTGCGTTCACGGTTACGTTTTCTCCCGTTGTTCCGTCGCCTCTGGTTGTAGCCGTTGTCAGAAGACCATCAACATAGGTCAGTGACATCGAGGCACCGTCAAACTTCATTTCTGCGAAGTATTCAACTTCTTCGGTGATGCCTAAGAATCGTTTGATCCGTTCATCAAACTGACAGAGTTCGTCTTCGCCAAAAGCGTTATCCAGTGACAACATCGGTACGAGATGTTGATGGGGTGTAAAGCCCGATATTGGCAATGTTCCAACTCGCTGAGTAGGGCTGTCTGGCGTCTTGAGTTCGGGATGAGCAGTTTCTAGTTCGACTAGTTCTCGAAACAAAAGGTCAAACTGAGTATCCGAAATTTCGGGAGAATCGAGGACATAATAGCGATAGTTATGGTGCTCAAGCGTTTGCCGTAGTTCGGCGGCGCGGGCAACGAAATCCATGCGACTAGATTACTCAGTCCTTATGCGCCAGGCCAAAAACTTTTGACTGGACGAAGATGGGAACTTCAAACCGAACAGCCAACGCAATTGCGTCGGATGGACGTGAATCGATGATGATTTCATCATCGTTGACTCGGAGGAAAACTTTGGCGTAATAGATGTCTCGGAAAAGATCATCGATGACCACTCGTTCTACGGTTGCTCCAAGCTTCTCAATAGTCGTTTTGAGCAGATCGTGAGTCATCGGACGATCGGGTGTCTCATTCTCAAGGGGATCGAGGATTGCCTTTGCCTCAGGGAAACCAATGCTAATTGGAAGTCGCTTTTCGCCATCAGTCAAGAAAATAAATCGGTGGGGATGACGATCAACATCCATTTCGTAGATGCCTTCAATCTGAACCTCAACTGGCTCCATGTCGTCAAAGATGGCATTGGCGAACTCTTCGTCGGGAAAAAATGCCGGCGGCTGATTCAGCCGATCGTCCATGGAACCTTCGAATTCTTCTGGCATTGTTTGTCTCCCGTTTGCTCCCTTCCTATTTTATGCTCTTTTTGGGCTCAGTGTATTACCTAATTCGAAAACTAAGCGCTCAATTGTGTCCATGGCAGTGAAAGACGTACCTAGTCCCTTTATCGCCGCATCGGCTTTTGCAACCTCTTCCATTGCTTCTACGATTTGTACAAGAGAAAGATTTTGCGCCGATCGCATAACTCCGTTTTGAACGTAAGAACTTGCGGAACTAAGATTTGGCTTCGATGGAAACATAGCCATAACTTCAGCAGGTGCCGAATCTGGTCGGCATCCGTTTTCAACGCAAATTCGACCCTGGTAAAGGAATTTTAGTTGTCTCGAGATCAAAGGAAAAAGCCTTCCAAAGGCGAAATCTTCTACTTTTTCCTTGCTGCCCAAAACGATTTGAAGCTGTCTTAAAGACTCGCTCACCTTGCCAGAAACAAGATCATCGATCATCCTCCAAATGTTATATTCACGAGAAGCGACTACAACGGTCTTGATCGTGTGCTCCGAAATTGTTTCTTCATCGCTGTAAAGAAAGACTTTGTCGAGTTCTTCCACGGCTGTGGAATAGCTTCCACCCGTCATTTCGACGAGCAGTTCAAGAGTCCGCGGTTGAATCTTCTTTCCTCTTCGCATGACTTCTTGGCGAATCATGTCCGAAGTCTTTTTGGGATCTGCATCGAATTTTCCGATGGTTCCACCAACCGAAGTAACCAACTTTTCGAGAGAAGCCTTCTTTGATCCGCCGGTTTGGCGCTGGTCGTCGGCGGAATCATTGGCATGAACGAAGATCAACAGACCCGTCTCAGGCAAGGCTTGCAAAGAACTTAGACTGATATCTTCGACCTTGATTTTTTGGGCACTACGGACAATGACCGTTCGTTTTGGAGCCAAAAACGGAAATGTTCCAACAGAGGCTAGCCAATCGTTTGGCGAACTGCCGTCGGCAAAGAACTCCTCTAGGTCATAGTCATCCTTTTGAAGTCCCGCTTCAGCAATCAAGTCATCGAGAGTAGCCCGTAACAATGCTGGCTCGCTGCCAGTTAGTAAAACTACTTTTCCATTGATTGCTTTCGCTAAGTTAAAACTCATCGGGACTTCTGCATCTTCGAAAGCAGACCCTTAAAGTTTTGCACGGATTCCTTGGCTTCCGATACATCACTTGCTAAGATTTCTGGTTGACCAAACATCTTGTCGGTGAAAAAGAGACCAATTTCGTTTGCCTTGGAACGGAGGTCACGAAGTGGTTCGCCAACCCTAGCCAGGTATTCATTGGTTGTTTCGCTCAACAGGCGTCGTTGCCCGGTGAACTTCCAAATTGCACCAATAAAGGCAACGTATTCCGCATCTAATTCGCTTCGAATGACAGAAATGGTTTTGGGGAGACGTCTAATTCGAATATAGAGCCAAACTCCTACAACTGCTGCAACTCCGATGAGGACATTCAGTACTGTGCCCGCAATCCTAAGTATCGCGTTGAAGTCGGTTGGCTTATTGTCTTTTCTGCCTCCGCCCGGAACAACTGTGGCACCAGCCGTCGCATCGAAAACGACCCATCCAATGTCTTCAAAATACAGTTCTGCCCAGGCGTGTCGATCGCTCTCTAACAGCAATTGAGTTCCAGCACTATTCCGGTTTTTGGTGTCAGGCAAATATCCAATTGCATATCTCGCAGGAATCTTGGCGACTCTTGCCATTTGGACGACCGATGACGCGAATAGATCGCAATACCCTTCGTGGCTCTCAAAGAGTGCGTATTCAACCGGGTCGCGATTATCTGGCGTGGCACCGGCGTTCGTGTTGTACTTTATTCGGCTGGTAACTTCGTTTTGAATGGCAAGGGCCTTGTCAAAATCACTTGACATACCTTTCGTGATATCGACAGTTAGTTTTTTGACCGGATCAGCAATGAGTTTGTCACTCATATGGCCGTATAAATGAGAGTCAAGAACCTTAGGTACTTTTGATTTCAGTCCTGGCTCAGGCACCTTGTCATAATTTACTTTTCCTTCATATTTTTCAGAAGTCCCAAGCATGATTCCGCTCACACTCTTGTCAGGAGCCTTTTCACCAACAAAACTTGGATCATTTCCAGATTGAGGAATTTCTTTGGTTGAAGCCAAAGCCAAAATGTTCATCGTCAATTCGTGGTACTCGTCCGAATATGCCCTTGGCTTCTTATTTGGAAACCTAAATTTATCTTCAATACCAGTTGTCTCGGATCCAACTACCTGTCCAGTAACCCTATCTTTCAACTGTTCACCTTTGAGTATGGACATTGACCAAGCTCGACCGTTCCATACGTTGAAGGATGCAATTCTCAGGTAGTCTGCAACGTCCCCGGATACCTCGAAGACCGGGTTATCGCTGAGGCGGACAGGGCCAGTGCCAACAGTAGCTACTGTCATGTTTGCGCTATTGGTTTGAGCCGGTGTCGGGGGCCTAAGTCTCGGGGGCCGAACATTTACGAGACCACTAATCGGCTTGGCTGTAGCCTGAATAACCGGAGCACCAATTAAGCTCAAGACAACAATAATCATTGCACTACCAAGTGCCCACTCTGCGCCAGCGGCCCAACGCCAGGGACCTTCCCGAAGTAAATAAGCTTGCTCCGAAGGATTCATTTGCGCGCTTCTTCCATTAACAAAATAGCCCGACAAAAGCGCCCTTTGTTGCATATCACGACCATGAGCCCGGGCAAATAGAGTGGCGAAACAGATTAAGAAAATGAAGAAAAGAAAAACAACAAATTTGAACGTATCGTAGCAACCCACAAACCCAAAAATCGCAAGGGCCGGAATCGACTGGAAAATGATCGTTCCATCACGCCAAGCAACAAAGGAACCGAAAATTGTCATCCAAAGGAGCCATGATGATGGTGTTAGCTCAATTGGAAACGTATCTTCTGGGAAGAAGACCAAGTTGAGTTGTTTTGCGACAAAGACAGCCGTCCAAGCTAATACGCAGTATAAAATTCCATCAAGTTTCGCGAATTTGGTTTCCCCAAACTTAGTCCGAACGATATAACTGAGCCCGATGCCGATCGTAACACCGATAACTCCAATAAACGAAACAACATTCGTCGCAACTGCTTGGCCGCAAGAGTAAACCGCAAGTGCGCTACTGAGCCAACAGAGAACGTAGTCAATCCAATTCGCCTGACTCGTGTCCTGCCAAGCGTTCGCTTTCATTCCGAGACCTCAGGCATTTGAAGAACCAGAGCGCCAGCCTGGCGGTAGCTCTCATTCATTATTGACGCATTGTCATAAACTCGTCTTTGATCAAATGAAGAAGAATCGTAGGTTAGAACCACGATTGGATAGCGCCCTCTCACCCGCTCCAAAGCCGCCAAAAGGCTTCCGTCATCAATCGATACCATGATGTAAAACGTCGTTCCAGAATCTACCTGTTGAACGGCTTCGAGTAAATCTTCACCGATCTTTTCTTCTCGGTCTCCCATCATCGTTCCTAACATCAAGGCTATGTCTTCTTTTCTTTCCGACTCTCCTCGGATCTTTGAGCCTTCTTCCAACAATGGAAAGCTGATTTTCACTCCTTGACGAATCAGTTGCTCAGAAAGATAAAGGGCATGTCCTGCCATCGCATCGAGACTCGATACATTGCCAAGACCAACATCAGATCCTCTTGTTCGTTGTAGTAAGAATGAAGCCGCGCCTTGAGAGCCAGCTTGAAACTCTTTAACTTGAAGTGTTCCAATTCTCGCGCTACTTGCCCAGTGGACATGCCGCAGCGAGTCACCGTGTTGATATTCTCGGATTCCTCTGGGTTCAATTCCAGCTCCAGACGCCTGGCCGCTCATTGCTTCATTGATTCCCCAACCCGCCGAACTAGGGAGTTCTAAGCCGATGGGAATTGGCGATGGCACGACGACGATTTCGGTGGGCTCGGTTTCATAGGAAACCGTCCTGGTCGTCAATCCAAGAGCGTCGGTAGCAGTGACTTTCGTATTTTTCCAACGAAATCGACCACGTTTGAGCGGTCTAAATTGATACATTGTCCTAACTGGCAAGTCAAAGGCAGGGGCGACAGGCAAACTCGGGCCCACGTAATTGTTAGTCAATCGTTCAGGCAAGTGGTCTTCAACAGTCACTAAGGGACGCTTGAGCTTTCGTTCGCTCCAAAGAACAATTTCGATTGTAACCAGTTCTCCAACGTGAACGCTCTTAGGTGCAATTCGCTCAATTCTAAGCGCTTTCGTTGCCAAACTGGATTGAACATTACAAGCAATGATCGTCGAAATAAGCGCAAAGCTCATGTAAAAAAGCGATGGCGCGTTGATAAGCACGGCGACAACGCCGAGAAACATGGAAGCGACAGTTAAGGCAGTACCTGCTACTCGTCGCACCGATTACCCCACAGGTAACGGAGCGGTCACCGTATCGACTATCTGGCTGATGATATCACTGGCATCAAAGCCTTTCGATCTCATTTCAGCTCTTGTCATCACACGATGCCCAAGGATGTATGGTGCAACTTCTTTGATGTCGTCGGGACGAACCGAATTAGCACCGCTAATGGCAGCCTTCGCTTGACCAGCTCGCATAAGGTGCAGGGTGGCCCGTGGAGATGCACCCAGCACAAGCTGGTTTGAAGCCCGAGTTGCCCGCACGATGTCAACGATGTAGTCCTTGATCATGTCATGAACAAAGGTGTCGCGGATATCACTTTGGGTCGCCTTCAATTCCTCTTCGGTGATAACGACATTCAAATGGTCTACCGGACGGGAAACTTGTTGGTCGGTTAAGACTTGTCTTTCGGCTTCTCGGTCGGGGTACCCGAGAGAAATTCTCGCGAAAAATCGGTCAAGTTGCGCTTCTGGCAAAGGAAAAGTACCGGTCATTTCAACCGAGTTTTGGGTGGCGATGACAAAAAATGGTCGAGGAAGTCTTCTGGTTTCACCATCGGTCGAGACCTGGCCCTCTTCCATTGCTTCAAGAAGTGCGGATTGAGTTTTCGGCGTTGCCCGATTGATTTCATCAGCCAATACTACATTTGCGAATAATGGACCTGGCCGGAATTGGAACTCGCCCTCTTTCTGATTATAGATAGAGCTACCAGTAATGTCGGCTGGAAGTAGATCCGGAGTGAACTGAACACGGCGAAACTCTCCGCCTATGGTTACAGCAAGGGCTTTCGCAAGAGTTGTCTTGCCGACTCCAGGAACGTCTTCAATCAGAAGGTGCCCTTCGCATAACAACGTTACAACGGCCATCTCGACCGCTTCCCTTTTCCCTACAATCGCATGTTCAACTTCATTGACAATTTTGCGAGCAACATCTCCAATTTTTTGATTAGCCACGAATCCTCAATTCCTCTCTGTAGTCTTGCTTGAACATGACTACGCCCTAAATATAGATAGTGTTTTACTCTACAAGGATACAAATTCGAGAAAAAACTTTTTCCGAACCCTATGGTTTGTTCGACCTAACCTAAAATGCTAAACTCAAAGGCGTGCCAGATTGTGTTATTGGGGTTGACTTAGGAGGAACAAATGTTCGGGCGTGCGCTTACTTTGAATCTGGTGAACCAGCCGGAAAGAAGTTTGAAAATCCATCCCGAGGGCAGGAGGGAGTCCAAGCCGTCATTGAATCTGTCGCGAGTACCATTCAACAAGCAGTTGGGTCTGCATCTAATCCACCGAAAGCAATTGGTCTAGCTATCCCTGGTCACGTAGACCATACAAAAGGCATCGTCCGATGGTCGCCAAACTTCGGCAAAGAAGTCAATGGCGTTTTTGAGCCATGGAAAGACGTTCCTATCCGTGAGCCACTTTCGAAGCTTATTGACCTCCCTTTGTTTATGGACAATGACGCCAACATGGCGGCGCTAGGTGAATATCGATTTGGAACCGGAAATGGCAACTCAAATGCTTTTGTGATGTTCACGCTTGGTACTGGAATTGGTAGTGGAATCATCCTTTCACCAGATTCGGTTATTGGGGATGCCCGTGGACCATTGATTGTTGTTGGTGGAAACCATGGCGGTGCCGAACTTGGGCACATGATTATCAATATGGATGGTTTGGACTGCACCGCCGGGACCTACGGAACCCTAGAAGCGTATTGTCAACGGGATGCCATCATTCGCCGAGCTCAATACAAACTCATGAGGGGTCGACAAAGTTTGTTGAACGACTTGATTGAGGGAGATTACAGTCAAATCACTCCTCGATTGATTTCTGAAGCTTGTGACCAAGGAGATGCAGTGTCTCAAGAGATTTTCAGGGAGATTGGAACGTTCCTTGGCGTAGGAATGGCCAACGCAATTAATATGTTCGCCCCTGACATTATCGCAATCGGTGGACAGGTTAGCAAGGCAGGCAAATGGCTCATGGAACCGGCTATCGTCTCTGCTCAAAACAACGCAATTTCTTCCCTCTTCAATGACTGTACAATCGTTCAGGCTCAACACGTAGAAGATGCTGGCATGCTGGGTGGAGCCGCACTTGCTCTTGAAGGCACGAAATGGGCGAAGAAATGACACGGGTCGGGCAACGGTAAAGGTAATCTAGGCGAAGCAAATGACGGAAGTAATCATGCCCAAGATGGGCGACGGAATGGAAGAAGGCACTCTCTTGGAGTGGCTCAAAAAAGAAGGCGACAAAGTTAAGTCGGGCGAAGTGATCGGCACGATCCAAACCGATAAAGCAACGCTCGAACTTGAGGCACCCGGAAGTGGCATCCTTTCTGGAATATTGCTACCGGCCGGCGGCACTGTTCCAGTAGGAAAAGCTATTGCTGCCATTCTCAAGGAAGGCGAAAGCGTTCCTGCGGGTTGGGGCACAGGCTCAGGTTCAGCACCGTCTGCATCTGCGCCTGCAGAATCAGCACCAGTAGCCGAATCAGCCGCTCCATCGGCAACACCTATTTCTTCCGAGCGTATTAAAGCCTCACCGCTTGCCAAAAGGATTGCTAAAGAGCAAGGCATTGACCTTGCTTCAATCGTAGGATCAGGACCCGACGGACGAATTGTTCAAAAAGACCTTACGGGCGCACCTGCAGCAGTCGTGTCAGCTCCGGTGGTTGCCGCAGCCAAAGCACCTACATTTGCTCCGATCGCTGCTTCTGGTGAAGACACAGTTGTCTCACTCAACAAGATTCGCCAAATTACTGCCAAGCGAACTCAAGAAAGTAAGCAGCAGGTTCCTCACTTCTATGTCACCGTGGAGGTCGATGTAGAAAAGATCCTCTCACTTCGAGAAATGTTCGAAGAAGAAGAGAGTGGAAAAGTTTCGATCAATGATTTCGTGGTCAAGGCTTCGGCTTTGGCATTGCGCGATATGCCGCAAGTCAATTCGGTTTTCCAAGGCGACAAGCTCTTGCAACTTGGCAATGTTAATATTGGTATCGCAGTTGCCCTCGAAGACGGTCTCACCGTGCCAGTCGTTAAGAATGTCGACCAAAAACCGCTTCGACAAATCAACGCTGAAGTTCGTGATCTAGCTTCTCGCGCGAAAGGCAACAAGCTTTCCATGGATGAGCTTTCAGGCTCTTCCTTCAGCATCTCCAATATGGGAATGCTCGACGTTGACAACTTCATTGCAATCGTAAACCAGCCAAATGCCGCGATCCTTGCGATCGCTTCTGTCCGAAAGAAGGTCACGGTTAACGATGAGGACGAAATTGAAATTCGAAGCCGAATGAACATCACATGCTCATTCGATCACCGCGTTGCAGATGGTGCCGTTGGCGCCAAGTTCATCAACGTAGTGAAGAGCTACCTTGAGAATCCTTCGCGGCTGTTGCAATAGGAAACAAGATCTACAAGTTCAGTAGCCACTCATAAGCTTCAACGTCTCCACTCGGGGCAACTCCGGTGGACAACGTCCAACGTTCAACGTGGGTATCTGTCTTACCACTCGGCTCAATGGTCTGCAATGGTGCGAGAGATTCGACTTCGAGCATCCCTTGCTTGGTGTAGCTCTCGAAGTTGCATCCTCGGTCAGGGAGAGGTTCGTTGTGATAGGTATAAAAACGCTTGACGAACGTATAACCAAGATTGCAGTACGCAGCAAGTCCAGCATGGACAAAGGCACCAAACTTCGTAGGATTAGGATCGTCGGTTGACCGTAATCGAATGACCTTGCGACCCCATGTGTACCGCGGATCGGTCATTTCCGTATATCCCCAAAGTACGATATTCTGGACAGGAAGTAGGTTGTCATCTGCTTGGGCACGAGTAGGATTCTGAGGCAACAGTGCTTCTCCACCTGGCGCCATAACTGTGATCGCCCAAGGGGCCAAAGTGACTGCCTTGGAACCATGATTCGTAACCTGGTGCTGAATCTCGAAGAAACTTGACCGCACAATAATTGACATTGACTTCTCAATGCCAAATTCGTCAATCGGACTAGACAACTTAACTCCGCCTTCAATCACTTCCTCAACAACCGGAAACGAATCGGGAGCATAGGTGTTCGGTTTCTTTTCGGGTGCGATCCAGAGTCGATGACCACCATATGAATGATAGAGTCCGTCCTTCAGGCCTTCGTGCTCTTTACGAACTAACAACATATTTGGTCCCGCTGATGGACCAAAGTACAAAATGCGAGGACCAACCTCCGTGGTTACGATGAGTTTGAGATCATCCAGACGAAAAACTATACAGTTATCGAAACCAGCGAAGGAACAGCGCTCAAAACTCACGGATGTAAGACTACTTTATTCGCCACTGATAGTTCATTCTGGCGGTCCAATCGTTCTTGCCTGCCAAAGTATTATTCGTGTTTTGTAACCAGCCTTGGTTACCAAGCGAAAGACTAAAGACTTGGTTTGGCGAAGTCTTTTGATCGAAAGACAGTCCAAATCGGACATAAGAGTTTCGACCAGCCGTGCTGTCATTTTGCTCAATGCCGTAGAACATACCAAGCGGTGAGCCAGAATTATTGAATAACGACAAATTCATACCTGCTGTTCTGCGAGTAGTTTTCAGCGCATCATCAACCATTTCGTCAAATTGACCGCCGAAAGTCAAATTCTTGTTACCCGTAAAGTCTGCTCGCCAAACATTTCGTCTTTGTGCGAGTGGCAAGGTACCCAAAACAATATTTGGATTTGCTGGTCCTTCGGGATTCGTTTGAATAGAGTTCGACAATTTGAATGACTTCGATGGCTTCCAAGTCAATTGGTAGTCTCGAATTGCATATTCTTTATTATCAGGCATTAACCGTTGCTTGTACGTAAATGAAGCTGAGAGTGGTGCTTTGTCCGATGGATCGGTCTTGACTCGATATGTTCGGTCAATAGCTCTCTTGCCTTGCTGATCAACTTGGCCACGGTACTGGAATCCAACCCCGTATTTGCCAACATGAGATTCGAATGAGCTGGCAACATCTTCCTTCAGCCATCGACTGTTGTCTGATGCCATGTAAGTATTAATGTTTAGCTTACTGCCTTCAAAGAAGCCGACTCTGAATGGCTTATTGGTCGCTAACGAGAAACTGGAAAACGCTTGGGTTCTACCGAGCTGATCATCCCACGTGTTCGAAAGGTTCGAAAATCCGAATGAAGTGCCATTGAGGTTCGCACCATTGACTGGCGCGAGGGGTTGACCTGGAGTGAATTGATTCACATCCTGTCCAAAGCCAAATCCGGTATTGGAGAATCCAGAAGATTCGCCGGTCATCTGGCGAACTTGACCAAAGGTTGCTTTAACACCCTTTCCAAAGTCCCACCACATACCGATGTTCTTCTTCTTTTCGTCTCGGTCAATACCAGTTCGATTGATCGTCGTATCAGTTAAGCTCACTCCAACATTCTTCGTCAGCTTTGCACTGATCGTATTAGAATTGATGTCCTCGTTCTTGCCATCGCTGAAAGAAGTCTTTGTCTGTTCAGTACGAATCGAAGTGTTCTTATCAAGCTTGGTTTCAACAGCAACAATCGTCTTATTGCTATCGGCTGCGGCGTTAGCGCCACCATGCTCTTGCTTTTCGGTCACAACAGAAAGCGATGACACACCAAACTTTTGATTGATGGACATTCTTTCGAGCGAATTTGCCAAGAGCGTACTATTGGATGTCTTGTTCACTTGACCAAGCTTGGTGTATCCAAATTGAGTGTTCTTGCTGATCATCAGATCAACAAAGAGTTGCTCATTGTCACGGAACTCAGTTGACAATTGGTTGTAAGCACTGGATCTTGAATAATCAAGTTTCAAATTCTTGAGCGGAGCAAATTTGAGTCGCGAATCCGTTTGGTTAAATCCGTTTAGAGATGCAAGATATGCTCGCTCTGGATCCTCTATTTGACCCGCAGCCAAGAAGTCAGATCCGACGTTCCTGTTGTTGTAATAGGCTTCTATTCCCTGACCATTGTAAGCAACTTTGGTCCGGTCCATTTGCCCCTTACCTAAACTTGCAGATAAGAAGTTCACGTCGAGGACGCCCTTCTTACCCATATTTAGGTTCATTCCAAGATCGGTTCGAGTTAACCCAATCACTGATCCGAGGACTCGCTGCTCGAATCCCATCAAATTTGTAACTTCAGAGAAAGAGGAACCGAGGTCTAACTTTCGAATATTAAACTTAAGACCCTTACCGGCGTACTCAACGGTATTGTTAGATCCTTTACCCTTCGATCCAGTCAGTTCGGTGCTAGAAATCTTCAACGAAGATGACTTACTTGGCGCCATGGTCAGCGTCTTGTTGTCACGAGTAATCCCTGCGGACCTACCAAAAAGTGGTCTTTCCTGACCGGCGTTCGCACCAACACCATACATTTGAGCAATCGAGTTGATATTCGCATCAGTTTCGGCTGGATTAAGCGAGCCAAACCGATTGAATTTCGAATCGACTCCAATCGATGAAGAATTAAGGCTCCAAGTCTTTCCCTGAAGGCTCAACTGAGTCTTGTCAATTCCAGCAACATCGTTGCCCACATGATTTTGGGCAAACAGGAGATTTGTTCCCTTCCCAATAATTCCTTTTGTTAGGGCAAAGTTTTGTCTCTTTAGGCCAGCTTCGAGTCCAAACACGCCTCGATCTGCTTCAAATCGATTAAATCCTTTATCAACTTCCTGGGTTGTATATTCAAATCCAAACCGCGTTGAATCAAATCCCAATCGTGACTGATGGATCGAAAGAGACTTTTCAATATCCTCAACCGATGTAGTGCTGTAATTCAAGGCACCAAACGATGACTTCAATGATGCGACATCGGACGATTTCCGAATAGCCTGAGATTGAGATTGTTGTTGCCAGTCGGCCACGCCAAGATCTTTAAACCTGGAGAATCCACGTTCGATCTCTGTTGAATTATGTGAGAACGAAAGTCCACCATTATTCATCGCATAGGATGATGCTTTAATTCCCTTAGAACCATCGCTTACCGACTTTTGAGAAGCAGAGAAATTGAGTCCGCCCAGCGAAACGTCAGAAAGGTTCATCGACTGGCGCTTGAGTCCTTTTTCGCGGGCAAATGCGGCTACTTGATCATCCTTGTAACCAGCATCTTTTACCGCTCCAAAGCCAGTGAAATTTGAACTGATGTCTTGAATGTCAGCCGAGAACTTCCCTTTTCCGCCAATGGCATAGTTAAACGCCTGTACCAAGAAAGATGAGTTTCCGGTATCACCAGCCGCTTGACCACCTTTGGCTTGACTATCATAGTTCAAACCGCTCGTAACATTTTCCTGCATGCGACTACCGGTGAAGTAGGCGCCAGACAAGCCCATGCCGGTTCCCGTGAAATTGTTTCGGGTTCCCCAAAGGTTTGAACGCAAAATCTTACCATCGGCGCTCCGCTCGGTTTGACCAATGCCGAGGTGCATTGAAAGTCCACCAGGGAGCAAATCGAACTTCCTTGGAAGCAAACCAGAAACAGCCGTTCCCGAGTCCACTACTGGTTTGGAATCATATCGATATTGAACCGAAAGCCCATCTCCATCTCGATATGATCGAGATACATAGATTACGCCGACGGCGTAGTCCATGCTGTAATCCTGTCCGGCCTTTAACCTAACTCCGTTTAAGAACACAAGTTCACTGTTCTTAATGACATTGCCGAATCGCAATGGGGCACCGGAACCGCCAGGAGTTAACCTAACCATATCCATTGCTGGAGTTCCGCCTAGTATGAGGGAACCTGAATCAGTCTTGAGATCGTCAGAGTTGGTGACGAGTGGTAGTATTTGAGAATAGGCAGATGACGCCAAAAGCACGGGCAGTGCCAGCGTAGCTCTTCTTATAATCTTCCTTGCGTTCTTCATCTGGACGTCTCCAAGATGAGATAAATCCCAACTACAATATATTGTAGCCTAGAATTCCCCCTTCCATAGGTATAACGCCCACAAAGCTACCAGGTTTCCCAAATCTTTATTTTTCTTTGAAGATTTTTCGTCTTCGTGTGGAATTTTCTATGTGGAGGGAAGCGGAAATATTTCCGTTTTGAATAGGAAACATGTCTAAAGACGGAATGGTTTATTTAATGCTTACGCTTGAAGAGGCGACGGATTTGTTCTTCCGATGCCTAAGGAGTCCAGAAGAGGACAATCCAATGTCAGAACTAGTTTTAAGCAAACTTGCTCGAGCTCTTGCCGAAGCAAGCGAAGACGACTTGAGAATGTCCGCTTAATTCACTTACTAAGCGATTTCATTCGCTGAATTCTCTCTGAATCGGCGCCAAATTCAGCTTCTAATAATTCAACTGCTTTAGCAAAGTGTGGCATTGCTTCATCATCTTTTCCTTGAGCCAAGAGTATTTCTCCTATTTCCTCGGAAACATAACCGTCCGGTTCCAATTCGCTCAATTCAAGTTGAATCTTCAGGGCTTCGTCTAGGTTGCCATTCATTCGATAGCAATGCCCTAAGCACCATATCGCGATTCGAATCCCACCTGTTTGCTCAAATTTAATCCTGGCATCCAGAGCTTGCTGAAAATAGCCTAGGGCCATTGGAAAGTCTTTTGCTTCAAAGAAGGACCAAGCCAAATTGTTACACAAGGAACCCTCCCACCTCTGAGCCCAATGGCTTGAAGAATCCAAAGCTAATTTCAGAGCCTCTTGATTGATTCGAATAGATTCTTGAGGTTCAGCAATTATGGCAAGCATGTGCATCGCATCTACTTTAAGATCGTCTGCTTCGCTTTGGGCGGCAGACTGAAAGAACGGAATGCTCCTGTCGACTTCTTTGCCGCTTCGAAATGCTCGGCCTCGCTCAAGTTCAAAGCAGGCCTTTGGTCTTCCACCAGACTCCATGGCTTCATCCCAATGTTCATCCAAGAGAGCATGGCATTTGGGACAATCACGTCGAAGGCTAAAAGTGCGAGCAATTTGTGCCCAGACTTCCAAAAATTCTTCTCGGCTTATACTGCTGGTTTCGATAAGGTTCCGGAATTGAATCTCACTTGATGCTGGATCGTCAAAATCCCAAAATTCACGTGCGTCAAAAGCCATGGTTTGTCGGAAATATTTTACTTGCTCCAATCATCCAGTCGAATAGCCCTTAAGACTTCTGATAAGGGATGCCGACAATATTGGTGTGGCGCAGAGAGAAGAGTCGTTAAACATTTGGGATTTGTTTGATATTCCATCGATCGAGGAAGGAGGTGTAGAGGCATATCTCAAAACCATTCTTTTGCGATGTGCCGGTTGGTTTGAAGCCAAAGCGGCATCGGTCTTCGTTGCCGAATCCGACGGCGTAATCCGATGTCAAGCTTCAATTGGTACAACTATTTCCAAGGACGCCACAATTCAGGAAGGACAAGGAATTGCAGGTAGTGCTTTGCAGCACGGCGTAGCGATGATCGTTGAAGACCCTAAAGATAACCCACTCATCGCAAACCAGATTCGAGAACGACGAGGCGATATTGGGAGCGCGATGGTTATTCCATTGATTTCGAATGGTAGAAAACTTGGCGTCCTAAATCTTGCCAGAAACGTGAACGATTTAGCCTTTAACGAAGAAGATTTAGCGAAAGCAAATACCTTAGCGGCAAACATTTCTCTTGCCGTAGCCAACTGGAGAATGATCGGCGAAATCAAATCAGCCCACGATCAAATCACCACAGTTTTTGACCTCTTAAGCGTCGCGGTTCTTGCGATTGAGAATGGCGAAATTCAACAAAAGAACCATGAAGCTGACCGACTCTTTGGCCGGTTGTCGTACAAAGGAATTCTCATGAATTTGCCTTCCGCATTTGCCGATGCAGTGAATGAAGCAATCGTTCAAGCTGAGTCTGGCAACCATTACAAAATTCAAAAACAAAACGACGAAACGAGTTGGATGATCAGTTCATCGCCTCTACCAGAAGGCGGAGTCTTGCTCATGGTTGAGGATATTACAAGTACCGTCAGGGGAACCCAAGAGCTTTCTCGAGTTCGTCGATTGGCTGAAATTGGTCAAATGACAGCAGCCATTGCGCACGAGATCCGAAACCCACTTACTGGAATTCGAAGCGCAGCCCAACTCATCGCCCACGCTCCTGAACAATCAGAGGAGCTCGCCCAAATGATTGAAGACGAAGCAGTAAAACTCAGCGAACTCTGCACCCAGTTCTTAGAATTTGCAAAGCCGGCGGAACCGGTGTTCAGTATTGGAGATCTCCAAGTTATTGCTGAGCGACTTGCCGCGGTTCATGCTCACGAGTTTGTAGAAGCGGGAATTGAATTGACAACGGAAGGAGCCCAACACAGTTTGGTAAGCATGGATAAGAACCAGGTAGAGCAGGTCATGCGCAACCTGCTTATCAATGCACTTCAAGCCACATCACGCGGTGGAAAGGTCAATATTCGAACTTTCGAAAATGGCTTTGAGGTGAGTGATACCGGTGCAGGAATGTCCGATGAAATTCTTAACCAGCTTTATATGCCCTTCTTCACAACCAAGCCAAAAGGCACCGGTCTTGGACTCAGCAACTGCCGCAAAATCATTGAAGCCCACGGGGGCAAGATTGAGGTTCAATCAATTCCCGAACGAGGTTCAAGGTTCTGGGTTCAATTTGCCGATCATTTAAGGATAGCCGCATGAGTAAACATTCAAAGATCCTAATTGTCGATGACGAATTGAATATTCGCCGAATCTTGCAAATGGCTTTCGAAAAAGTTGGCCACCAAGTTTCGGTGGCCGAAGATGCCCATAACGCTTTACAACTGCTCGAAAACAACACGTTTGACTTAGTCATTACTGATGTCACGATGCCAGGCATGAATGGATACGAACTTCAAAAAATAATTCATGAAAACCAACCAGATGTTCCGGTTGTAATCATGACCGCTTACGGCACCATTCCTCAGGCTGTTGCTGCCATCCGAAATGGTGCATTCGAATACGTTACCAAGCCTTTTGACCTCGATCAACTCAAGAAAATTGCTGCCAGCGCACTAGATGGCGAATCGGCACCAGCTAAATCAAAGAAGAAGGCTGGAAAGGTTGACCTCGGGGGCGATCCATTCTTGGCAGTTAGCCCAGCAATGAAGCAAGTTCTGGAAACTGTTCGCCAAGTCGCAGATTCAAAAGCGACCATCATGATTGGTGGCGAAAGCGGCGTTGGCAAAGAAGTCGTTTCCCAGGCAATCCACACGCTTTCATCACGAGCAAAGAAGCCATTTGTTGCAGTTAGCTGCGCGGCGTTGCCCGACACCTTGCTTGAGAGCGAACTTTTTGGCTACGAGAAGGGTGCCTTTACCGGTGCTAATGGAAGCAAGATTGGTCGTTTTGAGGCGGCAAACGAAGGAACATTGTTCTTAGATGAAATTGGGGAAATTCCTCACTTGGTGCAAGTTAAATTGCTCCGCGTGCTCCAAGAGCGCGAAATTGAACGATTAGGCAGCACGAAACCGACCAAGATTGATGTTCGATTGATAACGGCGACTCACCGCGATCTACGTGCGGCAGTTGAGCAAGGGACTTTCCGGTTGGATCTTCTCTATCGGTTACAGGTTGTTGAGATTTTGATTCCACCACTTCGAGAGCGAATCGAAGACATTGTTCCTCTCGCAGAGCTCTTTATGACGAAGTACGCTGCCGAAAACAGTCGAGACAGACTCGAAATTGGTCCTCAAGCAACAGCTTCCCTGCATGCCTACTCATGGCCGGGAAATGTCCGAGAGCTTGAGAATACGATTGAACGAGCCATGGTTCTCGCTCCGAGTTCCGCAACCGAGCTTGAAGTTAAGTTGTTGCCAGAACGTATTCAGAAAGCTGCGTAAGTTTGGCTTCTAAGCATCAATTGTTAAGGCTTCTTGAACTCTGGGCATCGTCGCCCTTACGCATAAGCCTAAATATGCCATAATAGAAGTGTTCACAGTCGAACAATTACAACTGAACACTGTTTCGTTCAGTCCGAAAGCCTAGGACATGGGCTACGACCAAAAGGAGGTTCCACATGGTTGTAAACACATTCCTTCGAAGAACATATTTCGTTCTTCCTACGCCGATCCGACGAGCAATTAAGTTTGCTCTTCCAAAGCGAGTCAAGGCAGAAGCTAAGCCAAAGCAAAGCTTTTTAGCCGAAATTGATGCAATGTCAGAAGCGGTATTCGGCCCACTCTGGAAAGAGTAGAGGATATTGATGAGAGCCCCTCAAGTTGAGGGGTTCTTTTGTATTTCAAGGTCATCAGTGATGCTAAGATAGTCCTAGATTGGGAAACGCAAGACATAGAAGTTTGGCAAATGGTTTGACCATTCTTGGGATCGGCATTCCCATCATTGCCGCTGTGATCTCAATGTTTCAGGGCCACATTGGCATCCAATCGATCGGAGTCACGTCCCATACTCCTTACAGTTCAAGTTACTCCGAGACGGAACGGAATTCGTTCGCTGGAATAGGCTTCTTTGTAGTTCTATTGATCGCAAACTTGACTGTTGTCCGAGGTTTTCAATCTCTTCAAGCGAGACGCCCAAGGGCTCTACTATCTCTTGGCTTCGGTCTATTGATGCCATTGCTGTTTGAGGTCCTCGGCGGATTGCAAAGGTACATTCCCTATTATTCGGCAAGCACCAGGCCACAGAGATATCACTACTATTACTTCGCGCCAGACTCATCGGTCGGAATTCAATCTTTATGGTCTGCCCTGGTGCCAAGTTCAATGCTTCCGGTTGTTGCTCACGCTGCGAGCCTCGTCTTCCTCATTTTAGGATACGCGGCTCGCTCAATGATTCAAGCTGAAACGACTAGCCTTTGAACGGCTTGCCGTTCATTGTCATTGTCTCTTCCGTATTTTTCATGGATTGAAGCCACCATTTTCCATCCTTTTTCACGATCACTTGATCCGTTTTCGCGGTCGATTTCATAGTAGCTGGCTTCGATTTTGGATCCATCTGTACCATTCCTTCAAAAATAATGGACACCTTGCAAAGGGCCCTGTCTTTCCCC
>JBAXBU010000010.1:0-56122 GCA_037141835.1 Armatimonadota bacterium | reverse complement strand
AGCTGATTGAGGTCACGGGGTGGTTCATTTTGTCGTCGATGCCGCCACGGGATTTTCCGTTGGGAAATCTCCAGTTGGCGGATTCATCGCGAATCCACCGGAATTCTTTTAGACCCGGTTGGAAGATCATGGCGTTGTGATACTTTTCCGCATCGGTGACGTATCCGGTCGCTTTTATGAATGCTTCGAACTGTTCGTTCGTGGTTTCACAGGTTGCAATTTGAAACGCCTTGAGGGTCACGTTGCGAACAGGACTATCGAGTCGGTCGTATTTTCCGACTCGATAGGACCCCGCCTTGATGGTTACAAATCTATGGGTTTGACCCAATGCGAGGGTTGCGAGTAGCGAGCAAATCACTTAACTTTCGTTTTGTAGAATGCCATTGCCCGACTGATGATCAGTTTCTGGTTTGCAGAGGTGGCGTCGAGGCTGCCTTTGTAATTTGAGTTTTCGCCGTACAACTTTTCGTAGGATTGTGATTTCACGAATTCAGGGAAGTTTCCTTCTTTCATGAGAATCATGAGGACAGTGAGGATGTCGTGGTCCTTTTTCTTAATGTTGTAGACCTTGATTAGGTCGGGAATGACTTCAACCATGTTTTGGTCGGTGATCAATTCCTTGAAATTGACTCCGACTCGTTGCCGCAGTAGGATTGTTGATCTTACGAGTGAAATGACTTTGGCACGGTTGTTTTTGAAGAAGTCTTGTTGTCGCTCGCTCCACATCACTTCTCCACCAAACACGCTAGGAGTGAAGGCGAAGATCTTTTTTTCTTCGTTCACGACGCCCATCATGACATCGCAATTTTGGGTTGCGTCTTCGCCATGGATCATGTTATAGGTGAACTTCTCGTTGAAGGAAAGGGCATCATATTCGGCCTGGGGCATTCGATGATTTTCTTCTTTGTCGGCTTTGATCTTCTTGACCATTGCCTTGACTTTGGCGAGACCGTAAACCGGTTCGGAAATCGCTTCACGATATTCGCGATACTTTATGCTGGCGGGGCTCAGCTTTGGAATCTGGTCGTCTTGAGCGAACAGAGTAGGGACCACACTAAAAACAAGCAAAAGAGAGATAAATTTCTTCATAGGGAAACTCAGCTCTAGCGTATTCGATATCTGGCAATCTGTCAAGGTGATTTGCTGATTTACCCACGAAGCTGTGTTATGCTCTAATTGATCATTAGCATGGCGGAAATTGAAGGGGCAATCAACGGTAAGTGGCGGCGGAAACTTTCGCTGATTTTCCCGATCCTGAGCGCGGGTATTGCTGGGCTAGCGGTTTCGTTCCCCGGCACAGCGCAACTTCCTCAAGCTACACCGGATCAAACGGTTTTCTTTGAGGCAAAGATTCGTCCAGTTTTGGCAGAGAACTGCTATTCATGCCACGGGAGCACTTCGCAAAGTGGCGGGCTGCGACTCGATAATTCCGCTGGAATATTGAAGGGTGGAAGCTCGGGAATTGCGCTAATTTCCAAGGACCCAACCAAGAGCCTTTTGCTTCTTGCGGTGCATCAAACGGGATCTTTGAAGATGCCACCAGGCAAAAAACTAAAGGCAGAGGAGATTGCGAACTTAGAAACTTGGATTGACATGGGGGCGCCTTGGCCGGCTGAGTCGGTCGCACCGAAGGCCCAACTTTGGTCGCTCAAACCCGTGATAAAGGCGCCTGTTCCTAATGTGACTAATTCTAAGTGGGTTCGAAATCCGATCGACAACTTCATCGTTTCTAAGCTCGAATCTCAAAAGCTAACACCTTCGAGTGAAGCTGACCGGAGAACACTCATTCGACGAGTGACTTACGATCTCATTGGTTTGCCGCCAAGCTCGAAAGAAGTTGACGAGTTCCTGGCGGACAAAGCACCAGACGCCTACGAAAAAGTTGTCAGTCGACTTCTTGCTTTACCTCAATATGGTGAACGTTGGGGCCGTCAATGGCTTGATGTGGCGAGGTATGCCGACACAAAGGGATATGTCTTTGAGGAAGATCGGAATTATCCCAATGCGTACACATATCGTGATTGGGTCATAGATGCTTTAAACCGGGATCTGCCTTATGACCAGTTTGTGACTCAGCAACTTGCGGCTGATTGTTTGCCCGAAATTCAAAATGGCGACAATAAGAAGCCATTGGCGGCTCTTGGGTTTCTCAATATCGGACGTCGGTTCCTCAATAGTCAGCCGGACATTATTGATGATCGAATTGATGTCACGATGCGAGGGTTTCAGGGCTTCACGGTGGCTTGCGCCCGATGCCATGATCATAAATTTGATCCGATTCCAACTCAAGACTATTACTCCCTATACAGTGTTTTTGCTTCTACTTCGGAAGTAAATGCTCCCATTTCCGACAAGTCTATTCGCGAACCATGGCTCGTCTTCAACCAAAAGGAAACCGCGACCGTTGAGGCTTTGAAATCCCACGTCATGTTTCAAGTTAGCAAGCTCCGCACCATGCTAACTTCGCCGACTCTCAGCCAGAAGCTAAGTGATGGGGTTAAGCAGGCTCTGCAGGCAGTTCGTCCGGAGGTTGTGCCGGAGGGTGTGAATCTATCTGTCCTTGCTGATGCATTTGACCCCGCTGATAAGGCAAAAATGGTTTCGCTCCAAGCCGACTTGGAGAGCCTGAGAGAAGGAGCACCAGCGACTCCTGAGTTCGCCATGGCAATGCAAGACAATCCTAATCCAAGTGACGGAGTAGTTTTTAAGCGCGGGAATCCGGGCAGCCCGGGTGAAGTGGCGCCGCGAAGATTTTTGCTTGCCCTATCTAAGCCGGGCGAAGAAAGGGCGCATTGGAAAAATGGCAGTGGCAGACTTCAGCTTGCTCAATCGATTACTTCAAAAGATAATCCACTGACTGCACGAGTGTTTGTCAATCGGGTTTGGCAGGGTCACTTTGGGGCTGGCATTGTACGGACGCCATCTGACTTTGGTTTTCAGGGAGATCGACCTATACATCCTGAGTTGCTAGACTATTTGGCTTCAACTTTTATGGAAGAAGGATGGTCGGTGAAGAAACTTCACCAATTGATCGTTACTTCAGCCACTTACCGTCAATCTAGTGCGGTTTCGGCAGCCACCTTTAATGCTGATCCAGAAAATCGATATCTGAGCCATATGAATCGGAGACGACTTGATCTTGAGCAATTGAGGGACTCGGTCTTCCTTGCGTCTGGACGTTTAGATCAAAGCAAAATTGGGGGTAAATCCGTCGACCTTTGGAGTGCGCCTTACACACCGAGAAGGGCGCTATACGGATTTGTTGAACGCCAGAACTTACCCGGCATTTTCCGGACCTTTGACTTTGCCTCCCCGGACAGCACAAGTGCGAGACGCTTTATGACGACAGTCCCCCAACAGGCTCTGTTCTTTATGAATTCGCCTTTGAGCATCGAACAGGCAAAAATTGCCACCTCAAGGTCAGAACTGGTTGGAGCATCGGATGATACTCAAAGGATCAAGCGCCTATACCAACTGCTCTTTGCTCGCCAGCCAGATGCTTCGGAGATAACGGCTGGGTTGGGATACTTGAAGCCTGGGAGCCAATCTAAAGTAGCTGCCCCACAAAGTGAATGGCGGTATGGTTTTGGCGAATATGATGGCGCGACTAAAAAGACTTCGGCGTTCACTCCTCTCGCTTATTTCGGTGAGAATAGCTACCGAGTGAGTAAAGATTTGCCGGACCCCAAGCTCGGATACATCATTCTTAATCCTGATGGTGGACATCCCGGTCGAGATGCCGCACATCAATTGGTTCGCCGATGGGTTGCGCCCGAAAATTTGGTCGTTCAGGTGAAAGCTAGGCTCAAGCATTCGAATGCGGGTGGTGATGGGGTGAAGGCCCGGATTGTATCGAGCAGAGAAGGTTTGCTTGGGGAGTGGGTCGTTCATAATTCCATGACTCAGACTGAAGTTGGGTCCATTAATGTCCAAAAAGGCGACACTTTGGACTTCATCATAGATCCGCAAACTAATGACGGCTATGATGCCACCGAGTGGAGTCCAACGATTGAATCAGCCGATGGAAAGCGAATCTGGAGTGCGAAATCTGGGTTCGGTCCTCCACCCGGGGAACCGCTTAACCGTATTACGCTTTACGCACAAGCATTGATGATGACCAACGAGTTTTTATTCGTAGACTAGAGCAGGAGAAACCATGTCCGATTTTGACCACAGCAAACAAATAAGAGACCTCTTTCTTACTCGACGAGAGCTTCTCGGTCGGATGGGTAATGGATTTGCCGCTGTTGGTCTGATGAGTTTGCTTGGTGAAACTGCCCTTGGTGCACCCTCCATGCAAGCTGGGGGGCAGGTGGGACCTTATAACCCGATGGCAGCGAAAAAGCCTCCACTACGCGCCAAGGCTAAGCGGGTCATCTTTCTGTTTATGAACGGGGGGCCTTCGCAAGTTGATACCTTTGACCCGAAGCCGATGCTCACGAAGTATCACGGACAAGTTATTCCGTTAAGTCTGCCGACCGAACGGAGAACTGGAGCCGCACTCGGGTCTCCTTACACGTTCAAAAAATACGGGCAGTCTGGGATCGAAGTTAGTGAGATCTTTCCGAATGTCGCTCAGCATGTGGATGATATGTGTATCATTCGCTCGATGCATGCGGACGTGCCAAATCATGAGCCTTCGCTCATGCTGATGAATTGTGGAGACGCACGTCAGGTGCGACCTTCGATGGGTTCATGGGTGTTGTACGGATTGGGGACTGAGAACCAAAACCTACCAGGATTTATCTCAATGTGCCCCGGCGGGTTCCCAATTCAGGAAACTCAGAATTGGCAATCTGGCTTTTTGCCTGGGGTATTGGCAGGAACGTATATTGATCCCAACCAGACGGATATTGACAAAATTGTTGAGAATATCAAGAACCATTACACCTTGCCAACCGACCAGCGAGAGCAGCTTGATTTGGTTCAAAGACTCAATAAGGAGCACCTTGCGAAGCGCGACAATGACCCAGCTTTGGAGTCCAGGATTCAGTCGTTTGAGCTAGCTTATCGGATGCAGACTGAGGCAACCGATGCTTTTGACGTAAACCGTGAATCCCAGGCTACAAAGGAAATGTATGGACCAGGAAACTTTGCCCGCCAGTGCTTAATAGCTCGTCGGTTAGCGGAACGAGGGGTTCGATTTATTCAGCTTTACCAAGGTGCCGGACAACCTTGGGATAGCCATGATGACATTGCAGTTGCGCATCGAAACCTCGCCAAGGAAGCGGACCAAGGTATTGGGGCTTTGTTGACCGACTTGAAGCAGCGAGGAATGCTTGAGGAGACTTTGGTTATCTGGGGCGGCGAATTTGGTCGAACTCCGACAGTTGAACTTCCAACGCCGGGATCTAATGCGGGCAAGTCTAATGGACGAGATCATAACCATTACGGCTTTACGTATTGGATGGCAGGCGGCGGAGTTAAAGGCGGAACGATTTATGGCTCGACCGATGAATTTGGATTCAAGGCCGAAATGAACCCGGTCCACGTTCATGACCTCCATGCGACAATTTTGCATCTGCTAGGCTTTGATCACACCAAGTTAACTTATCGGCATGCTGGTCGAGATTTTCGGCTCACGGACGTTTACGGAAACGTCGTTCATGACATTATTGCGTAAGGTCGATTGCCATTTCGAATTGGCTGATATCGACTTCTTTGAATCCAGCAGCACGTAAGAATTCCGGAGCATGGTCGTCGGGCAATGCGATAGGAGTCACAAGAGCTTTTTCGGGATACATGGCTGCGATTGCCTCTACTAATTTCTTTGCTTTGCCTGAGTTTCGGTTTGCCCTTTTTGTGAAGATCGACCAAATGATTATGCGCTCCGGAATGGTGTCGGTTATCAGCGCAAATGCTTCACTATCGAGGGTCACCCCTTTCATTGGAGTTCCCTTTAGGCTTAGGGTTTCTGGTCGGTAATCCCACGGAAGATCGTGATCACATTCGATCACTTGTTGCCGAATGACGATTGACGGATCAATGATTTCAACCTTGGTCATAGTTCCTTGACTTGGTTCTCGTCGGTATCCAACCAGTCTTCTGATTTTGGTTAACCCAACACTTTCATATAGACCAATTGCGGGAGGATTCTGTTCGATGACCTCAAGAACGAGGCGATGATCATTGCGCTTTCTCGACTCTTCAATCACCAGGTTCATCAGATGTTGACCAACCCCTTGTCTCCGAAAAGCAGGAGCAATCGCCATTGCGGCAACTCGCGAGGTCCAACCTTGGCGTGCGATGAGACAGACCGCGGCAGGATTTTCGCCGTTTTTCAAGATGATGCTAGCTTGGGAATCCAGACCTTCGGGTCGGAAGCGTCGTTCGAATGCTGGGGCATCGATGATGAAGGGCATTATGTAACCTTCGAAGCAAGTTGTCACCGCTTCCGCAAGTTGGGATGCGGTGAATTCGATCGCTCGATGTTCGGTTAGGTTGGCAGGGATCATTGGTAGATAGTACCGGTCACCGGTTTTGCGTTGTTCCGGGTTGGTGTCGGTTTTGATTGCTCCGTATTGCGGTTGCGAAGTTCATTTATTGCCGCCGTAACGGCGGGGTCACTTCCCACTAGCTGATCGTGCAGCACGGGTGATTGATCGTTCCTCGGACTTTTGAGGATTCTATTGCTTTCCGGGGGTCTCCGATGGTGCTTCGCCAGAGGCTCGCTTCATCTCCGACCACCCGGCTACATGCTGCAATCCCTCCGGGATCAGACATAGGTTCGCGACAGTAGTCGATGCAAAGCCGAGAAGTTTTGGTTCTTCATCAATTAGGGTGAGAACTTTAGGCGATTGTTGTCTGGGATTAAATAGACATTGAGTCCAATTGTATTTGTTCAGGCATTTAGCCACGAAGGAACTAAAGGCAAATCGAGGTCGGTACCAATTCAAGCAATTTTGACTCGACGACGGGACAACCTCTACGAAACCGCCTCCCTTACCTGCCATGCACATTCAACAACTTAACTTGTTTGAAAGCACAAATGACGTCAGGCATCCGACTTTCTTAATTTGGCGATATTTACTAACTGGCATATAAATAAATGAAAGGTAAGCGACGGCCAAAGAAAGTCGAAACTCTAAAAAGAACCTACGACTTTACAAATTGTGAAACTATTGGAATTCCATAATCGTTGGGAAAAGTATGCCCTATGTGGCAACCTATCACGAACATAGTGCAGTAGATCCGGTCAGAGTTTATGTTGGCATTCGCGGGCGTTCAACAGGTGAAAAATATTTCGGACCTGCAGGTACCGGAACCGTTCAAGTGAAAGTTGCAAACGGAGGCGGCGCGGCTACACCTGCGGATCTCATCATCAGCCGTGAACTCCTTTGGATTGCTCCTACAGAAGGTGCAGGTTAATCATGACAATCTTCCCGGGTTTACTTTTAGCGGTTAACTTTGTCCCTACGCAAGCGCAAACGCACACTAACCAACCAGATTTTGTGGACCTCATTTTTCGAAGTCGGTGGAGTGAATTAGACCAAGCCCTGAAGAAGATCAATTCCTTTCCTAAAAGTCAGTTCAAAGACTATGGCGAGACAGTCATTGGTTCTCTATGTACGTTTTCTGGAAGGTCGGATATGACCGGCAACGTGCTGACTGGGATGCGCTTACTCTATGAGCATGGAGCCAACCCCAGCGGCAACCACGGTGCGGCCATGCTCCAAGCTTCGCGTCTCGATAGGTGGGGCGAAGTTACAGAACGCCTGATTAAATACGGTGTTAACCCAAATGCCAAATGTTCAATGAATCCAGTATTTGAAGGGCTGGTGCCGATTTACCTTACTGCAGAATACAACAATAGCACGAAGGCTGCTGTCGTCTTGCTTTCCAAGGGGGCAGACCCAAATGTGTTCACGATCAACCCAGAGAATCCTACGAGCGACAAAGGTCAACTGACCCCACTGATGATTGCTACGTTTAAGAACAAAACCGAAATGATCAAGACATTGGTCAAATTTAAGGCAAAGGTAAATCTCACTAGTCCGAGTTCTGGCATGACTGCGCTTCACTATGCCGCCAAGTCGAACGCTTCTGAATCCATAACGGCACTACTTAAGGCGGGAGCCAACAAGAAACTGAAAGACAAAAAGGGGCGGACTCCATTAGATATTGCCAAATTGGCGAAGGCTAAGTTGGCTGTCTCATTGCTGAAATAGGACTAGACGTAAACTTCGACAAATCATGTGCCTCGTCATTTAGGGTGAGAACTTTGAGCGATCGTTATCTGGGTTCAAATAGACATTCAGTCCAATTGCAACGGTCCTGACTTTAGCCCCGAAAGGGCGTTACAAGATGAATTTCGGAGATTGATGAGAGATACGTTTGGGATTGCGGCGAACGTACGGAGTCTGTTGCATTGATGAAGGGCTTGAGGGATTTCACTAGCCTCCACAGCATGGGGCTTGTGTCCTATTTGTCAAAGTTGAGCCAATAAATCTGTCTAACTATGGGCTGCGGAGGCAGCCATCCAGTTCTAGTTCACCAAGTGATTTCTTAGCCTCAGGTGCTGTACTTCTTGGCAGAAACGGATGATTAAGCAACCCGGGCTCGCTTGTTATTGAGGCAGCGAGCCCAAGATGTGTTTCCCTTCTATCCTCCGACTTTGCTCTTGTCGGGGTTAGTTGGTCTCTTCAAGACTGGTGCTTTGTATTTCGCAAGCTGCTTGTTGATTTCTTCAATTGCTTTTTCAAGCTGACTGTCTTTTCCTTGGCGCCACATAAACGGATCGAGTTCGACGTCAATATCCGGATCAACACCGTGACCTTCTACATCCCATCGACCTTCATCAACATTGTAGAATGCACAGTTTGGTGAATTAATGTTTCCACCATCGACCGTTGGGAATCCGAAAGAGGCAACAAGACCACCCCAAGTTCTTTTACCAATAATTGGTCCAATCTTCTTGTGCTTAAACAGCCAAGGGAACATGTCTCCACCAGAGCCAGCAAATTGATTGACAATCAGCACTTTTGGTCCAAAGATGGTTGCTCCAGGAGTTGGCCAATCTTTGCCGTCTCGCGGAGTAAATGCTCCTTCGAGTTTCTTGCTCATTTCGTAGACAATGTAGTCCACGATTAAGCCGCCATGGTTGAAACGCTCATCGACGACAATTCCGTCTTTTCCTACTTGAGAGTAATAGTATCGTTGGAACGAAGTCCAACCACCTGCCCCAGTATCTGGAACATGAACATAGCCCGCTCGACCGCCGGTCATTTTATCGACATACCTTCGGTTATCTTCGGCCCAAGCTCTATTGCGTAGGGCGCCTTCTGAGCCGACAGGAACTACCGTGACTTCGCGTGAACCGACTTCCGTTGGGTTTGGTCCAATCTTTACTTTGACTTGCTTTCCAGCTTTCCCTTCTAGAGTCTCGTAGATATCGTTCGAGTCAAGTAATTCTTTGCCGTCAATAGCAAGAATATATTCACCAACTTTGGCGTTAATGCCTGGCTGAGCAAGAGGAGCATAAAGCCCGGGGTTCCATCGCTCTCCATCATAGATTCGCTTCAATCGGTATTTACCGCCTTCCATGGTATAGTCGGCACCGAGCAGGCCGCCAGGAGTTCCTCCTACGCTTGGAATATCACCACCTGCAGCCCACATGTGACCAATAGCGATCTCGCCTAGCATGTCAGTGAATAAGTAATTGAGGTCTTCACGGGATGCAATGCCATCGAGGAATGGCGCATATCGTGTTCGCATTTCCTCGGCATTGATTCCGTGTAGATTTGCGGCATAGAACAAGATTGGCTCGTTGTTCCAAATGTCGTTGAAAATCGACTTCCACTCGGCTTTTGGATCAATCTTAACTTTCAATCCTGAAAGTTCAAGGGCTCCTTCGCCAGGTCCAGAAGGACCGGCTGTGCTGACAATTGCTGGGCCCGCTGGGCCGAGAAGGAGAGCTTTGCTGCCATCGGGCGTCGTGCTCAGGCTAGAACCCATTCCAAACGGAGAAGCCTTTCGCGCCGCCATGCTCCATTTGCTAATTGAAGCAAAAGGCGATGGAGCCATTGGGTTTACGTGAGGTGGGGTGGCTAGCGCAAAGAAGCTGCCCGGCGTGCCAGGTTCAAGACCCGTATATTCTGCGGTCGGCATAGGCAACGTGATAATACGCTTCTCGATTTCGTCAAGATCGATCGTGAACTTTGACTCATCCGCTTTCTTGGCTGGCTCTGATCCAGGAAGCACAGGAATCACTTCTTCGTCGCTTTCAGGGCTCAATGGATTTGGAAGATCCTTGGACAAAACGATGCAGTAGACCGAGCTGAGAACGACGGGATTCGTCATGCTGGACATATCGAGCCAACTTGTGGCTGGACCAGCATTCGTGCTTGCGTAGAAATAGAGGTATTTACCATTTCGATCAAAAATCGGATTCTTGGCAAGGCTTAAACCGTCTGTCACTTGAGTCGACTTTCCAGTTGCTACGTTATAAATGAAAACGGCTTGCATATGGCTGTCGAGATCTCGGGCATAGGTGATCCACTTTGAATCAGGAGACCATCGAGCCACCATCGAAACATTTGGATCGGTGTAAGTAGCGTGGTCTACCAGCGTATTCTTGCCCGTGGCAACGTCCATCATCCAAAGCTTGTTTCGATTGTCGGTGTAACAAATCTTGGAAGAATCTGGTGACCAATATTGTGAGCCGGAACCGTAGTAGTAGGCGGGGGAATCGCCTAAGTTGACTAGTTTGGTTGTTGATGTTGCGGCATCGAAAAGCGCCAATTGTTGCTTTCCAGATTCATCGGAGATGAACGAGATCGTTTTTCCGTCTGGTGACCACGACGGGTCTCTTCGGAAAACGCCTTGCTGGCTGCTGAGAAACCGGGCATCTCCTTTCGATGCAGGTACGGTTGCAATCCAGCCACGAGCTGCGACAACTGCACGCTGTCCGCTTGGCGAAATGCTCGCACCGTTCACGTAATTACCAATCGACTTGAATTTGGTTCTAACTTCAGGGAAGTCTCCTCGAATGTTAATGTTTAAACGGGTCGATTTCTTTGTGTTTAAGTCAAAGAGGTTAATGCTTCCAAGCTTCTCGTAGACGATGGCGCCAGGTCCTGCGGAAGCCGATTTGAGATCGAAACCTTCACCGGGAATCTCTTCTGTCACCTTCTTAGAATCGAGATCAAAGCTACTTAAACCAACCGGACCTTTCTGATCAGACAAGAAGTAAATCTTGTTACCAACCCACATTGGTTCGAAGGTCTCCCATCCTTTGCGCGGAATTTCGTAGACTTTGGAATCCGACATTTGACCAATCCAGATGGAATAGGCTTGCCCACCGCGGTATCGCTTCCATGCTTCTTGCCACTTGAATCCAGGCACGTAGGCAAGTTGCTTACCATCGGGAGAGAAAGACGCCATGGTTCCCATCGGGAAAGGAAGCTGCTTTGGTACTCCTCCATCTACGCCAACGGTATACATCATTGATGCGTCGGTGTTGGAGAACATAGTTGAAGAGAAGATAATCGACTTTCCATCCGGAGTCCAACCTGCAACAGTTTTCATGGAAGGATGATAAGTCAATCGCTTAGGCACTCCGCCGCTTGCCGGAATGGTGAAGACATCGTAGTTTCCGTGATATTGGCCAGTGAAGGCGATGGTTGAGCCGTCAGGAGAAAATTGGGGATTTGACTCGACTCCTAGTGAGCTGGTAAGGCGGGTTGCATCACCACCAGTTCGAGGTACCGACCAAAGGTCGCCGGCGTACTGGAAGACTACGGTGGTTCGGTTGATGGTCGGATGCTGCATGAGCAACGGATTTGGACCAGAATTAAACGCCGATTGTTGGGCGCCAAAAAGAACTAGTGTAGAGAGCACTGGCATTGATGCTATGTGTACCTTAATCGGCTGAGAATTGGTTCCGATATGCTGGTGACTTCGTCGCGAAAGGAACCTAAACATATATTCTTTAATTTGCAGGCTTGTCGTTTGATGGTCATCACATGACCTATCCAAGTTCTGTAAACTCTTTGCATCTTGACTTATATTGCCTTTCTTCGCGGGATTAACGTTGGTGGAAACAAAAAGCTTTCGATGGCGGAGTTGCGTGAGTTCCTAACTGAACTTGGGTTTACCAAAGTTCAAACGGTCCTACAGAGTGGGAACGTCGTTTTTGAATCGGAAGAAAGAGGCACTCAGGAGCTTGAAATTTTTCTTGGTGAAGAGATTGAGCAAAGGTTTGGATTAGCGACAGAGTTTGTGGTTCGGACACCATCTGAAATTGTCTCCGTGATGGAACGAAACCCTTTTCCAGACGAGGCGATTCAAGACCCTGGACATCTGCTGGTTTTGTTTATGAAGTCAGTTCCTGTGCCGAAGGACGTTGAGTTACTGCAGGCCAGTATTGTTGGGCGCGAAGTCGTACATGCGGATGGGAAGCATGTTTATGCGATCTTCCCGGACGGAATTGGGGACTCGAAATTAACGTCTCATCTTGATAGAAAGCTTGGCAAAACGTGGACTGGGCGAAATTGGAACACGGTTAGTAAGTTGGCGGAAATGACGAAGAGTTAGGGAGTCAAGAGTGGTGACGCACTTGCCCGCAACTTACGCTTTTGAGAGCCTCCACAGCAATGTTAAGGACACACAAAAATCTCAGTGCGCATATAAATCTTAACTGGCAGGGCTGCGGAGGCAGCCAAGTACTAGCCCTTTTGTGAGGCCCATAAAACAACGCCCCAAGTACTACTAGTCGATTCCCTTCGTTGCGGCGTGCACCATGGCATTGGCAAGACGATCAACTTCTTGAACAGTTGAATAGACGTTGGGCGAAATCCTCATTCCATCAATGAAGTCGTTTACTATTCCGACGACAAAGATATTGTGCTTAGCCAGGAGCCATGCCGCGAGATCAGCAGTTTTGATGCCTTCGATTCCAACCGTGGTTAAGGCGCAGGAATGTTTTGGATCAAGATTGGTGTAGAAGCGAACGTTCTTCATGTCGACTAGCTTGTCGGTCCAGCGATGACGTAAATAACGGAGCCTTGCTTCTTTGCGCTTCATTCCGATGGTTTCGTGGAAACTTAGAGCTTCTCCGATAGCGTTATGATTTGCCGCTGGGTGCGTACCGATTTCTTCAAATTTTCGAATATTGTCGTTCTGGGTATTTTCTGCCGCCATCATGGGCCAAACGCCTTCAATCTTATTCTTTCGGACATAAAGCATGCCCGTACCAACGGGAGCCATCATCCACTTATGGAGGGAGGTTCCGTAGAAGTCGCAATTGAGGTCACGGTTGTCGAATCCATACTGGACGAATGCGTGGGCGCCGTCAACAATAACGGGGATGTTGTGCTTTCGCCCAAGCTCAACAATTTCTTTGATTGGAAAAATTTGACCGTTCATGAATGAGACTTGGGATGCGACGATCATTTTGGTCTTCGACGTGATTGCATTTTCAAATGCGGATACCAATTCCTTGTGAGTTGAGGCAGGAGCGGGGACCGTTACTTGGACCATTTTGACGCCATCTCTTCTCTCTCGTTGCTTGATCGTAGTGATCATTCGAGGGTAGTCAAGGATTGACGTTAAGATTTCGTCACCTGGACTTAAATCCATGCCAAGGATAAGGATTTCTAATGACTCGCTAGCATTTCGGGTGATGGCGACTTCTTCGGTATCGCACTTGAATACCCGAGCCAATCCGGCTCTGACCGATTCAACTTCAGGTTCAAGGATTCGCCACATATAGTTGCTTGGCGCTTGATTTGCGAATTCGATCTGTCGTCGTAGCGCATCTTGGACAATGCGTGGGGATGGCGAACATCCTCCGTTATTAAAATTGACCGTGTTTCGGTCAAGAGTGAAGGCTTGTTGAATCTGCATCCAAAAATCTTCATCTTGGGCGTCATCCATACTCCCATATTTGGCGACTGTATTTGCGACGAAGTCGAGAGCATTGTCTCTGAAAGCGGCGACGGCAACGGCGCCGGCCAAAAGTTCTCGACGAGTGAGGGGCATAGTTGGCAGTATATGTCTTATTTAACAAAAGGGCAATGACGTTTGGCGAGATTTTGATGGGAAGGAACCAGAATTGAGTCACCTGACGTAAAATTCTTAGCCGCCGAGGCTAAGGCTGAACTCCTCATGTCCAGTCCAACATTACTTTCCCTCCTTAAGAATCTCGCTCTCAAAACTAGTGAGCCTTATTCATAAGTGCCGCAGACAAGAGCAAGATTTTCTCAGGATTAGGTGCCAGTTGCTTCGAAGAGGCGTTTTTGAACTCGGTCAATGAGTTCATTTTGAGGCATCTTGATATCCGAAAGGTATTGCCGAATGAACTTCATTTGACTGGCCTGAGGGACTTTACGGATGGCTTTATTGTTCTTCTTCAAGTCACTTTCGAGCAAGAAGAGGCTCATTTTGAATGAGTTGGCGGTCAATTGACGGAAAAGCAATTTTGCTTTAGGGTCCTTTGGTTCGCGCTCAATGAGTGGCGTGTTGGTGAGGAAGAAAGAGTATTGAATTTCAAATGGAATACCTTTGTAATTCGGATTCCTTATCTGTTCGGCGAGTTTGCGGGAAAGCATAAACGCTTCGTGTCCAATAAAAGGGCCGTCTTCTTCTAGGAACCGGGTGAAGTATTCGGCTCGCACGGTTTCTTTTGACTGGGAACTCTTGGTTAAGCTTGGGTCGCGGATCCATCCGAGCCAAAACCATGGCAACCTTAGTTGCTTGAGTTGATCTCTGAAAGTGGTGGACATTTTCTTGGCAACGGCGATTTCCTCGGGGACGCGGACAAGTTGTGGATCTGACTCTGCGTAGAGGCGTGCGAATTCTGCGACTTGCCAGAACGGGTTATTTTTCGGCAAGAATTTAGATGGCTTCTTCGTTCTCAACTCATGCTGGTAGAGCAATAGAGACCGATACTTTGCCAGGGCGAGTTCAGTCATTCCGTCGGTTGGCTTGGCGATTTCCAGCAACTTATTGTCTATTTGCTTTAACTTTTCTTCGGTTGGCTCTAAGTAGTAGGCCTCAAGTTCAGGTCGAAGCAAATCTGAATTGAATGAGGTTACATCAGGAAACCAGTTTGCAATCGTTTGGTATTCGAGTCCATGGGCTCCATCCGCGCTCAAGCGATTCATTTCGATGCCAATTGGAACTTTGTTGAGGTCAATATCAAGAATCGTTTTCTGAAATAGCTGGGCATCCTTGAGGTTTTGGATTGGAATGTAAAGGGATGGATAGCTACTTCTCAAGCTTAAAATAAAGGCGTTATCTCGAATTGCCGGAGTTTTGCCGGGAAGGCATTTCCCGCCGGGTTGAAGTGGGCGAAAGGCGACACCAGTTTCTCCTGTTACCTTTGGGTGGCTCTCAATAAGGCTGCGGATTGAATTTGCAATTTCACCCTGGTGATGCCTTGCCGTTCGCCGGCGAATATCTGAATCAAGAAAGCTCCTTAACTCTATTCCATCAACAGAATGGCATGAGGCACAGCTTTGACCCTTGATGTCTTTTTTGAACCAAGCATCTAGATTAGACGAGGATTGATGTGGTCGCGCTAGCAGCGCGACCACAAAGGTAGAAGTAAGGGTCACTAATTTGCAACGCCGATGGCAAACAGAGTTGCGTTTGCGATGGCATAGACTCTTCCGTCTGGACCGATTGAGGTTGGAGTATAGGCTTCTCCAATTCCCGGTGTGAGTCGAATCTGTTCGGTAATGCTGTGCGTTTGCAAGTTCCATCGATAGAGGACTCCGTCTTCAGCACTGACGATGACACAGCTCTTTGGAACGTCAACCGCGGCAGAATTCACACACCATTCGCGAACAGCTTCCGGCGAACCAGGAAATTCGTCATCAACGGTTGGACAAAGGAGTGAATCGATAACCTTCATTGTTGGCAACGCCAAGATTGCATCGGTTTGCACGGCATTTGGATCAACAATTGCTACGCGATTAGCACCTGTTCCACCGCAACCAGCGTAGTTGTTGTATTTGCAGAACAGGAGATACTTTGAAGTACCGGTGTAACCGCCAACCATATGGCTCGGTACGATGGATGGGGTGTCATCCCATCCAAATGCGCCTGAAATCTTGGTTTGGGAAAGATCACTGGAGAAGTGTAGCAAGATGCCTCGGCAGTGATTGTTACCTGGCAATACGCCTTGGTAAACATCACCATCTGGACCGATCAACGGTGAAGAAGTTCCTTCGTTGTCAATAGGCGCATCGTTTCCGTTTCGCGGATCAAGAAGTCGAACCCGGCTAAGGACTTGCATCGTGTTTGGATTAACCCGAGTCAAGAAGCCTCGACCAAAGCTCCCTGCGTTGGTTGTGATGTACAAATTCTGGTTCTTTGTATCTACAGCGGGTGCGCAATTAAATTTGACTTGATTGACACCATTGTCGCCAGACAATGCCACTGCCGAGATCCAAGATCCGTTACCATCTTTGTCGATTTTGCCGAGTCCGCTCGACAAACTTGAAGGGTTGCTTCCTAAGACTGTAAAACCAAAATAGATTGAGCCATCACTACTGGTTGTCAATGGCGTGCAAATCTTAACGTTATTGAGATACGGGCTCGGATTATTGGTGAAGTTTGCGTCACCGTAAAATGCGTGGACCACTGGCGTTGCAGTTGGGTTGTGGGCTGAACGGAATGCTACACGACCGCCGCCCATTGGAAAGGCGACCATCGGGTCGGACAAAAGACCGCGAGTATAGACAAGAGTAGGGCTACAACTTGGAATCCAGCCTTGGGGCGGTACAGAGTAATCAGTATTCTCAGTCCACAGTGCAGCACCGGTGCTTCGATAAGCACGAATCTTGAAGCCATCGTTCAAGTTCTGCTTTACCGAAGTAATGACCACATTTTGGTTGGTAATGCTGGTTTGTCCGTAGTGAATTAGTAGGCTATTTCCACTGTAACGGGGTGTCACATCAACTGGCGCAGTCCACAATATCGAATCAAGTTTTCTGGCAGGAAAAGCAGACATGGCGGTGTGTGAGGGATTCCCCCCATGACCGGTCCACATTTGACCGCCTCTATTGGTAATTTGACCGGTTGATCCAACCAGCGCGAATGAAAGAGCTACGCTCAAAAACATAGTTGGATTTTAGTTTGTTTTCGAACAAAAATATCACTCTTTTTCCTAATAAATTTGCCATTCATGAATTCCAGACGACCACTTATCTTGCTGATCAATAAGAAGTCGGAATTCTTTTCCGCTTACTGAGTTGAAAAACACTTCATTCCAAGCGTCTAGCTTGAGGCTAAATTTTGAGGTGGACTTCAGTGAAACGGTCCTCCAGACCCCACCTTCTTTGACTTGCATTACCCATGCTTTTGGAATTTTGCATCCTCCATGCCCAGTATCGTCAAACCAGTAAATTTTTGAAGAGTTCACTGTTATTGCTTCGGGGAAGGTGTATTGCACCCACTCTTGACCTCCATTGTGTGGCCAATAGTGGAGTTGTTTCGGTGAATTCTGGTTACTATCTGACGGCACATATCCGTCGTTGACTCCATTCGGATTACTATTACTGTTGGTGAATGACGTGGTCACAGTTGCTTTCTTTTCAAAGCCTCTTACTGGCGAAGGAGTTGGATTTGGTGAGATCCACACTCGCATTTCTCCCGCTTTGCGGTTGTCCCAGAAGCAATAAGGGATTGCCCGAAACTTGACTGTTTTGGCTGGCTCAGTATTCACGAAGAGTTTGCCTGACCACGACTGCTCCGATGTCATAAATCCTTCTCCTTCAAGAACGGTCGTGTCACCGAAAAGTCCTTTGACGCTTTTTGCTGTAATTGCTCCGTTAAGAGGGACGCCCATTTGATCCATGTCAAATTGGTTGTCGACTCCCTCTAAACAATAGACTAGCGGTCCTCTGGCCAAAGCATATTTTCCGAATGTGTCTTTTACAGATGGATGGGAAATGACTCGGCGTACATTCATATCCATTACGAGCTTGACGACATCGCCTTTCGCCCAATTTCGTTTGATGGTCGCAAAACCTTGTTGAACAGCGAATTTTTCTTGCTTGCCGTTGATCGAGACTCCGACACTGGTTACCCAACTTGGTACTCGCATTTTTAAAGCAAATGGCGTAGGGTTTGCTGGGTCAACGGTTACTTTTACCTCGCCTTGATAGGGGTATTTCGTTTCGACTTTTAGGCCAACCTGCTTGCCGCCCACATTCAGCTTTGCGGTGCCACCCAAGAACATCATGATATAGGCACTGTCGGATGATTGGGCGTAAGCAAGTCCACCGACTTGGCCAATGAGGCGGGCCAGGTTTGGTGGACAACACGCACAGCCATACCAATCGGCTCGATGATGATTTCCGTGACTAGCTAATGGATTGGTGTAATAGTATTTGTCACCTTCGTAATTTATCCCGGCCAATGAGCCGTTGTAAATTGCAGTCTCCATCACATCGGCATACTTCCCGTCTCCGTGAAGCAGCGCCATTCGGTAGTTCCAAAGGGCGTTTGCAATGCTAGCGCATGATTCTTGGTAGGCGCTGAAAGTTGGAAGGTCATAATCCACAGTAAATCCTTCGTTGCTTCCGCTTGGACCAATACCACCGGTTACGAACATTCTTTTCTCGGTAGTTGAGCGCCAAATTCGATCGAGCATAGCTTCGAGCTTCGGATCGTCTTTAGCTCGAGCGAGATCGGTCGCTCCACTGAACAGGTAGGCAGCGCGAACGGCATGACCAATGATGGTTTCGTGGTCTCGGATGAGTACGTTGTCGCTCCAGTATTCGCCGTTGTACTCACTAAGGGGAGTGTTATGCTCGGTAGCAAACCACTTTGTGCCTCGGCTGTTAAGGAAGAATTCCGCGAGGTTAAAGTATCGTTGTTCGCCGGTCGCTTTGGCTAGTTTGAAAAGTGCCAACTCGGTTTCTGGGTGACCAGGGTATCCCATTTTCTTCCCTGGACCAAACCGAGCATCAATGTGATCGGCGAGTTTTCGAGCGACTTTTATGAATGACGTTTTTCCGGTTGCTTGGAAATGTGCGGAGGCAGCCTCGAATAGGTGTCCGGCGCAATACATTTCGTGTTGATCTCTTAGATTTTTCCACTTGTTTTGCGGTTCGTCTAGTTGGAAGTGGCAATCAAGGTATCCGTCTGGCTCTTGAGCCCGACTAATGAGATCAATCCACTGGTCTACTTCTTTCTCGAGCCAAGGAGATCGCTCAATTCCGAGGGCGAAGCTGGCTGCTTCCAATACCTTGTACACGTCTGAATCGTTAAATACATAGCCTACGTATCCACCCTTTTCTCGTTTTGCTGCTCTTTCGAAATTTTGTTTGTACTTTTTGGCTACCAACTGGTCGAACTGCTCTCTCATGGTGCGATTGAGCAAAGACTTTTGGCGCGGGGTCCAGAATTCATCCTGAATGCGCACATTCATCCACGAAACAGGTTCGATTTTTGCATCGGATTTCTGGAAATTTGAAATGCTTGCAACGAAGAAAAGGGAAGCCGCGATCACGGTTGATGTTTACCCTAGAATTTTGATTTGCGTTCATAAACCTTGCACCAGCCTGCCAAACATTTATATAGTGAGTGTAGCAATGGTTTTTCTTGGTTTATTTGGCTACTTTTATATGGTTCGCTCGCCGATTGTCACCCCGTACCAAAGCAAAGAGGCTCTCCTTTTAAAGTCGATCAGGGCGTTGACCCTTTCCGCGAATGTTTATGAGCCAACCGAATTTGAAATTGATTTGAAGGCGACCTATGATAATCCGTTCGACACCGCTGACATCTCGGTTCAATTCGAAGTCCAGGAGCCCGATGGAAAGGTTTTTCGGGTGCCTGGATACTTTGATATGGATTGCGACCGAACCCTTTCTGGTGAAAAAGAGCTAGTAACCAAGAAAGGTAAGGGGAAGTGGAAAGCCAAAATTTCTTTTAGAAAAGAAGGTGTGAATAAGATTGGAGCTTTGGTCAAGGACCGGTCAGGAAGTTCAATTAGCGATTATTGCTCGGTAGATGCAAAGCCCGCGATACGATCTGGATTTGCAGAAATTTCGGAAAAGGATCATCGATTTTTTAAAACATCCGAAGGCAAAAGTTTCTATCCATTGGGAGCTAATGTCTGTTGGGGTGGTGACGCGGGAACTTTCAATTTTGATAAGTGGATCCCTCAATATGCGGCTCAAGGCTGCAACTATTTCCGAATTTGGTTAAGTCCCCATTGGACCACATTTGGAATTGAACAACCGGGTCAGTCAAAGGATGGAAGAGGGCTTGGACAATTCTCAATCGAGAATTTATGGCGCCTCGACTACGTGCTGAAGCTGGCAAGAAAGTATGACATGAAGGTCAAATTATGCATTGACTCTTACAACATGTTGAGGGACAAGGATGGCTTTCCAAGTTGGGAGGATGGGGTGTTCAATATCGCAAACGGCGGAATCCTTCATTCTCCGACTGAGTTTTGGCAGAGCCCGGAAATGGATCGATATTATGTCGAAAAGCTCCGATATCTTGTAGCTCGCTACTCGAGTGATCCTACGGTCTTCGCTTGGGAATTTTGGAACGAAATTGATATTAGTCGAGACATGCCAGTTGACCTTGCGAAAGAGTGGCATCAACGAATGGCCAAGCACCTACAGAAAACTGATCCCTATCATCACTTGATTACAACGAGTTTTGCGAATTCGATGGGAGTAAAGGAAATTGACATGCTCCCGGAACTTGACTATATTCAGACTCACAATTACGGGTCACCGGATGTCATTAGCCAAATTGCTATCCAACAGTCACGAAAAGGCAATTGGGGCAAGCCCCACTATGTCGCCGAAATCGGGGCAGATTCGAGTGGACCTCGAATCGAAGATGATCCGACGGGGATCCAAATTCACGATCCACTTTGGATTTCGGTCTGCATGGGATCGAGTGGCGCTGCACAACCTTGGTGGTGGGACAACCTTATTGAGCCGAAGGGCTTGTATCCGCTCTTTGGTTCCGTGGCTAAGTTTATTAAGGGTATAGATTGGCAGAGCGAGGCTTTTCGTCAGACGCAACCGACCATCGACTGGAAAACCAAACCAAACCCTCTGCCGAGGAAAGACGTCATGATTCAGGGAGGTCCTATGAATTGGGAAGCGGGACCTTACAACTTGCCGCGAACGGTTCGGGTTACACCCGAAGCGGTTTCTGGTCAACTTCCAGTTTCGGGGGTGCTACATGGAATCGAAAATCATCGAGACTGCCACAATCCGATTACGTTCGCGTGTGATTTGGATCGGGCGACTACTTTTGATGTTCTTGTCAGCAGCGTTTCTGGATACGGTGGGGCGAGGCTAAAAATTGAACTTGATGGTTCAAATTACTTGTCCAGAGACTTTGCGGATTCTGATGGTTCAACCAAAGGCGATACTCTCCATCAATACGACGGGACCTATACGGTCAAGATTCCAGCCGGCAAACACACGGTAGTTGTTTCAAATACCGGAAAAGACTGGCTCACGGCTAATTATCGTTTCCGAGACCTTAACCCACGTCCGACTCCCCCTTTGATTAGTTGGGCAACGGTTGGAGATACCGTTGCCATCGCTTGGTTAAGGGTCGAAGATCGAACTTGGACGAAGCTTTGTGTACAAAAGGAATCGGTTGCGCCTTCGCCAGCTTCTCTCTTTACCCTTAGCGGTTTATCTAGTGGAAAGTGGAATGTCATTCTTTGGGACACCTGGAAAGGTGAAGAAATTCGCAGTATCCCGGTTAAGGTCGGGCTGGATGGCAAGCTAAAGTTTGAACTTCCAATCATTGAAACGGATATTGCGGTCAAAGCCGTCAAAGTGTCTTCGTAGGAACATATAGTGGCAATCACCGAACAATACGATTTCTTGGTCATCGGAAGTGGGCTGGCTGGCCTTAGCTTTGCACTATCAGTGGCAGAATTTGGAAAAGTCTGTGTCCTGACGAAAGCGGAGATCAGTGATTCAAACACCCAGTGGGCGCAAGGCGGGATTGCAGCAGCCGTAGGAGAATCGGACAATTGGCTTTTACATGAGCAAGATACGCTCGTTGCCGGGGGCAATATCAATGATCCCGAAGCAGTTCGTTACCTTGTCCAAAATGCTCCATCAGCGATTGAGTGGCTCGAAAACCTCGGAGCCAAATTTGATAAGGAAGCCGGAGAACTTTCTCTAGGCAAAGAAGGAGGGCATAGCACCCACCGAATAGTCAAGCACGCGGATAACACGGGGTGGGAAGTGGAACGCACGATGGTTGCGGCGGTTCGCGCCTCGAGAAACATCACTATTTACGAAAATGCGTTTGTTACCTCGCTTCTCACTGTTGGTGGCGTTTGCCGCGGTTGTCAGGCCAACATTGGCGGGCTGGGGGAGAAGGTCTTCGCCGCAAAGGCAATCATGCTTGCCACCGGTGGATGTGGGCGAATGTATCAGCATACGACTAATCCTAGAGTTGCAACCGGCGACGGAATCGGCTTAGCGCACGCGATTGGGGCCCAAATCTTGGATATGGAATTTATGCAATTCCATCCGACCACTTTGTTTCATCCGCAAATGCGTAGCTTTTTGATTACGGAAGCGGTTCGAGGTCATGGCGGAACCCTTCGAAATCACCATGGTCGGAGGTTTATGTACGACTATGATTCCCGTTTAGAATTAGCTCCGAGGGACGTGGTTGCCCGGGCCATCGATGCGGAAATGAAGAAGAGGCAGACTTGGTGTGTTTATTTGGATACGACTCATTTGGCTTCGGCGGAAGTAATTCACGAATTTCCGACGATTTTTGAAAAGCTCTCGACTATTGGAATTGAAATGGATCGAGATTGGATTCCAGTTGTTCCCGCTCAACATTATTCCTGTGGAGGAGTTAAAACTGATATTCATGGTCAAACAACTATTCCAGGCCTGTATGCGGCTGGAGAAGTATCCAGAACTGGTGTTCATGGTGCCAACCGCTTAGCCAGCAATTCTTTGTTAGAGGCGATGGTCTTTGCAAAGTCTGCTTCGGAGTCGGTTGCGAACATCGAAGCTGAGGTGTTTAGCCGCCTTGATTCACAACCGGTTAAGTGCGTTTCAGAAGCCAATTCGATCCGAATTAGAACACTTCTTCAGCACCAGATGACCAAGGGAGCGGGAATTGTGAGAACGACCAATGGGCTCAAAGAAACGGTTTCAGTTGTCGATGGCCTCATTGCTGAATATGACTCTTTGGCCGACGCACCCTTTTCAAGCCACCCGATTGAAACAAAGAATTTGTTGCTCTCGGCGAAGTATGTCGCCGATCAGGCCTTGGCTCGAACCAGTAATATTGGTCTGCACTATAACGAAGACCTGCCTACATAATTGGTTCGGAATATTCCGGCGGCAACACCGTAAGCGGAAAAGGATCGGCCCAAGTTGGGGTGAGAAGATTTGCCGCGCACTGCCCACCTTCTTCAGGTTCAAATCGCAATTCACTACTACCAAATTTTTGTGACAAGTATAGACTCTGCAGATTACGACGACTGGACACTTGAATCGGATAAGCGCTTTCCAAAGAAAATGCTCCATTTTCTTTTTCTGGTGCCATCCAACACAATTCATAGCCTTCGGCTTGCTTTTGTAGCCACATCGGAGCCTCGCCATAGCACCGAAGTTCGGACATCCAATTTGAAATCACTGGCGACTGAGGACTCTGGAAATTTAAGGAGAACAAGCCCTTTCTCATACCGAGAAGCGGTTCACGAAGTTTAGGCTCTACCGTGATCAACCCCACTCGGCGCTTCCACATGTTGATCCCTCGAATTCCACTCATGCTTGCCTGAAACATTGCGGCTTTTAAGCGCATTGAGGGGAGCGGACTAAAGCTACCGGCTACTGCGGAAATGGCAGCTATTCTCGTTGCATCATCACCATCAACTCTTAGAGAGCCCGTATAAGGATCAAGTCTCCAAAATATACTGATCAGCTGTGGATCTTCTGCGGTGGCGTTGACCTCACCCGTCCGCACCGATTGCCCCAAGAGGCTATGAACTGCGACAGAGAGCATTCCAGCCCCATTCGCTTTGTAAAAAACGGTTTGCTTCGTGTTTGGCTCAGCTTCTGGATTTGAAAAGTCGAAATATTGAGAAAGTAAGTCCTTCGCTTTTTGACTCGTTTGTTGGCTTCTTCCCGACAAGGTATTTGCCAATGCCAAATCGACGATGCTCAATGGATCGTTCCAAGATATTTGGCTGAAGGATTGAGGGATTGGCTCGCCAATGCTTAAGCCTCTGCCGGACGGAATTCGCTTTATGGGGAATCGTACAGTCAACGATGCTGTTTTCGTTAATGCGATAGGCCCTTCATTAGTGCTGGAAGGATATGTAGCAGATTCAGACAAAATGCGACATGGATAGCCGCCCAGTGGCGATAAGTAGAAAATATTCGGAATGACGGTTCTCTTTCGGGGGAGAGCCCAGGTTGCCGTTATTCCATCTGAATCATCTTCGAGAGTTGGTTCACCGACATCTTCGATCGCGGCAGACCAGAGTTCTTCCTCTTTCGTACATCTTGTTGATACCTTTCCGAGCCCTTGGACCGTTGTTGATCGAAATGGTTCAAGCCCAAATGGCAGGGCAATTCTGACCCAACCCTTAAAATTCTTGGGTGACTTAATGCTCCAATTTCCAAGTTCTCCGGAAATTTCTAACGCAGTTGGCTCACCGGGAAAACCGAAAACGATGGGCGGCTGTTGGTCTGAAAATGAGAGACATATCCATTTGGTCTTTGGGGTTGGAATTCCGTCTCGAACACTTCCATCTTTCCATGAGAGAAAGGGACTACCGGTTGAGTGTGCCCGTAAATCGATTCCCGCCGGAAAGTACATGGAAACCCCGCAATCCCAAAGATCGAAACGAATCTTTGATGGCTTGCCAACACCACCGTCGGTGAGGACAACCTGCCTCCAGGGACTCGTGGATATTGGATTCCAGATTTTCAGAGGCGATGCAAAGGTAAACCGATCGCTCCCAGAATAGTGGGTTTTGAAGCCTGATTGGTTGACATCGAAACCAGGAAACTCTGGAGCTTTTGTGTATCCAAACCTTCCGAACCCCTCTTGGGCAACAGAAATAGCCGAGCTAGCGAGAAATGCCAAGCAACACAAGACCAACCCGTTTTGTTTGCTGCGAATAGAGCAAACCAAATTCCGGTCGATCCGTGCCAATGCGATAACCAAGCACAACGTTATAGTCAACAAAATTACTGCCACTGTATCTATTTAATGTGTATTGATACCCTACCCGCCAGAGGTTGGCAATACGATACGAAGAATCAGCAAAAAGACTCAATCTGTCTTGTCCGAGGCTTTGAGAAGCGAACATGCTACCAGAAAACTTCTGGTCATCGAAGAAGAATTGCCCGCTTACTCGATGCAGTCCGAAGGCTTGCTCGGTAATTCCATCCCTTGCATAGTCATACGTTAGCATCATGTTGAATTTTTGACCAAACGGTTTTGAGTAATTCAAAGTTGCTGTGGAAGCAAATGGCGTGGCGACATTACTTCCGGCGAATTGAGCAAACGTTAGTCCCGCATTGATGGTGCCGCCAGATTGATCGGTAATGAATGGCTTTGAAATGAACCGGAGTCGAGCCCCGAAGCCGCTACCAGTTGTGGTTGCAGATTTGGAATAGGTCGCATTGAGACCGTAGTACAAGTTCCAAGGAAGTTTCCCCATTTTGATCGGGTCCTTCTCCATAACTAAAAAGTAGTCTTGACGATTTATTGTGTTGGTTCCATTGAGTGATCTCAGGATCGATCCTGACAGGGAAGTCTGTAGCCCGGGCTGGTATCGGCTTATTGCGGCCGAGCTTATGAGGCTTTTTGCTTGGGGGGAATCAATGGCAAAGGATGCGGTTGTGTTGTCGTCAAGTTTTGTAAACTGCCGCAGTCCGAGGTTAAAATCGTCACGTCCAATTCCTGAATAGGTGAACTTACCGTCCCCGTTTGAACGATTCCAAGATTGCTCATAATCGAAGAAGACACCACGGTTGGCTCCGTAGCCTCGACCAAATGTTTGGCCAGTACTGAACCTAAGGTTTTGAGCTTGGTTCCGCTCAAGGGACAAGTAGTACGGGATATTCATCCCAAACTGATTATTGTTAAAGGATAAGTACTGTTCTGTTGGAAATTTTCCTTGCATGCCTTGGGCGTCGAGGCGGAAGAGCTGTTGAGAGAAAATCTTTGATTCTCCAATGTAGAATGTTGCTCGTTGAAATTGAATTTCCTTTCGGCTGACGACGGTCATTCGCTTAGCGGTGATTCGGATTGTCTCAAAGTCATCTTCTTTTTCCGACTTAACTTCGGCCTCGGTGGTCGGAACGATACCTTTACGGATGGGCACGAAATCAAATATGTCTGATCGTACTGACTCGGTCGGAATGGAAATTCCGGTTTTCGAAATCGCAACCACTGCTGTCCGTTTAGTACTTTTTGCAAGCTCGTATTGGTCGGTTAGCGGGTTCATGTGCTCAAAAATGAACAGTCCACTTGAGTATCGAACCCGGTCGATTGCGACATTGTCTATTTCGGTTACACCATATCCTTTGAGTGTTCGAAGGTCAAGGTAGATATCTGAAAATCGAATATCTTTGGTTCCGACTTTGAATGTTGCCTGTCGGGCGCGAACTACTTGAGCGTCGTATAGATACTGGAGGTCGTCGGCCTGTAGAAGGCGATCTCTAATCTGGAATTTCACGCCTTTGTCAGTCGCGGAAGCCGTAGCAATCTTCTTTGCAAATGTATATTCGAGGGAACCAGTACTTGATAGTTCAAGAAAGTCATTTGACGATGAAAGTTTGGATCGGTCCGATACAAATTCAACTTCTAAGATCGAAGGATTTGACTGGTTTTGCAGGGTTGCGGCCGTAATTCTGGCGGTGCCAGTAATGTTTCCCGAGACGAGGATAGAACGGGCAACTCCGCTCGTAGTCCTTACGATGGTTTCTCGGAAATTGCCTAAAGTTGAGTTGAGAACAATTTGGGTTCCATCTGGAACATTGGAGCCGTCAGAGTTGCGAACGAAAAGTGTTATCGCAATTGAGCTTCGACCGTCGGCTACAGCTTCGTTTGGATATGCCTGCAGCTGAATGGTGATTGTCGCCGCGTAGCAAGCACTCGATGCGGCAAGAGCGAGGGCAAGGATCGCTCCCCGCGAAATTTGCTTGGACATTAAGGATTATTGTATAGCCAAAAGCAAAAAAGCCTGCGAAATTCGCAGGCTTTTTTTGCACTTAGTTTGGCTTATCGAGTGACGATGATCGGAGTGATCTTTCTTACTCTTTCGCCATCTTGACTTTCAGCAACGATCTCCGCTCGGTAAGTACCTGGAGCAACTGATCGGTTCGCTTGGTCTCGGAGATTCCATACCACTTCGTTCTGTCCAGCCTTGTCAGCTCTTCCAGATCCGATGATCATGACTTCTCGACCGTTCGAGCTTAGAATTCGAACTGTTGTCGTGGCGTCTGATCCAAGGGTGTAGTTCAATCGGACTGAGGTCATTCCTGTTCCTCTACCGTTTGGAACAACATTCACTGCACCAATTACGGCCTTAGCAACTGTTCCTGGTTCGATTTGAATCTTGAATTCACGAGTCAAATTAGCTTCAGCTTCGAAGGTGTATCCAGAAACCTTTCTAAGGTCTCGAGTTTCGCCAGTCGAAACGTCTACCAGTTTGGCTCTTACATTCTTAGGAATGGTCGAGAGGTTTGGCCATGTAACCGTTACAGGACCGGCAACTCTTGAGTCAACTTTGACGAGGAACTCTTGTCGACCAGTCAGTTCTGTTAGAGACTGAGCAAGTCTTGAATTAACTCCATCAATTGTCTTATCGATTGAGAGGCTAAGCGCATCGGAGACAGGAGCCATAGGTGGTTCGTATACTCTGAGTGATTTCGCGTTGACTGCGCTTGATGCTTTTCCGAGATAGTTTTGAACGTCTGCAGATCCGGCGCTTCGAGCAGCCAGTTGCAGTCTCCATTGTTTATCGGACTGTTGCCAAGGCACTACTGTCTCATTTTGACTTCGGAAATTGGTTTGGAACACTGCAGGGTATCGGATAACGACGTCTTGAGATGCGAAGACGAAGATCCAATAGCCTCTTTGTGGCTCAACCTTACTTGTTGTGTTTTGAATGAAACCATAGTTCTGCGTTCCGGTATCCCAGTAAGCGAGTGATCCGCTGATGAGTCCTTGCTGTACCAACTGAACAAAGGTATAGGACGAACTCGGGTTCGTGTTGCTTGCACCGACAATCTCACCTAACTGGAAGGCTACATTGTACGGGTTACCGATCAAGTTCCAACCTGGCTTAAGGCTAACGAGAGCCGGTCCTCCACCTGGATCGTTGACACCAAAGTCTGTTGGTGCCGTTGGGTTACCGCCCAGGGTCAAGTTTTGAGTTCCAACTTTGGAAACAATCCATTGGCTCTTGCCACGATCTGGACCAGTTGAGATGATGTATCCCTTTTGGACTGGATCCCATGCAAAGGCTTGGTAGTCAGCATCTGGAACGAGTCCCAAGATAACTTCCCAAGTTGGATCAGTGAATTTCCATGGTGATGTAACCAAGTTTGCATCGTTTCGAAGAATCAACTTCGGTTGAGAAACAACCTGAATAACGCCAGTCAAGGTCTTTTGTGGACCAGGAGTTGGGCTAATTCTTACTTGGTAAGTAAGGTCTCCAGACGCAAATGAATCGGCTTGAACCAAGAAGTCAACGAAACCTTGTCGGTGCGGAGAAATGTTGGCAATAGTCTTAACTGATCCACCAACAGCGCTTAAGCCGTCAGGAAGAAGAAGTTCAACTCTTACATCTTGCAATGGAAGTTCTTGATCAATCGTTGCGAAACCACGGTTGTTGTCAACCCAAACCCGGATTGGGAAAGGATTTTGAGCAAACTGGTTTGCGTCATTTGAATCCAAGTTGATAACCTTAGGGGTATCGGATACAACGGAATAAGGCTTGCTATACAGCGAGTCTCCCCATGTTGATCGGTAAAACGCGTTAATTGTTCTTTTGCCACCGACACCAACCAATTGTGGGTTCCAGGTTTGGATATAGGAGTCTCTACCTTCAAAGCCTACGTCTGAAATCGGTTCTCCAAAAATAAAGTTAGGAAATGCGCTAACGTCGCCACCACTCAACCATCCAAGTAGGAAGTTTGAGTTACCAACAACAAATCCATCCGTTGGAGTTTGGCTTTGCGAAGGATCGTTAAGATCAGTCGTCGCTGCATCTTGCGAATTTTGAACTTGAAGTCCGTAGCCAAATGCTTGGCTCCAGTTAAACATAACGGATCCAGGGTAAGCCGAAGGGTCCAAAGCTCGGGTAAATCGTCGTTCGGTTCGCAGAGGCTTGAATCCCGGCACGGTTACATAAGTTCCGGCACTCGATAGTGGTCCAGAACCATGGATTTCAAACTGAGAATCGCTGAGCAAAGAAACGGTAGAGCCAAAGCCGAGACCAATTTGGTGGGCAACTGTGCCTACATTGGTCATGGTCCAGCCACATCGAGCGGAATCAGCAACTAGGTCAATACGAATATCAATTCTTGTATCGCCGTTCGTTGTTCGACCAAAGAAGTATGTGTCTGACTCTCCCGTAAAGGCAAGTTGAAAACCGTTGGCACCGAACAAAGAAGTGGTGTTGTCTTCTGTTACGATTGCGTAAGCCGATGTTCCAACTACACCGAGACCGAATCCCCACGTGAAACTCATATTGTCGTCAATATCAGTGTGGATGGATCCTTGAGTTCCTGCGCCGAAGCCAATTCGCCCGCGAGAATTTCCGGTCAAGTGTGCGCCAAGACATCCCGGTGGCATTTCCGTGTTGCTGTTGTATTGGAACGTTCCGCTAACGCCCATAAAGGCGGCAAAAAGTGGTGTTTCGATATATTCAGCCAAGTAGTCGGCGGAGACACGAGGAGCTGGACCGGCACAAATGTCGGTAAAGTCAGCTTTGGCCCCTGCAGCGAAGGCAGAGCATATTGCAACTGTTAAAAGATTTTGATTAAAACGAAACTTGCTCATAATAAAGGCTTAGTTCGAATAGAAGGTCATTCCCCGCAGAAGGTTCCCTCTGCGGGGTAGTTTTTTTAGAGGGACGGTGGTGGCGGTGGCCCACCAGGTCGGTTCAGTTGGTTCGCACTACTAAAGATATATCGATCTTTGGTAAATACATCTGGAACTGGACCAGGATTGTCTAGTACGTTTCGAGCGCCGATTCTCCAATAGAGTTTGTTCGCACTTCGAATCGCTGATGGCAATGCTGGGTCGTTCAGATCAACTGGATCAGAAGCCAAAGTTCCTGCATCTCGTCTTTGGAAGAGAACCTTCTTGAAGGTTGTCGACGCTGTAAAGTTGAGCGTACTTGAGACTTGCAAGGAGTACTCGAAAGTCTGGTCGAACAGAGGATTGGTTACTGAATTGAATGTAAACACCTGTGGTGAAGACATTGTTGAGTTAGTTGACGGTGCAACCAGCCCAGGAACTACAATCGGAGTAGCAAAGCCCAGGGTGTTGTTTCGATCGCTTACAAAGTAGCAAAGCGATGAAGCTGTTGTACCTGTAGAGGCAGTTGTACCTGTAGAGGCAGTCGTACCTGTTGAGGCAGTCGTACCTGTTGAGGCAGTCGTACCTGTAGAGGCAGTTGTACCTGTAGAGGCAGTCGTACCCGTAGAGGCAGTTGTACCTGTGGAAGCAGTCGTACCTGTTCCACCACCACCGCCGCCGCCACCAGTTCCCAAGTCAGATTGGTTCAATGCGAACACAAGTTGAACTTGATATTGGTAAGGTCGACCTGGAACAACTCCAGCAACGGCTGTCTGAGAAGTTGTAGAGTTTCCGCTACATACTGACAAATCACCAGTTACCTGAAGCACTGTCCAAGTCACAGGTCTCGCTATTCCATTGTCAAGCGCAGTCGTGTTTTGCCCACCAACTGAAACAACTGCAGTATCTAGCAGATCATTTCGGAAGATTTGCCACGATTGTCGCACAGCGTTTCCTTTAGCGAAGCCGTTTGGCTTCCAGCTAATTTTAACTGATGGACCATTCGTAGGATCGTTGTATGCTTCTGATATCGGTGTTGCGATCACATCTGGACCACTCTTTCCACCAACAAGTAAGGCAGCTAAACCAACAATTAAGAGTGTCGTAACAAATCCGCTTGGACTTGCCTTTGACTTTGGCTTGAGAACCACGGAATTACCGTTCGGATCAAATCCAGGGGCAAGCATCGGCACATCAAAGATGGCTCTAACTTTGTCGCCTGGCTGAATTCCAAGTTCTGCACGGACTACTCTAATCGTTGACCTATCTGGACCGATCTCAGTTAGTTCACCGCTGGCAACTTGCTGTCGACCGCGGGTGATGATCACTCGCATTCCTGCAGCAAAACCATTTCTTGAACCACTATTAATGAGCGCGGTTGTCGTACCTGTGTTAAGCACTGTGCCGGTTGGCAATGTCTGCGAGCTTATTTGGCTAACAGCCAAAGAAGCAGCTTGACCCAATGCATCATTAATGAGCACATCGTCTGCAACGTCTGCCGATCGAACGATCGAAGAAGCTGAAACTGCGGCACCATTAACTGGCAAACCAGATGCTACATCGTAGCAAAGAGCTCTTACTGAAACTCGGGCCTGCTTGCCGGCAGCGGATTTATCAATCCGATAATCGGCAACTTCTCCCGAAACCACGGTTTGAACTTTCATTTCGCTTGCTACACGCAAAACGTTTGAAATGTCTGGTAGTGGTTGGGATAGCCCTAATCCTTCTACAACTCTAGCAACCGTTTCCGGTGGCTGAACATCGTATTTACCTGATCGCGAAAGACTTCCGGAAATTGCTCGTGCGGCTGTTGCCCCATAAGTAGTTCCCTTGGCTTTTCTGTTGACGAAATCGACGACCGCCCAACCTGGCAAGCTTCTCAACTGGGCGTTAGCCCTTGTAGAAAGCCCTAGCAACATGTACGGAAGTACAAGAGCTAACACTAACACGTTGCTGATTACTTTGCCTGGCAAAGTTGCGATGAACCGTCTCACTTTGACGTCTCCTCCATAGCTGACTCGAATCTGCGGGCACTTACCTTGGCAGATAGAAATCCATTATATGCCGAATTTTTGATATTCCGCACAATTTCTTCCCACCTAGTGTTACCCATTTCCCTCATTTTGAATTCCTGACACCTTTACAGGCAAAAACCTTCCCTTGATGACAGGTCGCTGGATTATATCATGAAAAGTCTCAAGAAACTGCAAGAGAAACGCCCCATCTTTTCGCTTCTTGCAACAAAGTTGCTAAAGTTTCATCAAGACCGGAGTCAGTTTCGAAGACAGAATCGGCGAACGAGAGCGCCACTTTTGAATCTAATTGCCAAGAAATTGGATTAAAATTTGCGCCCTCACCGTATCGTTCGCGAAGTCGAGTTCTCTGAGTTTCCTTTGTGCAAGTTGCCACCCAAATTGATTGAAAAGATACTTGCAAGCAGGCCTCAAAAAGGAGGGGAACTTCTATTGCGACGGCACTGGATTGACTAATCTGCTCCGCAATGGCGGGATGCATGATCCGATTTATGGTCCGTCTATTCTCATCGCCTTGCATGATCAGCCCTTTAAGGACAACGGGCGAGACGGGTTCGCTTGTAGTAAAGTGGCTCATGAGCTGAGCCTGGACGTCCTTTTCCCATAGAATGTCGCCGGCAATTGCGTCGGCATCTAATGTAGAAATGCCCCGTTCCCGGAGCATTTTAATAATGGTGGATTTTCCCGAGGCGATTCCGCCAGTAACGGCAATTCTCATCTTGCCTATAGAATGGCAAGAACCTTCGGGAAATTGTACTATTCGCTGTCAGAATTCTTCAAAAGACCCTTCAACATGCCCAATCTTTCGCCGATTGTGGCACCACCCGTCGCGGTTCCCCGTCGCGAGTCATCAGAATCATCATTTGGTCTTCGTCTGCCGCTCTTGTTGCCGCCAGGACCGGTTCTAGGCTTCCTGTACTCTTCTTCCATGCCGTATCCACCTGCAGGGCGAGGACCGCCTTCTCCAGGATTAAGGGCACGCATCGAAAGCACCATTCTGCGCTCATCGGTTCGAAGGTCAATAATTTGAATTTCGACTTCTTGGCCTTCAGCAATAACTTCTTCTGGCTTCTTGATTCTGCGGTAGCTAATTTCGCTCAGCGGAAGGAATGCTTCTGCACCCTCTTCAAGCTTAACAAATGCTCCGGCAGGAACCAGGCGACCAATCTTGACCATCATCTTCTGACCGATCTTGTAATTTGATTTGATCAAATTCCATGGATCAGGCAGAACTTGTCGGTGACCCAATGAGATCTTGCCAACGTTTTGGTCAAGACGGAGAACCATGACTGGAATCTCTTGACCTTCCTTGAAAATTTCCTTTGGATGGCTGATTCTTGCCCAGCTCATTTCTGAGATGTGAAGCAAGCCGTCAACACCACCTAGGTCAATAAATGCGCCGTAGTCGGTTAATCGTCGAACGGTTCCAGTTAGGGTATCGCCAACTTTAATGTTCTTAAAGATTTCATCCTTAGCTGCTCCTCTCGTTTCTTCTTCTGCTTGTCGATTGGAAAGAACAACTTTCTTTCTTTCTCGCTCAAGCTCGATAACTTTAAGGGTTAGCGTTTGACCAACAAACTTGTCAATGTTTCGGAGCTTTCCGTTTCCGACGTGAGTTGCAGGAACGAATCCTCGGACACCTACGTCGACAACTAGTCCACCTTTGACTCGGTCAACCACCATCGCATTGATTGGACTTCCGTCCTCGAATGCTTTGATGATTCGATCCCATTGCTCTTCAAACTCTGCTCGCTTTCTCGAAACCGTTGGGTTCCCTTCGGATCCGGTTGGATTCAAGACAACAACTTGGAGCTTGTCACCTGGTTGGACAAAGCCAATTGCGGTGGTTGGGTTCTTGTCACTAAGTTCGCTTAGTGGAATAACACCTTCAGCTTTGGTTCCTAGGTCAACAAAAACTCGGTCGTGTTCGACCTGAATAACGGTCGCTTCGATTCGGTCGCCCTTATTGAGGCGCTTGTAAGTTGAATCGGAATTCGCAACAGCCTCTCCGCCTTCAAGAGCATTCATGTATTGCTCAAAAAGGTCGCCATCGTCGGCGGTTGACACTCCGTCAACTGCCGCAACTGGTTCGACTACCGGGGTAACTGCTGCAGGTGCTTCGGCGACAACTGGGGCAACTGGCGTTTCTTCAACGACGGGTGCAACAGGAGTTTCTTCAACTACAGGAGCTTCGGTGGGTTGGGCGGCTTCTGATACTGGTTCAGCATCAATCGTCGGTTCGGGTGTCTCGGAAGCAATTTGCTCAGAAGGAGCTTGCTCTGGGGGCTGGGCGTCGGACACTGCAGCTGGCATTTCTTCCGGCTGTAGAGCGTCGATATCGCTCTTAGGTGCCTGGGTCTCGTCAATGGTCATAAATCTCTCGGATAAGGCGCAATGGGGCGCGAACTACAACTTTACCTCATCAGCACTCTATAAGGGAACGCTATTCCGCTGTCCAAGACCTTAGATTTGTATAAAGATTTCGATATCTTTCATGATATCGCAAGTACTCACTGTCCTTGGGCTGCACGGATTCTTGGATCACAACTGCCTGTTTGCAAGCGGAAGACACTGAATCCCAAACTCCAATTCCGACTCCGGCAAGGATCGCCGCACCGAAGGCTGGTCCTTCATCAATGGCTAAGCGATTGCATGGAACTCGAAAGCAATCGGCAATCATTTGAACCCAAAAGTCGCTTTTACTGCCACCCGAAGTCACATTGATTGATTCGGCAGACGCACCGAGACTTCGTAACAATTCAAACCCATCAAGGAGACCAAAAGTGATGCCTTCGAAGACTGAACGGGCAATATCATCTTTGTTTGTTGACAAGGTCATTCCTGCTAACGCGCCCTTTGCGTGGGGATCATTGTGCGGACAACGTTCTCCGGCTAAATAGGGCAAAAATGTAACCCCGTTCGAGCCTGGTTGAGAGTTCTGGGCCAGTTGAGCAATGGTGTCATAGCTTTCACCGGGACTAAAGACATCTCGGAACCAACGGAGCGCGCCGCCGCAACTGAGCATGACGCCCATTGCGTGCCACGATCGATTTGCATGACAGAAGGTGTGGGATGCGCCTTTCGAGTCGTAGGTTGGACCGTTTATGGACGTAAATACGACACCACTCGTCCCTAAACTCACAGAAATCGTGCCGACTTCTACGGCTCCGGTACCAACTGCAGCGGCGGCTTGATCGCCACCCCCCCCCACCACGGGAATACCGGCAGCTAGGAACGTTGAATCGAGAGTGACACCCGTTACTTCGTCCGATTCAAATACCTTGGGGAAGATGCCCGTCGGCAAGCCAAGACTTTCCATCATCGAGACTGACCACGCCCGCTTGGGAACGTTAAGGATTCCAGTTCCGCTCGCATCGCTGACTTCGGTCGCTTTTTCACCGGTCAACATCATGCGAATGTAATCTTTGGGAAGGAGAACAGACTTTAGTCTTTTGAAATTTTCAGGTTCATTGTTTCGCAGCCAAAGGATTTTTGGTAATTGAAAGCCAGAAAGGGCGGGATTACAAGTGATTCGCATCAATTCATCACGACCTATCACTTTTTCAATCTCTTTGCACTCTTCGACGGTTCTTTGGTCGTTCCAAAGGAGGGCGGGGCGAATGACTTCATCGTTGGAGTCAAGAAAAACCGAGCCATGCATTTGACCAGTCACTCCGATTGCATCAACATTTCGTTCTCCAAGCTCGGTTAAGCATTTGACTACACCATTCCACCAATCAATTGGGTTTTGTTCGGTCCACATCGGTTGCGGAGTGAGGAGGGGATACTCCGCGCTCGCTTGCTTCAGTAACTTCCCCGTTTCGTCGATGAGAATAACCTTGCATCCGGAGGTACCGATGTCAATTCCAAGCAGTCTAGCCACTTCAAAAGGATACACTCTTGAAAGTCAAAAAAATGGGTGCCGGTTGGCACCCATTCTTATTGATGGTAGAACTTGAGTTTAGAAGTTAAACCCGGTTTCACCTAGAGTGAAAGGAATGGAGCCACCGTCGGCGAAGTTCACAGTGCCCGTGCCATTAGAAGCCCAGGACCCGGTAGCAGGCAGCAGTGGTTCGGTAGGAGGACCAGCAAGGGTAAATCCACCAGAGCCATCGGGCACCCAATTGAAGCTGATCGCATAGTTAGAGTTGTCGGTGTACGAGTAGCCAATGTTGCCATTCGTACTCCACGAACCAGTTGTCCAGACATGGTAACCATTGTCATAAATTTGCTCGCTGGCATTGGTTTGCAAGCCTACAGCTTCTGTCCAAATGGTGTGAGACTTAAACAGCATTGGCGTGCTCGGATTTTTAGATTCCCAAAGAACGTCAGTGTCCAGGGTTACGGGATCCGAAATTGATTTGGCGTAAAAATAGTTTCCAATCGCTGAACCAAACAGGTAATTCGAGCCTACTTCCACGACGTTCTTACCTGATTCAATATACTCCTTATGATAATCTCGACCGGCCGAGTGAATTAGGGCTTGCTCTTGGAACAAGGCGTAGTCCCATTGCACGATGTAGATCTGCCCAAACTCCCCGGTTTCGGTGACCATGGCATCAACGCGAACCCAAACCTGATTGGAATCATCGAAGTAGACACTTCCGACACCGTTGGGTGTGCGACCGATTGGTCGCCGAGCAAGCATCTTCGTCTCATCGGTAGGAATGCGGGTATGACCAGCTGGCTTCCCAGCAAATGCCTTGTTTAACAAGGCTTTGTACTTGGCGAGTTGGGCGCTGTTGGCACCTGAACCATGTCCACCGCAACCAACGACAAAGACAAGCAGACCAAGAACCATGCCGGCTCTACAACTCTTGATTAATCTATTAAATAATATTGAATCTTTCATCTAATCTTCACCTCTTCTCATACACCAAAATACGTAATTGTTTACCTTTTACCTCGACAAAACTTAAAAATGTACAAACTCTAAAGTGCCACGTTGTAATGGCGCACTAATTCCGTATCATAAACTTGAATATTATCTTCCTTCAAGTAAATACCTTGATAGGTATCAAACATTACATTGGAATCTGAGTGAATTACTAAAACAACACCAGACCTGTGCTTCTTGAACAAGCCCCGGAGCCAAATTGGGCATGTCATAAAAGACGGAGTACCGCTTATTGACTTACATTTTTCAACAGAATGCCCTAAGCATCTATCAAGTATGTATTTGGACCCCCTTCCCTGTAAAGCAATTGCAAAGCAAACACTGATTACCAAGGCGAGTGCCCCTGCTACAAGGGCAATTTTGCATCTTCTACTAATTGCCAACAGCGTTCCACCCCGTAAACTTTCGTCGAATATTGTTTTCACCATCCCGATAGAAAGACTCTGCTCGCCCTTCTATATTATTATATGCTCCGCGATGACCCGATTTTTCATTGTAATAATAACTTACACCATGTGTCATCAGAAATGTCATTGAATTTGAGTTAAATCCCAATAGATCATATTTCGGATATCCATTTGCGGACATGTCCTTTCTCATTTGAGCTAGAAAATTTAGAAGTCCTCCTACTTGATCTTGATTTGATTCGAGCACAAATCTACCGTGGTTTCCTCCATATTTTTCCTTCCAGTCATATTGGTGAGAATTGTAGAGTCCAGAGTAATCAGTGACTTTACCAGCAGTATAAGTTGTCAAAGACGCAGCATTATGATTTTGTGGTCCATAACTATACGCCCAAGTCCAGCCATAGGTTTTTGATCCTCGGACGTTGTCCGTGATAAGAAGGTATGAGTGCGCTCTTTGTCCAACAATGCCATGATATCCAATTCGAACCTCGTACTTTCCATCTGGGTCAACAGAGCTTAGCGGACTATTTGAGCAATAGCTGTAGAGATTCAATCCACCCTTTTGCCCTATCGAATCCTGGGTCAAGAATCGACCAACGCCAGGCAAGTAGAACCTTGCATCGAGCAGATCAAATCCGCTTTCCAAGTCGGTTTGGTAGCCATGCTTGCCAGCAAATCGAAAAGGAGTATTTGCGCCAACCTGGACGTTGCTTTCTTGACCATAGGCATCGTATTCTCTTCTGGATATAAGTCCTCCGGTCGTGTTGAGTTCCAATACCGCGCTTCCGAGAGCGTTTTCCTGAAAATATGTTTGGACTCCATCACGAACATACCCTACGCCTGAAAGGTAATAAGTTTGGAAATTGTTTGCGGTCGTTACGACATCAGCAATGATACTTCGCCCGTCGAAAACAAAACGAGTGATGTTATTGCCCACATTTTTTTCGACACGTCTACCTAAACCATCATATCGGTAGATAATTTGATTGGTGAGGATGAATGGACCAGCTAAAGATTTCGTGATCTGTACGATTCTGCTTTCCTGATCATAGTTTAGGTTCAAGGTTCCCTGACTCGGGCTGACAACTTGAGTGGGATTCCCGTCTGCATCATAAAGACTGAATGAATATCCTTCACCAATCCAAAGCTCGTCGGGATCAACTGGATTGTACTCATAGGGAACCGGCGCACTTCCATTCCGCTTTACCGACTTCCGGTTGTTATTGGCATCGTAATCGTATTGGATGTTGTATTGATCGTACGACGCGTTGCTAGTTCGAATTTCACTTGTTAACCGGTTTTGTAGATCGTGAACATAGTTCGTTGTTGACACGGAATTTTGGACCGTGTTCGTGATGGTCGACTTGTACTGATCGACGGTGCCTCTGACGCCGTATTGATATTCAAATTTTGCCTTGTCAATGATATTCCCAGTTTTCAGTTGACTAATGCTCGTTACTCTTCCATTCGCATCATAAACATATTTTGATTTCAAGGAAGCCCCGTAACCGCGATAATCCAATGAACCATCTGGATTGTAATAAAAGGTTGTAGGATTTGCCGTATTACCCAGAGTTTGGCTTATCGAAGATAACTGAGAGTCAGCACCCATGTTGTATGTATAGGTCTGGGAACCAACATTAACGGTATGAACCCGGGTCGCGTCGTTGTAAGTGTGGGTAATGGTCTTTCCGCTAAGGGGCTGTAACTCCGTTTTCAGGCGACCAATGTCATCGTATGTGCTGGTCGTGGTTCCCGTCGGATCACCCATCGTAAGCACCACTCCATCTTCCCGGTATCCAAACGATGTAACTAAATTGGCACCGTAGTATTTTGAAATGACACGGTCGAGCCAATCATAGCCATAGGTTGTGACTTGCTGGCGACCATTTTTAGACCAAATGAGATTTCTCTCACCGAAGTAGTCAAAGTACCGACTTATTCCATTTGGCTGAGAGACTCGATAATTGACTCCGCGGGCATCAAAGTAATAGGTTGTCGATTTATTGAGCCCGTTGGTAACCGTAATAGGGTTGTTGCAATTGTCATACCCCGTGGATTCAATAATCTCGACAGGAGCATTTGCATTTCCACTGACGAGCCGCCGAGTGGACACAGCACGACCCCAGGCGTCGTATTTGGTTCCGACCCGGGTCAAAATTGCCGTTGTTGTTGCATCTAATCTTGAAGAGACCCAAACTGGATTACCATTGATGTCGTACTCGGTAACCGTCGTTGCTCCAATTGGCGGAGTTATCTTCGTCCCTTTATTGTATTCGTCGTAAGCATAAAGTGTGGTACCTTGCGGGCTTGGCTTGGTTTCGGATGTCCTTCGGCCTTGGCCATCGTACAAAAATGTTGTGGTACCGCCATTTGGCGCCGTAATTGACGAAGGATTCCCGAAGGAATCATAGACTCCATAAGTTGTTTTATTGAAGGTGTCTGTCCATTGCTCTTGCAACTCTCCGTTTGGATAGTAGCTGAACTGTTCCGTTTTGTTGATTCCAGACGGCTTGCTGATAACGTTAGCTTCTGTGTCGTCAGTGATTGGATCCTGAATCTTTTTCGTAATGTGCCGATTCGCATTATAGTAGTACAAGGTCTTAACTCCGCGAGGGTTCGTTTCTCGCTTGAGCAAGTCATTGATCCAATAATAAGTTTCTTGGAGATACGTTGTTGCAGACGTCCATTTATTTTTCGTTAGCAAAAGACCGTGATTGTCAACTGAAGATGAGTAATAAAAGTCGGTCGCATGTCCATTTCGATCCTCGTACCGCGTGAGTGTAGCGTCGGCAGTATTCCAGAAGAACAATTCATAATGCTGGCGATTAACACCTTGAGGGCTTGCATATTGAGGCTCCTTGACCATGCGGATCGGAAAAGGATTGTATTGGTAATCCGTGTTGACGCCAGATGGTTGACCGCTATAACGATGAAGCCAGTAATTATTCCGCGCATCCTTAATCGTACATTCGAGATATGGAGAAGGTGGCGGCGGAATCTCGTTGGTTGCCCAGTTCTGCGCCCACGTAAAGGTATGAGTTGGTACATTTGCAACTGTTCGATCTAGTCCAAGTGATGGCGCTTTTACTTCAAAGATGCCTATTTGTCCGAAACCTATTCCGGTTCCGTTTGGCCCAAGGTGTGGCGCATAAGAAAAGGCCCATTTACTTCCAGATGGATCAGATATGTCGGTTATGTTTGGAGTCGCCGGAAAGTAACTCATGTTGATTTGTGGTCGAGTTACTTGAGGCGTTCCACTTGCGTTCAAAGAACTTAGCCAAGGCATCTTTATGCTGGTTAACAAATTTTGTTGCCAACCTTGTACTGGTGGCACGGTATGAATTAGCTCCCACACTTGCTGATCTCCACCGCCTCGATTGTACGTGATAGTCCAAAGAGTCGTTCTGGATGCGACTTGATGATAAAAGAATGAGAAATTTCGACCATCTTGCAACCCGACCGTTGCGAGGAAGCCAACAGCGTCGTAGGTGTAGATGACCTGATTGCCGTCTAGGTCCTGAATCTTGACCAGCGATAATCGACTAGCTCCTGCATAAGGTATTGGTTTGAGTTCATAGAAATACTTCGTTCGGCTGCTCTGGTCACTGATTTCCATTTTGGATGGAGCACCAATAATTTGCTCTGTAATCATCGCATCTGCTCTCGTGCCTGGCTTGCGGACCCCAACGCTCCAGAAGCCGTTGTTGATGATGGTGTTCCAGCGATTTACGGCTTTTCCACCGATATACTGCACAATTCCGTTTCCATCGGCTCCCACATAACTCTCACAAGACAAGCTCCATCCTTCGCCAGGATCACCGGGGCGCGGAGCGAAATTGTAGCCAGCAAACCTCATGTTCTCATGAGTAAGAGCAATATTGATTTGGGCTGCACCGTGACCCTTTGCTGACGCGATAGGAATCGTCGTGTTTAGTGAGCCCGACATGGTCGAAACCGTATTGTACGGGGACACTTTTACTGAACGGTACATGCTCTTATCGTAATCTGTAGAATCTATATCATTGTTGCTGGCTAAGCCAATCTGGACTCCAAAAATAAACCAAAACAACGCTGATAAAAATCGCATTCCGCAACGTTACTAGGTTTAGTAGTTTATGTCAAGAGGATTTTTGTTATTTAAATTAAGTTTTTTAGGGGACAAATGGTATTGCTCTGTCTATATATTGTTGATTTTGCCCAGGATATCAACTCTTGGCGATGAATCCTGCCATGAAGCAACCACAGGTGCTTACGAGATACACTCTTGGACAATGCGACGATCGGTCATTGATGTTGGTTCTAACTCAGTTCTTTTGTTGGTTGCTGAGAAGAGCGAAACTGGATGGACCGCAATATTTGAAGATACGGCGATTACTGCATTAGGCGAGGACACAAAACTAACTGGTTTGCTCAGTGAGCCCGCAATGACTCGAACCCTGGCCGCGATTCGGAAGTTTGTCTCGAAAGCAGAAGAGTTTGGCTGTCCGACTACCCTTACGGCAGCAACTATGGCGGCAAGGATCTCGAGCAACTCGGATGAGTTTCTTGCAAGAGGGATGAAGCAGGGGACTCCAATTGTGATTCTTTCCGGTGAGCAGGAAGCTCAGCTTGGCTTTGAGTCTGTGGTCAACGATCCGATGTTTGACGAGCAGCCTAGGATCTCGATCATTGATCCAGGAGGTCAAAGTACAGAGGTCGTTATTGCCGATCGCGTCGCCACAGGATGGGAAATTCTATTCAAACGTAGTTACCCAGTCGGGACCCTTGGTCTTAAATCTGATTACTTTCCCGACGAACGATGTAATGGCCTTCAAGTATTACGGGCATCGGGCGCCATTGACGAAATCGTTGGAACTGCTTATCAACCAAACGATCCCGGAGTGGTTGTTGTGTTGGGTGCGGCCGGAACAAACTTGGTTTCAATCAAAGAAAAACTCTCGACTTGGCAACCCGAACGAGTCCACGGTTACTGCCTCGACTTTGAGTTTATTAGCAACGCAGTTGGCGACTTGATGCCGCAATCGGACGAGGAAAGATGCCAAATTGTCGGAATGGAAAAGGGGCGAGAAAAGACCATCCATGTTGGTGCTTTGCTGTTAGAGCGATTTCTATTTGCCCTACGCGCCGAAGAATGTTTGGTTAGTGTTAGAGGATGGCGACATGCCCTACTAGAAATAGGTCGCCTATAACCGCTATAACTGTTACATGGACTCTCCAAACTGGAGACAAATTTTAGGGGGAGCTGCTGGAGTAGCGCTTCTTGGCTCGATTGGATATTTCGGCCAAGCCCGAATTCGTACGGGTGCCGCACCTCAAAAAATTAGTAAGTCCCAGACGAATTCCGAAAAAAAGTCCAAAGCACCTGAAGTGGTACCTGATACCAGTACTGACCGAGAAACAGACTCCCCGCCCGTCGAAGAAAAGACTTCCATTAACTTGATTAAGGTTGATATTACGGGTGAAATCGCGAAGCCAGGAGTTTACGAGATTGCCGAAGGACTTCGGGTTGAAGAATTGGTCAAGATTGCTGGCGGTCTCAAGCCGACCGCTGACCGAAACAAAGTCAATTACGCGTTGAAGCTAAAAGATGAATCCAAGATTATTGTGCCGGCAATCGTAACGAAGGTTTCAAAAGCATCTCAACCTAAGTCTTCTCGTCGAGATGTTGAGCCGGTGCCCATTTCTGGAACGTTAGACGGCTCGCTGGATGAGGGAGTAAGAAAAGTACCGCCCTTTGTTCCACCCGGTTCGCCACGGCATCGCCGATCACCGGTTGGAAGTGGACGGTCATCAGTTGGAACCGATCGCGAACCTATCCGATCGATTGTTGCGATTAATTCGGCCTCGGAGGAAGATCTCCATACGATTCCTGGAATTAGCATGAGTTTGGCAAAGAAGATTTCTGACTATCGGTCATCGGTAGGTGCATTTTCTCAAATTGAAGATCTCAAGCACGTCAAGGGAGTCAGCGATCGTTTGTTCGACAAGATTCGACCGTGGGTCACTCTTTGAACCGAATTCTTGCTGTTCCCAATTGGTCATTCTTTGATCCTCAGTTATGTCTTGGGGTTAGGGAAATCCTTTCTGGATTGCCCCTCCAAATTCACTATGTTCAAGGTGATATTGATCACCATAGGTCGGTGACAGCGTTTTCGGGACCGCAGGACCTTGTGTTTGAGGTAATGCACTTAGTCGCCTATCATTTGTTGCCGAATATCAATTTGGAGTATCAACGGGGGGTTCATCCGAGGGTTGGAGCTCTGGATGTTGCACCGTTTGTTCTGCTTGACGGGTCCGAAAGCGAGCTGATTTCAGCTACAAACCAGTGGGCGGCTGATTTCTCGTCTCGATTTGAAATTCCGGTTCATCTTTATGAGAAGTCGGCATCACCTGGAATGGAGCATAGACTGCCCTACTTACGTGGGCAAGTTGGACACACCGAGCAGCTACCGGACTTTGGAAGCCTTGAGCATCGTCAATTCGGAACGACTATTGTCGGTGTTCGAGACTTTCTGTTGGCCACGAATATTAACTACGCAATTCAAGACCCTTCTGATGTTCGATATGTCGCAAAAGAACTCAGGTTCATGAGGGACCACGGAAGACCTGAATTGCAAGGGGTACGGGCACTTGGTTTTCCCTTGAGATCAGAAGGAATGTCCCAACTTAGTCTTAATTTCACTCAACCAGACCTAACTTCATTTGATGCTGTTCTCAGGATCGCTGATGAGTTACTAGATGGTGAGGAAGTTCTCCAAATTGAAACCGAACTCATCGGCGTCATTCGGGAGCGAGATTTAGCCGGTGCAACTCAATTGAACTACGACGCGAGCCAAGTAGTTCGCTAATCTGTCACCATTATTGTTAGTGGCGAAGTACAAGTTGGGAATCTTGGGAGGTGGGCAACTTGCTCGCATGTCGGTTATGGCCGCCCAAAGGATGGGAGTTTCGGTTGTATCACTCGATAAAGACGAAAATTCCCCAGCGGCCCAGGTTGGACCGGCTATTTATGGCTCGATTCATGACGCAACTGACATTGCTTCGGTCATGCAAGATTCCGAATTTGTAACCTTTGAGAACGAATTTATTCGAGCGAGCACACTTGAAGAGGCTTGCCTGATCGCCGGTTTTTCGCGTTCTAATGTGATTCCAGGAATCGATACCTTGCGAACGGTTCAGGACAAACTCCTTCAGCGCCAGGCATATGATCGATCTGGAGTTCCGTCCCCAAAAGCGGTTCCGGCCGAAGAAGCGGAATTGATCGGCTTCCCTTGCGTTTTAAAGGCTCGGTACGGCGGATACGATGGCAAGGGAACACGGTACGTGAACTCACTGGCAGAGTACGACGAGCTTAAGCCTCTTTGGGAATCGGGGGAGTGGCTCGCTGAACAGTTAGTTTCGTTTAGTGATGAGATCGCGGTAATGGTCGTGGCTCGGCACGATGGTTCATGCGATACCTTTTCCACAGTCATTACTCGCCAAAAGAACTATGTATGTGACCTCGTATATCCATGCATGTCTCCCGAAATAGCCAAAAGTGCTCAGGCAATTGCGATTGATGCCGTTAAGGCAATCAATGGAGTTGGATTGTTTGGCGTCGAACTCTTCTTAGAGATCAGCGGAAGAATTTCTGTTAATGAGATTGCGCCTCGACCCCATAATACGGGGCACTACACCCTCGATTGGGGGGGAATGTCACAGTTTGAAGCTCATGTCCTGAGCGTGCTTGGCTGGTTCACGCGAGTTGAATCGGGATCCGATACGTGTATGGCAAATATTCTTGGCATTGAAGGGGCAAAAGATTTTTCCAAAGCACTTGAGGCGGTGTCTCGAGAATTTCCTGAAGCAAGATTTCATTGGTATGGCAAGAAAGAGGCAATCTTTGGTCGAAAGATGGGGCACCTCAATGTAACTGGACCGGGCGACATCTGCGCAAAAGCTGAAAGTGCCCGAACCGCATTTTACGAAGCATGGAGAAATCAATGAGGCGAGCAATTGTCATCGTTTTGGACGGATGTGGGGCAGGTTCCACGCCAGACCACGAGCTGTTTCACGATAATGCGACTGATAACACCCTCCTTAACGTTTGGAACAAAGTAGGGGGAGTTCACGCTCCTCACCTAACCGGAGCTGGATTTTTTGGGTGTGCCGGTGTTAGCAGCCCAATTGGACTTGACGGATGTCATGTTCAATATGGTCGAGTTTTGCCTCAGTCGATGGGGAAAGATTCGGTAACTGGACACTGGGAAATGATGGGAATCATCACCAACAAGGCCTTTCCAACCTATCCCCAAGGATTTCCTACGGAACTGGTTCAGGAATTTGAGTCACGAATTGGTCGAAAGGTCATCGGAAACAAAGCGGCTAGCGGAACTGCCATTATTGCTGAGCTTGGCGATGAGCACATTCAAACTGGATGCCCCATTTTGTACACAAGTGCGGATAGTGTTTTTCAGATCGCCTGTCACGAAGACGTTATTCCGATTGACCAGTTGTATGATTTCTGTCGGGTAGCCAGAGAGATTTGCGTAGTGCCGAACAATGTTCAGAGGGTAATTGCACGTCCGTTTGATGGTTTAGCAAACCCTGGATTTAGGCGCACTGAGAAGCGAAAGGACTTTCCCGTTATTCCTATTCATAACCTGGTTGATGATATTGGGGACGTTTTTGGGATTGGGGTCGTGCCGGAACTCTTCGACGGTCGTGGATTCAGACCTGTCGCACGAACTCAGTCGAATGCTGAACATTCCAAGGTTCTTGCAACTGCGCTTCAATCGGACGCCAGATTTATTTTTGCCAATTTTGAAGACACCGACATGCTCTTTGGGCACCGAAATGATCCCGTTGGGTTTGCGAAGTGCCTGGAAGACTTTGACGTTGTCCTTGGCTCGGTTCTGGATCAAATGACGGACGAGGATTTGCTCATCTTGACGGCGGACCACGGTAATGATCCAACCAGTGCATCGACCGATCACGCTCGAGAATATAGCCCAGTTTGCGCTCTCAACAAGGGTGAAAGCAAAACGACAATTGTTGAGGGCAAATTACTCAGCCATGTCGGCGAGCTAGTCGCCGATTGGCTCGGAATGGAGTTTCACAAGCATTAGTCATGGGCAACAAGTTTCTGCTCCTAGACCGTGACGGAACACTGATCGTTGAAAAGCACTATTTGCACGACCCGGCGGAAGTGGAGCTCATACCTGGCGCGGCAAAAGCGCTGAGTGAAGCGAGAACTCGAGGCTGGGGAATTGTGTGCGTTTCGAATCAAGCGGGAGTCGGTCGAGGATTTTTCGACGAAGATGCCGTCCACGCCGTTAATGACCGAATAGAGGTTCTATTGAATGCGCGGGGAGCCTCGATTGATCAATACTACTTTTGCCCAGATCACCCAGATCTTCCCTCAACTCACCGAAAACCAGCTGTGGGAATGGCCCAGGATGCCGCAAAAGACTTCAATATTGACCTTGAAACAAGCCTCGTAATCGGCGATAAGGCCTGCGATATTGAGCTTGGGTTAGCGGTAGGGGCGAAGACAATTTTGGTTAGAACTGGATATGGTGCCGTTAGCGAGGCGGAAAAGGACTGCTCGCCAGACTTCATCATCGACAGCATTGCCGACCTTTCTGCCATACTTGAACAGTTCCCCGAGTGACTTTGATGCCAAATACCTGGAATTCAACCGCAATTGAGCACCTCCGCGAAAGCATCAAAGTGAAGGAGGCGGTCATTGAGCATTGCCTTCCCGATTTAATCAAGATTTCGGAGATAACCGCGGATTGCTTTGCGAATGGAGGCAAGTTGTTGATTTGCGGCAACGGAGGAAGTGCGGCAGATGCTCAGCACTTGGCGGCGGAATTCATCTCAACCTTGTCGACGAAGTTTGCTCGGAAGGCGCTTCCTGCCATTGCGTTGACAACCGATTCCTCGACGATTACCTCACGAGCGAACGACTATGGATTTGACGAGATATTCTCTCGGCAAGTCGAAGCATTTGGTCGCCCCGGAGACATTCTTTTGTCGATCAGTACGAGCGGTGGTTCGAAGAACTGTATCGTAGCTATGGAAGCGGCGAAAGCAATTGGAATGATTAATATTGGATTGCTTGGTGGGACTGGGGGCAAGATGGCTGAACTGTCCGATTATTCGATTGTTGTTCCAAGTAGTCAGACCATGCATGTGCAGGAGTCACACTTAGCCCTTTATCATATTTACTGCCACATCGTGGAGCGAATGCTGAACCCAGAAATGGCGGCCGCCGAACTTAAATAGAATCATGGCTAAGAAGACCGTAACTGTTATCGTTGGAACTCGCCCGGATTGCATCAAATCGATGCCAGTCGTGCAGGCCCTTCGAGAGGTTGATGACCTTAAGACGGTACTTATATCGACCGGGCAGCACCGAGAAATGCTCGATCAAGTCTTTGAGACATTTGGAATTCAGCCTGATATCGACCTGGGACTGATGAAGCACGGCCAGAGCTTGGCGGAAATGTCTTCTCGAATGATCTTGGCACTTGATTCGGCGTTTGAGGAATCGAAACCTGACTTTGTCATTGCTCAGGGAGACACCACTACGACTTTCATAGCTAGTTTGGTCGCTTTTTACCGACAAATTTCATTTGGGCATGTAGAAGCTGGACTTCGAACCCACGACATTCACAATCCTTTTCCTGAAGAGTTTAATCGACAAGCTACCCGGTTGGTCGCACGGCAACATTACGCTCCGACCAAATTGGCGGCAAAGAATTTGTTCGATGAGGGAGTTAATCAGGCCGACGTCTTTGTGACCGGGAATACGGGAATTGACGCTGTCCTCCAGGTGGCTAAACTGGTGCCTCAAACTTGGTATCCCGATTTTGACGGTCGACTCATTCTTATGACAATGCACCGGCGAGAAAATTGGGGAGAGCCAATGGCGGGGGTTGCAAAGGCCGCTCGCCAGCTGATCGATGAACATGGTGACTCGCATTTAGTGGTTGCAATGCACAAGAATCCGGACGTTCGGAAAGTGCTGAATGAATTTTTGGGTGATCATCCGAGAATTGATCTCATTGAGCCGCCGCAATACGAGCAGTTTGTTAAGCTTATTGAGCGATCCACTTTCATCCTCACGGACTCGGGCGGAGTCCAGGAAGAGGCCCCAAGCTTTGGCAAGCCGCTCTTGGTTCTGCGAGAGACGACTGAGCGACCTGAAGGTGTTACTGCAGGGTGTGCTCGGCTGATAGGCACCGATCCTGCGGCGGTACTAGAGTTTGGAAGGAAGCTCTTTAACGAGCCTGCGTTTTACGATTCAATGGCAAGGGCATCGAGCCCGTATGGCGATGGAAAAGCGTCGGAAAAGATTGCCAGCGCGGTCCGCGACCTGCTCCTCAATTCAAATTGAGAATTCGTCTTATCTGAGTTGCCTTTGGCTCGTCGTCGGTTATGATGTGAGCAACCCAGCCGGCGTTCCTGGCAGCAATAATGTTCTTTTCTGAATCGTCAAGAAATACCAATTCGGATTTGTCCCAACCTAGAAAGTCACAGAATTTGGGAAAGATTGCTGGATCGGGTTTAAACAGACCCAAATGAAAGCTTGCAACTAAATGTTGAATTCCTTCGATAGCCGGATAGTTTCCGGATTCGGTAAACCAAGCCCAGTGAATAGGGTTGTTGTTGCTCAGCGTTGCCGTTGATATCCCCTTTTGGTTCAGTTCTTGGACGATCTCAGCAACCCCCGGATACTCGTCGCCAATGATGCTTTCATGGAGGTGTTTGGCTTCTTTTAAGTCTTTAAGTCCGAATTCTTTGACCAGGGCAGAGAGATATGTTTCTTGCGAAATTTGGCCACCTTCATATGGCAAATATTCGGGCAAGTCGTAGAGATATTTCTGAAGCAACCCGGATTCGCGGTGTGCAAGTTTGCTTGCTGCTAAAGCATCTTTCCATTGCATGTGAGCATGGGCGAGAACTTTTCCGACATCGAAAACGACCTTCATGACTTTTGGGGAGAAAATTGGTCGGAGCGACACGATTCGAACGTGCGACCTCTTGCACCCCATGCAAACGCGCTACCAACTGCGCTACGCCCCGACAGAACTAGAATGATACCCAGGTCAAGGCTTTAACCTTGACCTGTTATCTTTGATCAACCTCGGGAAGGAGCTGAAATAACTGGAGTTCGACCAGTCGTATTGTAGTAGCTAAACACGAGATCAGCGTTCGGCATGGATCTGCCTTTGAGGTTTCTTTCGTCGAGCTGTTGGGCTTTAGCCAAAGCGGCTCGAGCATCCAATTGCTTATAGCTCAGCGCTGCTGCGTATGTGTACCATGCGGCAGCGTATCCAGGACTTGCCTTAGTCGCGGCTTCAGCATAGTTAATGGCTTCCTTCGAATCTTTTTTGAACATGGAAGCAATCGAAATTCCGGAAAGAGCTTGAGCGCTATTGTCTCGGCACATGAGCGCCAAGTCGAACATTGCTCTTGCGTAATCCAATTGGAAATCCTTGTCTCTTGCGGTCACACCAGTCATCAAGGCCAAGGAAATTGCTTCATTTCCTTGCTCAATGTACATATCATGATCGGATGCGTCGGCCTTCAATGCTCGCTCGAAATACTTTCGTCCGAGTTCGATTCGCTTGAGTCTGTTGCTTAGAGCGGCTGCAAAGTAGAAAGTTTCTGATCGCGTTTCATTTTCTTTCAACAGCGAGCTTGACGCATCGGCAAGTGATCGCGGGCTGTTTCGCTTTAAGGCAATGTATGCTTGAGCGGTTTTTAGTCCGAGGCTATCTGGGGAATTGAGGAGTGCCTCTTTGATCATGTCGTCTGCGGTTGAGTCGCTTCCTTTTTCGGTAGCAACAAGCGCGTTGAGAGCAAATCCATAGCCATCAATCTCACCAAATTTCTTAACATTCTTCAAAATGTCATCGGCTTTGGATACTTGATTTGTCATCAAGTAGGCGTAGGCCAAACGATTGTTGAGTTCGTTATTCTTAAAGTTTGATTTCAATTCCATAGCCAAGGAATCGGAAACAAGTGAATATCGTCTTGCACGAATGGCCGCATCTAAATACTCCAATGACATCTTATTAGCTGAAAGTCTTTCGACATCTTCATTGAGAAGGGCTACTCGATACTTGATCGCTTCGGCAAGGCCTTTTTTGATCGAATCGATTACTTCTTTTCGGTCTTCGGAAGTCCGAGAAACCGAATTAAAGGCTTGTTGCACTTTCAGTGAAATAATGACTTCCTTTGCCGGTCTATTCGTCTTGTCAATTTCAAGCGCGTCTTCGGCAAATTTCTGTGCCTTGTCGTAGATGCCTTTGCCAAAATTAGCTCGTGCAAGCAAGATTCTTGCGCCAAGGGAAGCTTTGTCAGCCTTTTGAGCAATTCTGCCTTCGGTAATCGCATCGTCGTACTTTCCTTCCGTCATAAAGGCATTGCCTTTCTCGACGTGGAAATCGGCGCCTTTGCTGACACCGTTGTCGATACTCAGGGTAAAGGCTTTTTCGACGTTTTGCCCTTCGCTGGTGAATCCCTTAAATCTAAGTTTGATGTTGCCATCTTCTTCTGCGAGGGTATCGAGTTTAAACTCATAGGGGGTACTTCCATCGCTTTCACGAAGGTCATCTCCAACATAGAACTCGACTGCCTGAATTGGATGGTCAGTTTGAATATTGGCTCGAAATTGTACATCCCCGGTAAGGGCATCGCCGTTCTTGAGCAGAACTTTGTTGCCACCGGTAACCCGATATACGTCCATGCTGAGGTTCTTTTGAGCCCCTGCGCTGTGTAATGTCAAAAATGCAGATAGTAAAGTAAGTGCGTTCATGTGCCGCGTCCGATAACGGTAAGTATGACGGATTCGACGTCATTTCGTTTCATTTTGATGCTGTTCAAACACAATTCTGGTATCTCAATTAGTTTCTGAATGGGTTGTCAATTGACAAATCATTGAGAATTCTATGGCGATTCCAGTGAATAAGAACCCTTGGGAAATAGCCCATGAAGTTAAATGCATCACGGTACAGGTCAACGACCGCCGCCCAACATTCACTTGATTTTCTTCGTGATAACATGGCAGCCAAATCGTAGACGAGATAGAAAAGACCACCTGTGTTCCACAGCAGGGCTTGGGCGCTTTCTTGGCTCTGCATGCCTTCTTTGACCATGACAAATGCGATGAGGACGCTGGAAACAATGAGCGATAAGGTGAATCCGCCCACAAAACTAAAGTCTCTTCCACAAACCAGTGAATATATTCCAAAGCAGGAAATACCCGCCAATATTGACCAGGCGGGAAACCAGTTTGAAGTCCATGATCTTGTGGCGAAGGCAAAAGCAACAATGACGATCGGCAAGGTGAAGCTGGTCAATTTTGGCTCAAGATCCGTTCCCCTCAATAATGTCCGGATACCGCTAATCAAAATGAGGATGATAAAAAGTCCGACGGTGACAGGCCACGGCTTTGGGACGAAAACTTTCGGAACAAGGAGACCAAATCCAACAATGCATCCTATAGATCCAAGGAATCGATAGAGCACGTGCCGAATAAATTGGAGACGATCGGCATAAGCGATCTTTGTAACGCTTCCCGGAATTTGCTCGGGCTCGGGCACATAGTTGGGAACGTACATCTACATTTATTATTCACGATTTCTTTGACTTAGATAGACTGGAACCCATGCCTAAAGTTGCCCTACCAACCCCCGTCAAGACTTTAGGTTGGATTAGCTTTTGGGCAGATGTCGCTTCTGAGCTTGCATACCCGATCCTGCCGTTGTTCATCGTGGGCACCCTTAGCGCCCCAACGTGGAGTTTAGGCCTCATGGAAGGGCTTTCTGGGCTTGTTATCGCAATTCTTCGACTGTGGTCGGGCATCCATAGCGATAAAGCCGGAAAACGGGTTCCGTACATCCGCTGGGGATACGCAATAAGCATTTTGGCCAAACCGCTGGTTGGTTTGGCGGTTAGTTGGCCGATGGTTGTCGTTTGTCGCTTGGCGGACCGTGTCGGCAAGGGGATCAGGACATCATCGAGAGACGCAATGATCGCTGAATCGGTTGACACTTCACTTTCGGGCAGGGCATTTGGCTACCACCGAATGATGGATACTGCCGGGGCCTTTGTTGGAGTTTGTATCGGCGCTGGTTTGGTATGGAAATATCCGTCAGAGTTACGGAACATCCTGCTTCTAACTGCAATCCCAGGATTTGTTGCCCTAGGAATCACTTTTTTGGTGAAGGAGCCTCAAACTAGTCCCAGTACGACCAAATCAGCCCTCAATCTCACATTAAAGCTGCCTCGAGAGATTTGGCCTGTACTTGGTGTTTTGGGTTTATTTGGAATTGCTAACAGTAGCGATACCTATCTCCTGCTGTACGCCGGACTTCACGGTGTGGCACCTTTTCAAGTGATCTTGCTTTATGCCCTCTTTAACCTTGTTTATGCACTGGCTTCCTCTCCATTGGGAGTCCTTTCAGACCGTATCGGTTCAGGAAAAGTCTTGGTCGGGGGATGGGCTTTGTTTGGTCTGAGCTATTTACTGTTCGCTCGTAGTTTCGGTCTTAGCCTGATTCCATTGTTTGCCCTTTATGGACTCTCGGTGGCGGCAACGGACGGAATCTCGAAGGCATTTCTGGTTAAGTCTGGTTCAAAAATTCCTAAGGGGACGCTTATTGGGGCTCAGTACTTTATTATTGGATTAACAACTCTCGTTGGTAATCTGATCGCGGGGGCACTTTGGGCCAAAGTTTCACCGGAAGCTATGCTTTATTTCGGTGGCTCCTTGGCCCTGATAAGTAGTTGTGCACTAATATTCTTTTTGCATAGCAACAAGCAACTTAGCGTGGATGCATCGGCAAATTAGCTGGCTGGTTGATGTTCTTTGCTCTTGCGCCGCCATCAAATACTCTCTCCCAGGTTTGCTTTTGGATATCCATTTGCTCAGGAATTTGAGCTTCATCGTTTGCTCCAGAGCCATTGTAGGGTGGATTCCTTCGAAGGAATTCGATGACATCTTGGAGTGCCTTCTCTTTTTCTGCAGTCCAGCCACTAGAAGGTCTTAAGGCGATTGATGATGGGCGCTCCCACACGGTTACTGCCGGAACAACCTTGCTCAAGCTTCCACCACTTTTGTCTACTTCACGATCAGCCAAAGCGTTGTGAACGAAGATGAAATCGAGTTGGCTAGACCCAAATTCTGAAGCCAAGCCACCTGATGGGGCTGCAAGCGGTTGATAGCCGTTGGTTTTCAAGTTGCCGAGATATGACCCAAAGTCTTTGAACCGTGATTGTTGCTTGAATGCCCATGCACAGTAGCCAAGTGCCGTGTGCCCGCCTCCCGAAGTAATTGGGTCAGGGAACGAAAACTTAAACGCACCATTTAGGTTCCCTAAGGGATTTGGACCGCTAAAGATGGTCGCTAACCGATCCTTGGCTGAAGTTTTGCACAGCAGTACCATCGGCTGCGGTGGCCAAATCGCATAAGTTCTGGTGTCATTTACGTTTGCCAATGAAGGCATTCCACTTTTTGTTGCGGATCTTAAGTTTTGGACTAGGGCATCACTGCTTGCGAGCCAAACGTCCGGGATGTCGCTTTGACTCCCTTTGGTTTGCTCAAGGATTGAGTGAAGGGCATCCCGTGATTCTTTGGGAGGCAGGGGCTTAATGCTGACTGAAGTACTTTCTTTTGCTAATTGTTGGGCTAACTTTTCGACATAGCTTTGGTAGGTTCCACTCGTTTGAATGGAAACCTGGATACCACTTGGTTGACCATTACTTGGGTTAGTTGGAACACCACTTTGAGTAGTGGTTCCAGTTTGGTTTTGATTGGATGCCGTGTTTGAGGATGGTACTAGGAATCTATAGACTCCTACAAAACAACCCACAAGGACGAGGAGGATGGCAATTTTTCCTAATGTTGTAATACGCATGTTCGTATTTCTTCAACTTCATTTTATGAAGAGAACGTTAAGAATATGTTAAGAATGGCAATCCAGTCAAGTCGAATAGCCCCAATAGCTAAACATTAGTTATGCACCGTAAGGAACCCAGACATTTTTGATTTGGGTAGCTCGTCGTAGAAATTCTCTTGAAGGTGTTTCAGACCAATCTAAATGCTTGCCAAGTAAGCACCATGTTTGCTTGAGGTTCCCCGCCGACGCACGTTGGGCAGCCTCGCCATTCTCCTTATTTCCAAAGTGCCAAATCGCCATGACACCATCATGGTCAGCCAGGGTCTTCTCTAGTTCTTCGGGTGTTCCCGTAATCACGTTCCAGACTCCCGAAGGAAAGTCGCTGGCTTCGATTACCCGATAGAGCTCAAGTGCGGGCAATGGGTTTGCATAGCTCGGAACTCCGATCACAGAATTGCCCATGGCAATGAGCGGAAGACAAGTTGAAATCCAACCCAGGAGCGGAGATTCTTCCGGGGCAATGACGGCCACTGGCCCAATGGCTTCCTTTCTTGTGTAAATAAGAGACCGTTGAGGTGCTTGGTGAGTCTCAGATTCGTTCTTGTCTGCCATAGCGGCATAGTGAAGAATTCGATCTAGACTGAGTTCAAACTCTTGGTTTGCATCGGGAGTGGACACTCCCATTGTGGTCATTGATTCAATGACTTGGCTCTTTGCACCCTCAAAGTTTTCGGCAAAGTAATACAGCACCTGCGACCGATTAAAGGCTGTCGCGCCTGACCAAGCGGTGCAGGCAGCATCGGCGGCTTCGACGGCATTCCGAATGTCTTTTCGGTTGCCTCGACCAACTTCAACGAGACCGTTTGAAGTTTCGAGGGCGAGGGAATAGCCTGAATCTGGGCGAACCTGCTTACCGCCGATATAGAGCTTGTGAGTCTTGTCAAGACTGCCACTCTTTTCTGAGGGTCGTACGGTGGGGCGTTCTTGAGGTTTAACCGTAGTCAACTTAGGCTTGAGATACTCAAAAAGACCTTCTCGACCTCCTTCGCGACCAAATCCGCTTTCTCGATATCCGCCAAAGCCTGCACTTGCGTCGAATTGGTTTGTACAATTAATCCAAACCGTTCCGGCTTTAATCTTTGCAGCGATGTCGTGGGCGACATCGAGGTTTTGCGTCCAAACTGAACTCGCAAGTCCGTAGACGGTGTTGTTTGCAAGCGCCACCGCTTCAGCTGGAGTTCGAAAAGTCATTGCGACCAAAACGGGACCAAATATTTCGACTTGGGCGACTGTACTTGCGGGTTCTACATTGGTTAAAAGGGTAGGAGGATAGAACCACCCTCCAGAAGGGAATGTACATTTTGGTTGGTGCAGGAAAGCCCCTTCAGATACACCCTGTTGGACAAGTTCAGTGATCCGATCAAGTTGAACCTTGTCTATAATAGCCCCAATATCGACTGCCTTGTCCAGGGGATCGCCGACCCTTAATGAGTCCATGCGGTGCCGAATCTTGGCAAACAACTTCTCAGCTACCCCTTCTTGAACGAGGAGACGAGAACCAGCGCAACAGACTTGTCCCTGATTGAACCAGATCGCATCGACAATTCCTTCGACCACTGAATCCAGGTCAGCATCTTCAAAAACAACAAAAGGAGACTTTCCTCCAAGTTCGAGAGATAGCTTCTTGTCGGTACCGGCGGTAGCCTGGCGAATGACCTTGCCGACTTCAGTTGAACCGGTAAAAGCGATTTTCTGAATTCCCGAATGTTCAACTATGGCTTTACCAGTTTCGCCATCACCAGTGACGATGTTGACTACTCCTTTCGGGATGCCAACTTGGTGGCAGATCTCGGCAAATAGCAACGC
>JBAXBU010000009.1:0-61969 GCA_037141835.1 Armatimonadota bacterium | reverse complement strand
CTTGGGCATGAAGTATTTCATCAATCCAAAAACTACTAATACGGCAATGATCATCTGGAGCAAACTGCCACCAGACGATGCCGGTCCTTGGAGAGGTGAAACCGCATCGCTTTTTGTGCCAAGAATTCCGTCTGCAGCATACGCAGAGGTGGCACAAAGAGCCAAAACTATCGGAGCGATTAGTCGATTCATGTTAAGCTGCTGAATCCAAACGGAACCGTTCGGCAGGATTGAGGATTTCAGTAATTCGAACGCCAAAGTTATCTTCAATAACAACGACTTCGCCTTTTGCAACGAGTCGGCCGTTGACCATTACGTCAACTGGTTCGCCTGCCGCTTTGTCCACTTCGATAATTGATCCGGTTCCGAGGTCAAGGACTTCCCTAACCATCATCTTCATTCGTCCGAGTTCAACTGAGATTTCAAGGGGGACATCGAGAAGAACTTCCATACTTGAGTCGAATTCATTTCGCGAACCCGAGTGGTGACCCAATGCTCCGTCGGCAACCGTCATTGCTGGGATCACCGGAGCCGAGAATTCCTCCTCGTCATCCTTTCCAATGATAAACATTGCGCATTGCTCGTCCATCAACCATAAAACAACACCAGAAACTTCTTGGATAGTAAGGGCGACTTGCGTTCGGATTAGCGAAGGCGAGTGAGCCAAGTTGTCGGGAAGTTGGAAGTCTTGATATCGGATGCTCATTCCCGTTGCAACAACGGTTTCTTGTAGGGCACTTCCAACACCCATACAGATTCCTTGAATGATTGCTTCCGCAAACGGTCGAATCTCAGCTTGTACGTTATCGTCAACTTCATCCCAATTGACACCAGTGGCTACCCTGGCAATTTCAAGGACCGTTTCTGTCCGAATGATAATTGCTTGAGTCGCTTCTGGGTGAGCAACCATCGCAAACTGAATCATCAGCATATTGCCACCTAGCTCTGCGGTGAGATCTTGGGGCGTAGCGCTCATCGCAATGGATGATTCGAATTTTGCCGGTGCTGGCGACGAATTCGACACCATATCGCTGACAGTAGACCATACGCCCGGAAGGACGTCACCGATCTGTTGGAGAAGTTGCATTTGGTTCATTGATTGGCCTTAGAGCTGGATAGGATCCGTAATTGAGAAAACGTATTTTCTGCCGTTCATCATTGGTCGCCCTTTGTACTTGGGAACGTTGCCGATGAGCAGCGTCAAATCTTTTTGTGTGTCTTGATCGAGTTTTATAACATCCCCGACCTTAATTTGGTAAAAATCTTCGAAAGCCATGGTTGACTTGCCGAGCAGAACGGATAGATCCAAAGTTGAGCTCGTTACTTGGCTCGTCATCAATCGTCTGGTTTGGGGATTATGTCGACGGCTTGAACTGGCAAACCATTTTTGGGCACTGAGCTTAACGGTAATTGGTTTGAGTACCAAGTAAGGAATACAAAGACTCATAGCAGTTCTCACTTCGCCGATTTTGACCTCAAAGAGAATGACAAGGACTATATCGTTTGGTGGAGCAACGCTCACAAATTGACTACTAGTTTCAATTCCATCAACAGTAGGAGTTACTACAACGACCGCTTCCCAGGCCTGCTTCAAGGCACCAAGAATTCGATCGAGAATTGATTTGACCAGTGGCTTCTCGATTTCCGTAAGCTGGTTTCTTTCAATTGGTCGCCCTGGACCGCCAAGCATTTTGTCGACAAGTGCGAAGACAAGACTTGTTTCCATCTCAATAACGACTTGTCCCGAGAGAGGTGGGAGGGAAACGATTCCAAAAACGGAGGCGCTGATCGAACGAAGGTACTCATCGTACGGAATCTGTTCCATCGAGATCATTTCGACGCTGATTGCAGAACGAGTTAAAGCTGAAATTGAAGAACCGGTTGCACGAGCGAACGTATCGTGGAGCATTCCAAGAGTTCTTAGTTGGTCTTTACTAAGCTTATCTGGTCTACGAAAGTCGTACAGTTCGTAAGAAATTGATGTTGAATGGCTCATTCGATGACCACCAATTGGCTCGGCCTTTTTGGGAGTGGGACCGCCACCAGAACCAGCTGGCGACGCCGGTGCGCCAACCTCGTTGCTGAGTGAACTAAGCAGCTGTTCTATTTCTGATTGTGAGAGAATGTCTGACAAATTCGATTTCCTTTTGGTTCTTCCAAGAAATCAAATCGGCTTATTTGCCAAGTTCTTAAGGGGGGAAAGTAAAAAACCTGAAGTATTTCTCCAGGTTTTTTGATGCTATTGAGTAGCAAGGGCTTTGAAAAAGACCTTATAGATCGGTCCTTCAGCAGAATCCCAATCGTTGGGAATCTTTTCAGGCTTCTTTGACTTGCCTTTTTCTGAATCTTTCTCACTTTCGTCAGAAGAACTTTCATGGTCGGACTTCTCGGAAGAATCGGACTTTTCGTCCTTCTTCTTCTCTCCATCCTTTCCTTCTTCCTTTTTGTGCTCTTCGCTTTCTTTGAAAATCTTATTGAGGGCTGCAGCAACACGAATCTTCAGCTTCTTGACTTGTGACTCGGTTACAACATCTTCAGGTTTGGTGTTCTTAAGGATTGAATTGATCGCATCGCACACTTCTGCGTTGTGACGCTCGACTTCCTCTGCCTTGAACTTTTCTCCGCCCTTGAGAGCGATTTTTGCCCGAACATAGGTTCGACCATCAAGCATATTGACGATGAACTCATCTGGGAGCAATATTTCTTCTTTGGCAAGCTTAACTTCGGTCTTCTCGGGCTTCTTACCTTTCTTCATCATGAAGAACCCGCCTCCACCAACCAGAACTACTAATGCAAGAATGATCGGTAGTTTGCCACCTTTTTTCTTTGGGGCATCATCTTTTACTTCTTCGTACATACTTTCCTCCAAGATAAATTCTCGGAAGATCGTTAGCCTTAACTCTAGGTGTTATTGCTCTTTAATTGGTTCAAGCAACATTTCCTTGGTGAATACGAAATCATCTCGGTCGTAATTTGCCAATTCAAAGTCCTTTCGAAGCACAATCGCTCCAGTAGGGCATGCATCTTGGCAATACCCACAAAAGATACAACGGATCATGTTGATCTCGTAACGGACGGCATATCGTTCGCCCGGGCTATACCGCTCTTCGTCGGTGTTCTCGGCAGCTACAACGTTAATGCACTTTGCGGGGCATGCGCCTGCACACAAGGAGCATCCGATACACTTTTCGAGACCGCTATCATATCGGGTTAAAACGTGGCGCCATCTTGTTCTTTCAAACTGCTCCCGCTTTTCTTCGGGATACATGATCGTCTCTTTGACGTGTCCAAGTCGCTTTCCGGTAATTCCCATGCCATCGGCAAGTGGCTTGATGACTTTATCAAGGAGTGACATTAGACTGACATTACCTCTTGAGGTGTTGGGTTCAATTCGATCAATCTGAGCTCACTCATCGTCTTTGCTCGACCGCGTTTGATCTTCTCTTGAAGCTTCATGATGCCGTAAATGAGTGCATCTGGCGATGGAGGACAACCGGGAACATAAACGTCAACTGGAACCACCTGATCGGCACCCTGAACGATTGCGTAGTTGTTATAAACGCCACCCGAAGAAGCGCAAGCACCCATTGAGATCACCCACTTGGGTTCTGGCATTTGATCGTAAATTTGTCGAAGCACAGGAGCCATTTTCTTGCTGAGTCGACCAGCAATGATCATCACGTCGGCTTGGCGCGGAGTTGCACGGAAGGCTTCAGATCCGAAGCGAGCAATGTCAAATCGCGGATCTGCCGCGCTCATCATTTCAATCGCGCAGCAAGCAAGTCCAAAGGTGACCGGCCAGAGTGAATTGGCTCTCGCTTGTCCAACCAGTGTTTCCAATGAAGTGACAATAAAATTGCCACCTTTCTCAGCACCAGGAATTGCTGGCATGCTGCTGTCGTGCAGGACTACGGTTTCGACTCTTTTTGGCATGTTATCGCTCTAAACTATTCTACCGAGAAGTCGGTTCAAACGTCTCGGAACGAGAGGGCAATAACCATCGGCAAAGTGAGATTTCTTGTTTGAATCACAGTTATGCGGAAAATACCTTAGCCCGCCGGGACTTCGTGAACCACCAAAGTCCACCGCCAAAGGCCACGAGCAAAACCATGATAGTGGAAGACAGCGGAGAGTCTTTCTTGAAGTAAAGATCGTCCTTTGAGCCGTCGAGCCAACCCTTCTTTTCGAAATAAGTCACCGTCAAGTTCTTAGGGAAGTCCGAATCTTGTATTCCCAGGTCACTTGCGAGCCCGTTTAGAGAACCTTTACCAATTTGGTTGTTCCAAGCAGCCGGAATCCAATTTGCCCCGTGTCCAACCGTTGCACTATAGGTTCCATCGGATACGAAGTAAAGTCTTAGGGTTCCGCTATCATTCGAGTTTTCCACCGGAACATAGTAGGGATTAATTGGTTCATCGGTCTTGAAACTCATTCTGATCACCCCAGTTTTGGACACTCCTTCGGTTCCTTGTCGAACCTTGAAAGCGGTGAACACCCATTTTTTCGTGGTGTAAAAGCCAATCCATTCCTTCGAATCGTCCGTGATGGCATACCCATTCGTCTTAAGGTAGGCAGCCATAGCGCTAGAGTCATCCGAACGAACGGTAGTCGCCTGATACTTTCCAACATCAACTTGCTGGATTACATCAACGGCTGAAGCTGGTGCATTGCCAGCCGCAGCATCTGCAGGTGGGGCGCCGCATCCCTGCAGGACCTTTTTGGGTTTGAATGCCTCAAGGTAGTCAAACGATCTTGCATCGGCCTCCTTCAGTTCGGGCACAGCTGGAGTTGCGGCAATAAACCCAAAGTCTTTGGCTTTAGTGTCAAAGAAGGCGTTGCGAATGAAGTGCTCAGTTTTCGTCTCGGGATTCCAAATAATGATGTTGCTCTGATCCCCAAATCTGACAAGCTGACCGCTCGGTGACACAGGACAACAGGCCGAAGCAAAAGCGTATGCGACGCCAAATACTAAAACCGCGCCTGTCCGTTTCATACGGGTAGGGACGAAATTCTAGTGCTTTTTGATTCCCTTCGGTATCGGGAAGAAATAGAGATCATCGGCGATCGAATCAGCCGCACTCTCGTCAATATAGCGATTGACCCATGATTGGGATGGAATATCTTTGTTCGTCAAACCAAGGCTTTTCGCAAAGTTGATGGTTGAATCCCTGGACAAGAATTTATGGCCGGTCAGCTTTCCGCTCCAAAGTGATTTACCAGTGGTGGTTCCTTGCATTGCTTTCGGCGTTACAAGGAAAACTTTTTGCTTGATTCCCTGAACCCAGTTGTTCTTCGGACTAGTGTAAGGGACGTATGGTGCTTCGGTTCTGAAGGAAAGTCTTACTGAACTGGTTTTGATCGCTTCGCTTTCGGAATTGACTTGAAATGCAGTAATAAACCATCGCTTTTGAACATATCTTTCGAGCCATTCATTTTGAGATTGGCTGGCTTTATATCCATTTTTCGACATCCAATCGGTTAAGGCCAAGATATCGCTTGCTCGAATAGTCGTTGCCATTAGATTGCCGACGATTGTCACTTGTTTGACCTCGACTTTAGGGCGGATAAGCACGCCAAAGTTCGGATCCAATTCATCTTCCGGATCTGGCTTTGCAATCGGTACTATACGAGGCGGAGTAATCAACCCAGTCACAAGGTTAATTGGGGCATCCCCAACTTCTCGAACTCTTGGTAGCGTCGGGGTTGGAACTAGAAACTCAAACCGCTTGGCTCGCGACATGAACGCCGACGACTGGATCAGATGCTCGACTTTTGTCTCAGGGTCCCAAACGGCAATGTTGCATTGAGCAACCAAGCCGACTTGCGGTCTTGCCATTGCCGATAGGATCATCGTCCCAAAACTCATTGAAGAAGTGAAAGCAACAATGCTCAGAACTACTCCTCTTCCCTTCCAACTCATACAAGCGAATAACGGAGTTTGAACCAAATTGTTCTACACAGTTAGCTTTTCTAAGATGGTGCGATAAATCCGAACGCATTTTTCGAGTTCATCGATGCCAACACATTCATTGGCAGCATGAATCGTCGTGTTTAATGGTCCAAATTCAACTACTGGAAATTGATGAGCAGCGAAGAATCGAGCGTCGGAAGTTCCGCCACCGGTGCCCTCCAATGGTCGAGTATTGGTCTCCTTAGCAATTGCTTGAGAAACTGCACTAATCAACGTTCGATCTCGGGTGACGAAAGGCTGGGCGGATGCATTCCAGACAAACTCACAGTTCAGTTTGTACGCCTCTGCCATTTTTGTGATCCTTGTTTGGATGAACTCAGACGTTAACTCGGTGTTGAACCTTAGATTGAAATCCAAAGTGAGGCTCCCAGGAATGACATTGGTAGCTCCAGTTCCCGCTTGGATATTCGATACTTGTAATGTTGTTGGAGGGAAATTGCTGTTGCCTCCATCCCATCGAATTGCAAGTAACTCAGTTAAGAATGGAGCAAGGCGATGAACTGGATTGTCCGCCAGATGCGGATAGGCAACATGTCCTTGCTTACCAATAACCGTCATTTTTGCACTGATTGAGCCACGCCGCCCAACCTTAATCATGTCGCCAAATGCGACTTCACTCGTTGACTCTCCGACAAGGGCATAGTCAATCTTTACTCCTCGATCAACCAACGTTTCAAGGGCACGACGTGTCCCATCAATTGCATTGCCCTCCTCGTCGCTGGTAACCATGAGTCCAATGGTGCCCTTATGTTCAGGATTAGATTCAATGAACTCGATGAGCGCAATACAGAGTGCGGCTAGGGGACCTTTCATATCTGCAGAGCCTCGCCCGTATATCCTGCCTTCCTTGATCGTAGGCTCGAATGGGTCAGAATTCCATGCTTCAAGCGGTCCTGCGGGAACGACATCGCAATGTCCGTCAAACGCTACGAGCGGAGCCCCCGAACCGTGGGTCACCCATAGATTCCTAACTGGGCCAAAGTTGAGATACTCGATCGCAAATCCATACGACGTAAACATCTCCGCCAAGTACGCCAGGATTCCGGCGTCAATTGGCGTGACCGATGGTCGCTGGATCAGTTCGCAGGCAAGATTGACGACCCTTGACATTAGTCTCTCAGAAGTTCATTAAGTGATGTCTTTGCCCGAGTTTGAGCATCGACCTTCTTCACGATAACCGCACAGTACAGGCTATGGGAACCATCCTTACTTGGTAAGTTGCCGGGGACAACTACTGATCCCACTGGTACGCGACCGTAAGTGATTTCGCCAGTCTCTCGGTCGTAAATCTTAGTACTTTGGCTGATGAAGACACCCATTGAAATGACTGAATTCTCTTCGACGATAACCCCTTCAACGATTTCGGACCGGGCGCCAATAAAGCAGTTGTCTTCGATGACAACCGGATTTGCTTGAAGTGGTTCTAAAACCCCGCCTATACCAACTCCACCGCTAAGGTGAACATTTTTACCGATTTGTGCGCAAGAGCCAACCGTCACCCACGTATCAACCATTGTTCCTTCTCCGACATAAGCACCGATGTTGACAAAACTTGGCATCACGACTACGTTTGAACCTAAGAAAGCTCCTCGGCGTACTGTAGCAGGCGGTACGACTCGGTATCCACCAGCCTCAAAATGGCTGTACTTATGGTTTTCAAATTTAAGCGGAACCTTGTCAAAAAATCTCATGCAACCCGCTTCCGACGTGTCGCTACCAGTGACCTTAAAGAAAAGAAGAATTGCTTTCTTCAGCCATTGGTTGGTTATCCATTGACCGTCGATCTTTTCGCAGACCCGAAGTTCACCACTATCGAGACCATCAATGGCGACTTCAATTGCAAGGCGAAGATCGTCGGGGTAGTTTCCGAAATTAATATTCGCTCGGTCTTCCCAAGCGGCTTCAATGGTAGAGGCAAACGGTTGCACGGACTCTAGTTGTACCAGGATTCCTGCTACGGAGGAGGCAGAACCGTGATAGTTACTGTTCCTGATTCGGAATGCCCACCAAATTGGACGAAGCTTGCATTGACGGTGTAAGTTCCTGGTGAGTTCGGAGCCGTGTAAATCGCCCTGGCAGGATCGTTGAATACCGGAGAAACGATTCCATTTGAGTTACCGCCGGCGACTGAATAATGGTATGAATTCACATCCGCATTTGCGACAATGATGGAAATTTTCACCGTTCCGCCCGTAACCGCAGTTGCAGTTGTGGGCACTACGGCGAAAGCAGTTCCGGGCTCGCCCAGACCGCCACAGGCTAGGAGAGCACTAAAAAGACCTATGAGTGGAACAGTCCTAACCAACCGACTGGTATTTCTCATAGGTCTATTTTAAGCAAATTCAGGCTTATTATTCATTCCAAACCAAAAAGCTTTGCAGATTTATAATCCTTGATTGATCCTCTTCAGTTCTTTCAGCAAGAAGTCAATCTTCATAAATGGATCGCCACCCGTCCGCTTCCATCGCACTTTCCCTTGCTTATCAATCAAGATCGTTGAATGAAGTTCCATCTGCTCAAAGTCGTCATACGATGAAAACCGTCGAGCATTTTCGTGGTTCGTATCACTAAGGAACTTGATCTTGACCGGATTCAACTTCACTGACTCTTTGAGAGACTTTGGCGATGCACTACACACTCCAAGAATAACTGTATTTTGATCCTCAAATTCCTTCATCTTGTTGTTGATAGAATTCAATTGTCCGACGCAATGCACGCAGGCCTCGCCAAGGAAGAACACTAAAAGAACATTCTTGCCACGATAGTCCTCGAGTCGAACCGCCTTGCCATTGATGTTCAGAACGTTAAGCTTAGGTGCAGTAAATGGCACCCAATTTCCTGGCCCAAACGATTCCAAACTAGCAGGATTGTACTTCTGTTCTACCGCCGGAGTCTCTGCTATTGGCTTGGCATTTAGTCCCAACTTCCGAACCTCCTCCATCCAGCGCAAGCCTGGGTCTGCGTTTGCCCAAACGTACATCAAACGGCCAGCATAATAGGTAGCTTTCTCCTGATCTCCATTTACGTAATAAGCCTGAGCAAGTCCCGAAAGCGAAAACCCATCGTTCGGTTCATTCTTCAAGGCTCGTTCGTAGTGACCAATAGCCGCAGTATTAAATCCTTTTGCTCGATAATGATCACCTAAGATCCTGGCTACCGGCCAAGCTTGAGAAGGAGGATCGTTCGAATATCTTCCCCCCTTTCGGTTGGCTTCCTCTTGGACTTGAGCTCGAATAAACAGTCTCTGAGCTTGTTCAGAGTTTCCTTCTGCGAGTAATAGAAACCCTTCGGCTACCTCAACTTCGATACTTTGCTCACCTGGTATTGCAGTTGGGTCCTTAGCCGCTGCTTTTGCGTCCAGTTCCTTAAAAGTCTTGAGCCGGACTCGAGCCTCTGCCAACTTTCCTTTGCCAGTCAAAGCTAATGTCTCGGCAAATGCTCTTATTCCAACCATGAACTCATTCTTTGGATCCCACTGAACATAGTTCGGAGCAAGAATCTGGTCCCACTGCTCAAATTTGATCGAATTTCGAACTAGTGCAAATATGCCTTCCATCACGATCCTCCCAAATGTTTCCAGGCTGTTCAGTTCTGGATCTCGCGGTGCAGCCATCATATCCCGGGCACCTTTCTCAGAAGCATTTGCCATTCCAAGTTGTTCTTGGATGTAGCATAGATAATTGCGATTGTGGGGATAGTTCCAGGTCTCAAATGGCAAAGCAAGCCGATCGTTCATGTACTTCAATTCAGTACGAGTTGCTGAGTCCATCGATATTGCCGCCTCGTTCCACATTCCAATCTTGCTGTAAATGTGTCCCGGCATGTGCAAAGCATGTCCAATGCCTGGTGCCGCTTTTCCGTACAGTTCACAAGCCTTGATCGCTTTCAGTGACTCACCGTCATCCCAGTTGTGAATGCTTGCATGCAAAGCACCTGGATGCATCGGATTCTTTGCTAAGACTTCCTGAATTAACTTCTCGTTTTCGTCTTTTGGAGTTTTTCCGATGCCGTACAGAGCCTGCAGGGCTTTTGCTTCGTTGTCTTCGGGGTATTTCTTGGCAATCTCCTTCATTTTTGCCGTCATCGTGGTTGCTCCGCCCTTAGCGACCGATGCCTGCAAAGCCGCAATGTACATTTGTTCATGCGCCGATACTTTTCCGCTTCGCTTGACAGCTTCGCGAAAAAATGTCTTGTAACGATCAAATTCCTTATCTTTAAACGATGGAGAGTCCATCGTGAACCAAGTAAAACCGCAATGCGCTAAGCCCCAATAAGCCATTGCGCAATCTGGATCAAGCTTGAGGCACCATCGAAATGAACGTTCCGCTTCTTCCCACCAAAACGAATGAAGCAAGGCATTACCTTGGTTGAACCATTGCTGAACTTCCTTATTCTTGGACGTAATTGGAAAGGGTGAATCACCCACCCCTGGAATAAGCCAAGGCTTCGTGCGCATTCCCGAGTCAAACGCAGACCCGTGAGAGGAATGTCCCGGCTTGTCATCGGCCACTGCGATAATTGGAATTGACAACAGGACTAGGCAAAGAAATCTATTCATCATTGAATTCCAAACATATTATCAGAGATTGAATCTATTTGGTTCTCTCCGAATCAAAAGAGCTTACTACCAACCTTAACGTCCGGATTCAATGGTGTGATCAGCGTAGCTTCCCCACTGTCCATTTTCGGAATTTGCACTCCAAGAGTTAAGAACTCAGACCATATTCCACCTATTTCGCGCGGCTCAAAGTTTAAGACTCCGAAGATCATCTTCCCAATTAGGTGCTCCTCTGAATGGCTCGTAAATCGTCCAACGCTGGTTCGAATTCCGTACTTCCCGAAGTCAGCTTTGACCACGTAGGAAGGCTTTGGTGCATCTGCAACTCTGGAAATCTCTAGGATCCGTCCAATGCGAATATCCAACTGCTCGAAGACTTCAATCGACACGATAGGCTTAACTTCTGCACTCATTTCTGTTCTCTAGTTTGTCACGGAAATTATTTCGTGGAAACTATTAGCACTCTAAGTGCATTCTATTCGTATGAATTTAAGGATGTTCAAACAAATGGGAATCGCGGGTCTACTCGGAAGTCTCGCCATATTCGCTTCGTGCGCAATGAGTTCGGTGCCTTCGGCGTCTGACACGGAGCCTATGACCCCACAAAACAAGAAAAAGATGGAAGGAAAATCATTAGTCGTCGCTGGCGGTTGCTTCTGGTGCGTAGAAGCCCAATTTGAAGAGTTAAAGGGTGTCCTCGATGTTGAAAGTGCATACGTTGGTGGTGCCTCGACTAAAACTACCTATGAGGAAGTTTGTTCTGGAACAACCGGACACGCTGAAGCAATCAAGATCACGTTCGACCCGAAAATTGTAAGCGAAGCAGATTTGCTCAGGATTTTCTTTGTTGCCCATGATCCCACTCAACTCAACCGACAAGGTGGGGACTCTGGAACGCAATATCGTTCAGCAATCTTTTATGCAAATGCTGAAGAGAAGACTCTTGCCGAGAAAATCATTGGTGAGATTACAGCGGAAAAGCTTTACTCAGACAAGATCGTAACCACGCTCGAACCGCTCAAGAATTATATTCGGGCTGAAGAATATCATCAGGACTATTTTGTCAAGTTCGAAAAGGCAACCGACGAACAGAAGAGCCGAATGAACGCGGGATATTGCTCCTTCGTCGTTTCTCCAAAAGTTTTGAAGTTCCGAGAGAAATTCCGTGACAAATTGAAAAAGGGCTAATTCCCTTTCTTGTATTCGGCAATCTCAGCCATCGCTTTGGTTCCGATTGCATCAAGCTTTGCTTGCCATGTGGCTTCATATGGCTTTAGCGCTTCATGAATGGTTTCGACGACTGCAAGGTCTCTGAACCATTTTTGATTGGCAGGAATGATATGCCACGGAGCATCTTTTGGTGAGCATTTTGACAAGGCATCTTCATATGCCTTGATATAGCTATCCCAAAGTTCTCGTTCTTTCCAGTCTCCTACGCTTAACTTCCAAGCTTTACGTGGATCATTTTGCCGTTCAAGCAGCCGCTTTTCCTGCTCATCCTTGGTGATGTACAAAAAGAATTTGAGGACAATGGTTCCTGATTCAACCAGCGACTCTTCGAACTCGTTGATCGTTTCATATCTTTTCTTCCAAACATCTTTAGCAACGTAGTCATGCACTCGAACAACAAGGACATCTTCATAATGGGATCGGTTAAAGATAACTGTCTCGCCTTTGCCTGGAGTCTGTTGGTGAATTCTCCACAAAAAGTCGTGAGCCATTTCAATAGGAGTTGGAACTTTAAATGAGGCAACCCTCGTGGATTGCGGATTCATGAATTTCATGATATTCCGAATGGTTCCATCCTTTCCTGAAGTATCGCAGCCCTGCAATACAAGCAACAGTGGATTCTCTCCGGCCGCAAAATGAAGCTCTTGAAGGTCCCGAAGCTTTTCCCCTAGCTTTGCCAACTTCTCTTCGGCTTCCAGTTTTGTCAATCCGTTGGTCTTCGAAGGGTCGATGCCACTGAGGTCAACCTTGGATTCAGGACTAACTAACTTTGAGAACGACATGTTAGACAGTATTCTATCATGCGATGTCAAAGCCACAAGTTACAAGGATAGGTTGTTATGCAGTGATTTCGGAATATTCGAGAATTCTTCTTTGTCGGTTGGGTGAAGGCATGGTCCACCGAGGAAGGTGGACTCTTCCCGGCGGTGGTCAAGATTTTGGTGAAACACTTAAAGAGACTGTTCTTCGGGAGGTATTCGAGGAGACGGGTCTGAAAGTCAAAGTTGGACCGCTGATCAGTCATTCTTCAGGCGTTTGGCAATTACCAGAAAAGGATATGCATAGTTTCCAATTTCTGTTTACAGCGACCGTAATCAGTGGTGACCTCACACACGAAGTTGATGGCTCAACCGATTTAGTCGAATGGGTTGAAATGGACGCAATAACAGTGGACAATGCCGTTAATATTGTCCACCGAGCCAAAGAATTCCTTATGCAGCCTGCTTGCCTTCCCTAGGTCGATCATCATAGTGAGTTACTTGATTTCGACCGTTCTGCTTAGACGTATAAAGCGAAGCGTCAGCGTACTCAATGAGTTCTCGGACACTCTCGATACCCGTAAAGGTTGAACAACCAATACTAGCTGTAATATCTCGGTAGGGCCACTTAAAGCTATTTATTGCGGATCTGAATCTTTCCGCGGCAATCAACGAAGCCGCTTTATCGCAATTGTCCAAAATAATCGCAAATTCTTCTCCACCATATCTGGCAGGCCTTTCATATCTTCGAGCCGATGTTCGCAATACATTCGCGAATTTCTCAAGGACTTCATCACCAGCTTGGTGTCCAAAAACGTCGTTAAGTAACTTGAAATGATCAATGTCAAACATCAAAACCGAAAAAGTTTGACTTTGGCGAATGGCTCGATCGAGAACTTCTTCCAATAGTTCATTAAATCTTCTTCGATTGGTTAGTGAGGTAAGACCGTCGGTGACCGCTAGACGACGAAGTTGACGGTTGGCTTCCTGAAGCTTCAACCGTTGCTTTTCCATCACCCTAAGGTAGTTTCGATTCTCCTTCATCTGCTCTTCGAGTTGCTTTTGAGCTAACACACGAGCCGTAATATCTAGGTTTCCGGCGATGGCCGCGACAGTTTCACCTTTCTTGTTGGTGAGGCTTACAATCTTGCATGCTAAGTGGACGACTTGCCCATCATCTCTGGTAAATGACCAATCAAATTCAGTGGCGGTTTCAGATACAAAGATGTTCTCAATGACTTCGTGCGACCATGCTCCAGTGCAGTCAGGATCAAGGGTATCCCAAACATAGTTTAAAAAAGCTTGGTAGCCTTCAATACCAAAAATTTCGGTTGCTAGGCTGTTCCACTCGTGAATCATGCCTTTATTGTCAAATGTAAAGCATCCCACTGGCAACCCGTTAAAAAGTGCCTCAAATCGGCGCGAAGCTATTTCTAAGCTCTCAATGCTTGCATGGAGGTCATCGCTTGATCGAGCAAAATTTTCTTCGGATTCCCGCCCCTGGACTCGATCTTCATGGATTTTGATCGCAAAGTCCAAAAGGTGAACGAATTTGTGATCCAGTTCGCTCCCAAGCACCAAATCTACGCCGGACAGTACCCATGCTTCTTCGTGCTGATTTTCAGTCCATACGACAATTGTATGCCCTTTTCGGCTATCAGACGAAAGCATTTTTACAATATCGGGATTCGCATCCGCCTTACAATTTACGAAGTAGAAACCAATCGAATCTTTTTTGAAATCCGAAATTTTTGTGATGTCGATTTGCTCAACAACAAAACCTCGGGACTCCAAGGTTTCAATGACTTGGCGATCGGCTTCACCAATCCAATAACAATTCCCTCGTTCGCTGTTCATAGCATCATCGGCCCAGACATTAGGAATATCAGCATTTGAAATTCCAATTCTCAGGGTTTGAAGCAATTTAGTGCTTGGAAACCTTTGATTCCCAAGCTGCTCGATACTTCGTATGAACATATCTAGGAATCACATATTGGTTTTTTGCCATTTCGGCGGGTCGACATTCTTCGGTAAATGCCGCGATGTATCCTGCCTTTTTCGCTAGTGCAGAAACTCTTGAATCGAACTTGCCATTCGGATATGCCAATTCGAGAACCTTGTGACCAAGCTTTGATTCCAGCTGACCCTTTGAACCGGTGAATTCGGAAAGGACTTGCTGATCGGTCATTTTAGTTAAGTCTTCGGGATGGCTGACCGTCTGTGACGCAATGGTCACTAATCCCGTTTTGTCCAACTCGCTTAATTGTCCCCAGGTCATTTTGGGTCTTCCTGTTCTTGACCCGACAAACCCGGTATGAACAAATTGTGTTACGGGAATTTTCGCAGCCTTCAAAATGGGCCAAGCATATTGATAGAACCCTTGATAGTTGTCGGCAAACGTAATGCAGATTGCATTCTTCGGCAAAGGCTTGCGCAGAATGTAGGACTTGTAGACGTCAGTTGAGCTAACAAAAACTGCCCCTTTTTTCTTCATCCAAGAAATTTGTTCTTTGAATTCACTGACCGTGCAATCAAACCAGACTGAATTCTTGTTACGAACCAATATGATGTCGTGATACGTCAGGATTGGGGTTCGATTGGGAACCGATAGTGTAGCTAAGATCCAAGCACTGATCACGAGACTTCAGGAATTTGGCTTATTCGACCGGAGGCGCAAAAAGTTACGGGACAACATCAACGGGAACTGAAACTGACTTTCCAGGATCGGTTACGCTGGTGGCTGTGATTGTCGCAGTACCAGTTGATCCCGGAGCAGAAAACAATCCTGTACTTGAAATAGATCCAACCGAAGTAGACCAAGTAACCGCATTGGAAGAGGCTCCGGTAACTTTTGCGAGCATCTGAAGGCTGCCATTTTGTGGAACCGAAAATGGCCCCGATTGTGATGCAGCCGTGTAGATTGATACTAGATAACCAGAGTCAACAATTGCGTTCGCTCTGCCAAACTTCAACGGATTCGTAGTTAATTCGACTTGAACTTCATAGGTTCCCGACACGGTTGGAGCTGTATAAACCCCGCCCTGCGTTATTGTCCCGCCGTTAAGAGTATTAACTTTCCAAGTGATTGGCGCAGATCCCCCGTCAAGGATAGCGGTTAACTGGATTGCTTCCGTTGGCTTGAGATTGATTGGATTCGGTGTAATCGAGACATTGTTTACAGTCCCATTATTTACTGCAACATCAGAGCCACCGCATCCTGCTGTCATGCACGCCACGACGCAAAACAAACCAAAGAAAAATGAGCGCATTACCATCTATTCTAATCAATTTCTCCTCAGATTAACCTTTACCGGCAAAGAAACCCGTAAAACTGGGTGTATTGAGTCTAAAGGAAAGGTCTCACCGAATGCTCCCCATGCGGTCAAACCATCCACAGAATCAGGTTGAAGAAGATCAAAAACGAGAAGCCCAAGGGGCTGACCAGTACGCACAAAATAGCCTTCTACTGGCTTATTCGACTTAACCCAATTGCCTTCTAAAGTGATCAGCTTGTGGCCCTGAAAGGCTCCCCTGGCTTGGTCGAACTTTGAGATCACCATCTGTTCCACTGGTACTCCAACTGAAGAACCCTCAATTTCAGAAAATATGACCCCGTGAAGTTTTAGCAACTCAATCGCTTTAGTAGCGGACTTTGGAACAACATAGCCATATGGTAATGGTACATACCTCTCGCCATTAAAGCGATCAAAAACCGGCATCTTAATCGATTCGAGATCACGGACTGGTCCAGAACGACGCCCACCTGCTGCCAAATTCTTTTCAAGCAAAACGTTTTCGTCGCCTCGTGACCGCATCTTAAACCGAGTGGCAAGTGCTGGCGCTTTCGCCGGGTCATTCCCCCACTTTATCACGTCAGAATCGGCTTTCTTACGCATTGCCTTAATTCGAGAAGAGTCCAAAATCAGCTTATTGAGACATTCATCAACAAAATGCTCAGTGTCCTTGATTCGGTTTTCAAAGGTCTCATAGACCATGGCTTCACTAAGAATGGAGATGGTGTTTCTTAGGCCTCCGTAGTTGGTTACGTACCGTGGTTCTGCCCCAAATGTTTCAAACCTCCACTTTTCATTCTCGTAAACTCCGTTTCCATAATCAAAAAGCTCTGTGTCGTATTTGGATTTGACTGTCTTTCGAATCTGAGGAAAAAACTCATCAAAGCAATATTTTTGCAAAAGAGGATGGGTGTTTGGGTGGCACGGACCAGCATAAGTCAAGGGATATCCGTGACGTGTTCCGTCCGTCGTATGCAAGTCAAACATTGCATGGGGATTCCAGGTGTATATATTTTTGAGAACTCCGGTCATCTCCGGTGACTCCACTTTCATGCAATCACGATTTAAGTCGAAGTTCTGACCATTTGGTCGCAGCCCGACTAGTTCCGGACCATTTTGTCCAGGACGGTTTCTAGCTTGCGGACCAAATTTTTCGTTTCCGTCGATGTTATAAATAGGTTGAACAATGAGGATGGCTTTCTTGAGAACAGTTGATGACTTCTGGGTGTATTTTCTCAAGAGATGGAGAGCGGCTTCTTTTCCTTCGACTTCTCCGGCATGGATATTCGCCTGGATATATATGATTAGCTTGCCAGACTTAGCCGCTTCTTGAGCATCTTTCACCATCGGGCTGGCTGCAATTACCATTGGAATTTTCTTTCCCTCAAAGCTTGTTCCGCTAAACCGAATATCGATCGGTGCCCCACTCGATTTCAGGTCTTCAAGGAACTTCATAACATCCGAATAAGAAGAAGTTTCCTTGAATCCGGATAGCTCAGCTTTGGATAATGGTAAAGCCCGAGTTTGACCAATCAAAAAAAGCGAAATTGCAGTGGAGAACATGGCGTTAGGTTAACTCTAATCAGTCACGAAAGTAAAGCCGACTGGTACTCTAAACCGAGTATGAGACCTGACGGCCGAGAAGTTGACCAACTAAGACCCTTTGAATTCGAACGCGGATTTGCCAAATTTGCTGAGGGATCATGCCTTTTAAAGCTTGGCGATACCCACATGATGGTAACGGCCACAGTTGAAGAACGAGTGCCTCCATTTATGAAGGGTAAAGGAAGTGGATGGGTAACGGCGGAATATTCAATGTTGCCTCGTTCGGGACGCCAACGCAATGACAGGTCATTAATGAAGCCGAACGGACGCTCCATGGAGATTCAACGATTGATTGGTCGAGCCATGCGAGCCGTTGTCGATCTCGAGAGTCTAGGTGAGCGGACAATTACCTTAGACTGCGACGCCCTTCGTGCCGACGGTGGTACGCGCTGCGCTTCGATTACGGCTGCCTATGTTGCTTTGTACGACGCTTTGGAATACCTAAAGAAGCAGCGATCATTAAAGAAGGATGTACTCAAGGACTCTATTTCCGCGATTTCAGTTGGTGTCTATCGTGGTCAAGAAGTACTGGATCTCAACTACGACGAAGATAGCGTCGCCGATACTGACATGAATGTCGTGATGACTGGTTCAGGAAAATTTGTTGAAGTTCAAGGCACGGCTGAAAGCGATCCGTTTGGAGCCGACACACTTGGAAGAATGCTAAAACTCGCGAAGAAAGGTTGTGATGAACTTGCAATCGCTCAAATGGAAGTTCTCGGACTTTAATGATTTCCCGAATCGTAATCTCGACACATAACCGAAAAAAAGCCGGCGAGATGCTGACTATCTTGGGCGCTCGCTTCCAAAGCATAGAATTCTTGACTCTCGCCGACCTCAACGATGCTCCAGAGCCTGAAGAAACAGGATTAACCTATGCAGACAATGCGACGATCAAAGCACAATCTGCTTTTGATTTCTGCGGAGAATGGTGTGTTGCCGATGACGCCGGGCTCGAAATTGACGATCTAGATGGAGCTCCAGGACTATACAGTAAACGCTTTGGCGGAGAAACTTTACCTTTCCCAGATAAAATGGCAAAAATCCTTTCGATGCTTGAAGGAAGCAAAAATCGGGCGGCTAGGTTTCGGTGCTGTGTTTCCCTTATCGGTCCGAATCATCCTCCCATGCAATTTGAAGCAACTTGCGAGGGTCAAATTGCTGAAGTGCCTAGTGGTAATGGTGGATTCGGATACGACCCAATATTTTTCCTTCCTGAATTAGGATGCTGCATGGCCGACCTTACAGCATCTCAAAAACACGAAATTAGTCACCGAGGCAAAGTTCTTCGCCAATTAGGGGATTATCTTGCCTCTTTATGAAAACCATTGCCCTCCAAAGCCGTCCATAATCCAATAGAGTCATGACAGTTGTATCCATTCTTCTCACATCTTTAGTTTTTCAGAGTGCCAAAGCGGGCGATTTACGACCGGTCAACGTCAAACCTGCCGGACTCTCAGTTTCCGTACCAAAGTCTTGGGCTCAAAACCCAGTTGAAGGATCACTCAGTGCCTCTCTAAAGGTTCCAATTGCCGACTCAAAAGTTTTTGGAAAAATGGAAATTGGCTATGTAAACGACGAGTCAAAAGATGTCGATGAATTTTTGCAAGCTACAAAGAGCATCTTAGTTACCGGTGGAAACACCGTTGAACGACAATGGAAAGTCGATATTATGACCTCACCGCTTGCTTTGACTCGATATTCCAAGGCTGGCTCAACAACCGTTCGTGGTGTCCTATTTAGGTCATCAAAATCGAAGTTTGTTATTTCAATTTCTAGTCCAACTGACGTGTTTGAAAAGGTTGAACCATTTTTGCTATCAACCCTCGAATCAATGAAGGAAGTGAAAGTTGTTCAACCTAAGAAAGAAGTGGTTGCGCAAGAAAAAAACATCCTAATTAGCCGAGACCCACTCAAACATGCTCCTAAACTTCCCATCAAGCAACAAATGACCGCTGGCGGCAAGACTGTTTTTGTGAACTTCCCCGCTGGAACTAAAATTCAATCGGTCGATGGCTCAACAGTTTCGTGCTCAGTTCCAGGACTACCTAGTCCAGTCCTCGTGACAACATTTTCGGCTGAAGGCAACCCGCCAAGTCTTATTTTTCAAACAAAGGCGGCTGAGTCGAGCAAGCTATTCGCTGGTGCCGTTCAGAGAGTTGACCAAACTTCGGCTAACCATGGTGACAAGCAAGTTCGAGACTTTATCTGGAGAACTGGTACGAGCGAAAAGAGTGGTGGACCACTCATGACATGTAATTGCGTGACTACCCAGGCTGCACCGATGTTTCTTTCCTCGTTCTACCAGTTTGAAGGTACAGTCCAGTTTACGAAGGATAGATCCATTTTGACTAAGTTCCTCACCGCGATCAATCTTACTGAGAAATAGTGGTCTTTGCCTTTAGTACTAGCTCGCCAATCGCATCCGTAGCGATATTTTCTGCGATGGGTGATGTGCTTTTTTCGGCGAGTCGGACTTCAAATATGAAGGCTAGCGAAGCCTGCCTCTCCCTTGTTTCCGAGTCAGGTTATGATGTTCAAGATGGCCTTTTGTTTTTAGCTGATATTGGGCCAGGATCATTTACGGGAACTCGAGTTGGAGTGACGATTGCCAAAACACTTGCCTTTGCCGCCGGAGCTAAATGCGGCGGAGCGACGGCTTTTGACCTCATTAGCCCCACCGAAACCGTTGTGCTACCATCAAAGAAGGGCGAGTACTTCGTAAGAGCGCTTGGGACAGATCCTGTCCGAACAACAGATTTACCTAGCGGCCCCTATCTTGGGTTTGGAGTTGGCATTGACCCACAAACCTATCCTTTGGCGGAAAGATTTCTTGAATTACTTGAATCTATCAGTAAAGTATCTCCAGAAGAATTGCTCCCTGCTTACCTGATCGAACCAAGTATCTCGGTTCAAAAGAAAGGATTTGGCCTGTCACCGGTGACGAAATGAACTGGGAAACGGTTTCTCGACAAGCGCCGATCCGTATCTATACGACGCTAAAAGCCGGTGGCAATGCAGAGTACTTTTCTATTGCCAAGTCAAACCATGAGTTGATGGACGTCGCCCAAGGTTGCCAGAAAAACGGGATCCGTCTTACGACAATTGGAGCCGGAAGTAATGTCTTGCCTTCGGATAATGGCGTACCTGGAATGGTTACGATTAATTGCACATCAGAAATAGTGTTTGGTGCTGATGGAGTGATTTCATGTGACTCTGGGGTCTCATTTCAAGATTTGTTTTTACAATCTGCTCAAAGAGGATATGGCGGTCTTGAGTTTGCGGTGGGTATTCCTGGAAGTGTTGGCGGCGCACTAGTGAGTAACGCTGGCGCTTATCGTAGCGACATCTCAGAATTCTTGGTTGAACTTGAAATTACTCACGAAGGAACGACTCAAATGGTTGATCCTAGCTGGATGCAGTTTTCTTATCGGGATTCGATTCTAAGAACTTCAGAACCTGCAGAAGCGGTAATCCATCGGGTCAAGATGGAACTACCTAAGCGAGATCCCAAATTGATCTACGATGAAGCGAGAGAGTATCAACGCCAACGAATTGGAAAACAACCGCCATCAGCTTCTGCCGGCAGTTTCTTTAAGAATGTAGTCAGCGAGGAGCTATCTCAATCGATAGAGGGATTAACCGACGGAATGAGAAAGAACAAAGTCGTGCCCGCCGGTTTCCTCATCGAGGCATGTGGGTTGAAAGGATTTCGAATTGGTGGCGCAATGATCTGCGAAAGACATGCCAATTTTCTCTTGAATGTTGCTGGAGCATCTGCAAGGGAAATTCGATCGCTATCCCATCACGCCAAGCGATTGGTGTTCGACAAATTTGGAGTTGAAATCGAAGAAGAAGTGATGTACTTGGGAGATTGGTCCAACTTTTCCCCTATTCTGCCGTAACTCGGTTCTTTTCAAGATTTGGAGGGCTCAGCCATCCTTGCTCATTCATTTTCAGAGCGATGAGCAAGGTCACTTGAATGAGAATTGATGCCACGAACAGAAAATAGACTCCCCGCAAAAGTGGTAAACCGATCCGACGGGCAAAGCGGTTTTGCTTTTTGTACTTGTCGTAGTAATCCCTAGCCTTTTCTGCGTTCATGCGAGCCATCGGGAAAAGATGGACCCGTTTCATCCACGGTCTACGCATCCAAAATAGGACGAAAAACCAGGTCTTTCTAGCTAGTAGGTTCGCAAAACTCAGCACAAATCTTTGACTCAATGTACACTACGTCAGTGCAGTTTGATCATGCCATTTTTAAGTCGATCAATTCTTGGCCTTCAAGCTTAGAATCGGCAATGCGGTTCTTTAGCGAAGGGCTTAATCAAACCTGGATGAAAGTACTGCTCGGAATTATCCTCATTGCAATGATCCTTGTGGGCAAAGATACTCGAAAAGCTGCATTGTGTAGCCTTATCGCTTTTCCGCTGTCAGACGGCACTACAAACCTCTTTAAACACATGTTTCCGCTTCCGCGGCCCTACGATGACCCAAATATTGCGGGGGTTGTTACCAGGCTTGCTGAATCCCACTCTCCGGGAACAGCATCAGCTCACTCGGCAAATATGATGGCAACCGCAATATGCATGCTCATCGCTTTGCGTTGGGGCGGTATCCCATGGTTGATCTTGGCAATCGTTGTTGGACTGAGTCGTATCTACAATGGGGCGCATTATCCCTACCAAGTTGCACTTGGCTGGATCGTCGGAGCATTCTTTGCCGTATTAGTTTCTACACTATGGGAAGTCATTGCGAAAAGGCGAAATCCGGTCGAAAAGTCGGTCGAGCCAACTCTGGAATCGAAGGTAGGGACGGAAGTTAGTGGGCAAGAATCAAGCATCTAAAGCTTTCTTCATTTCAGTCGCATTGTCGATCATCTTGCCATTTGTTCCAGTGCTTAAATGGGTATTGCTCCCATTTGATCTTCTCAACACTCACTTGCATGAGTTATTCCACGCACTTGCTACCATTGCGAGCGGAGGGCAAGTTGAGCACATCGAAGTCTATATTACTGGTGCTGGCGTGACGCTTTCGAGGGGCGGATTTGTACCTTTGATCCTTATGTCTGGATACCTTGGAGCTTCGCTTTTCGGTGCTTCAATGGTGATGGCATGTAAAACGAGCCGAGCAGCCATGATATGGCTGAGGATTCTAGGGGGAATGGTGTTAGCCTCAAACATTCTTTGGGTTAGAGGCGATATTGTTGGCTTTTCTCTTGGAGTCGCCTGGCCGATAGTCATTTTCTTTTGTAGTAGCCGCCTCAAAGGAGAGAGCATTCTGTTCGCGGCTCAATTCTTAGCCGTGCAACAGTGTCTGAACAGTGTTAAGTCGCTTCGAGACTTGGTGCTGCTCAGCGGAAGCGGAGTAACCACAGATGCCCAAATGTTGGCCAATGAGACCCATGTTCCAGCCGTCGTCTGGGCCTCGTTATGGATGATTGTAAGTCTGTTTGGGATTGGCGTAGCGATGGTAAAGATCAATAAACGAATCCGTGAGTCGACTACCTCACCTTTACAGGATTAACTTCAAAGTGGCTGAGAAACCTAAGGATTTCTCCGTCAACTCGAATTTGAAAAGTCTGGATCGAATCGAATCTCGCGAGCGCGTCTTTCAAGACATTGAGGAAAGTTGCTTCTTCGTCACTGCCCCAGTTGTATCGGACTGAGTTATTCATGTCAATGATGGCATTCCCGTTTTCAACGGTAACGTCGAGAACCCGAATACCTTTCTGATCAAAACCATTTGATTTGATGGCTTTGTTGAGCGCGTCAACCTTTGAAACTTTGACTGACTGATCGCCTCCATTGGAATTAGCATTTTGGTTCGCCGAGTTGTCATTCGAACCATTCTTACTTCCCGATAATTGATCCGACCCAAGAGTTGAATTGGTCGATTCATCCAAGTTTTGCGTAATATTACTTGGCTTTGATCCGTCCTGGCGAACATAGCTTGCAACACCGGCAAAGCCAGCTCCTGCCACAGCTGCGGCGGCTATTAGTGCCCATGGAAAGTTACGATTTTTCATTGTCCGTAGTATGTTTTAAGTCCTGAAACGATAGATTTGGCGAGTGCTCGGCCAAATTGTTCCGATTGAATCATTTGGCGATCTTTCGGGTTTGTCATGAAGCCGGTTTCAATGAGCAGACCTGGCATGTTTGACAACCGCAGAACGGCAAAGCCACTTGAGTAAATAGTACCGTCACTCCGGAGCCCCGTACTTGACATCAGGTTATATTTCTGCAGTTCGCTCTGAACACATTCGCCGAGAAACTTGCTGATGGTACTGCCCTTATGGTAGAAAATGATGCTGCCCGATGCGGTCGTATTTGACCTACTTCCTGGCTCATTCGCGTGTATCGATAGGAAGATGTCGGCATTGCTTCGGTTGGCAAGCTCGGGACGGGATTCTAATGATGGGAAAGAATCATCGTTTCTGGTCATGATGACCGACGCTCCTTCTGATGCCAATTCGTCGCGGATAAATCTTGAGAGGAACAAAGTGATGTTCTTTTCTTCGGCTCCGCCGGCAGTGGAACCACGATCTGGACCACCATGCCCAGCGTCAAGAACGATGACTTTTCCGGTCAACTTTCCGCCAGTGCTGGTCGGTCTGATCAGCGTGATTACTACTCCGCTGGCAGAAGCGACAATATCGGCACCCATCGCTCGTTTAAGTTCGAGCTTGAGAACTGTTGTAGTTCCAACAACAGAAGATGAAACGTCTTTAACCGCGCTCGAATTCAGTTTAAAATTCCTTGGCAAATCACAATTCAGGTTGGTGAGAACGATCTCAATTGTGTCCCGATCTGGTCGCCTATAGGTAGCAGTTCCCTTCCATCGGCCCGGCTCGAACTTGATGCTCAGGGACGAACTCGTTTGATTCTCCCAATCTAAACCAAGCGGAAGCTCGGTTATTGGACCAGGATTGGTTACCAGGTCTTGCTTTGGAGGTGTTGGGTCCTTGGGTGGATCCTGTTTCGATGGTGTGATGGACTCTGGGTTTAAATTGATTTTTAGGTTTGCCGCAGAAGGAAGTTGCAGTTTTGGCAAATTTGGAACGAAGTCGAGGTTTAAGACTATCCGAACCGTGTTTGGTCCGTACTGAGACACGTTCGTGCTTCCGTCCGAATCGATCTTTGTATCTCGGGAGAAGCGGGCACCTTCCAGATCGACGATTACCTTTTTGCTTCCGATGACGGAAACGGTTGGTTTGACCGCCAGGGCCGATTGGATGTTGACGATTCCGCCTTTGACATTAATTTCAAAGATTGGGCTTGCCACTTGGAGAATGTCATATCCACCGGGGTTCCAGGTTGCGATGCCACCTAGTTGAGTAATTGCTTCGCGAAGAGGAATGCATTGCTTTCCGTTCACTTGGCGGGTTGGTAATTGAAGCGTGTTATTTTCCGCAAAAATTTTGGTACCAGCGGTTGCAAAACCGGCTGACCAACCTAGGTCTGCGACGCTGTCTAGGGGCAAAAGGAATTCATCCCCCATTCTGTAGCCTTTAATCGGAGTCTCCCGAAACGTGTAGTTTACGGAAGCATTTCTCGTTTGCGCGGCTACTGCGTTCGCACTTAGCGCAATCCCTAGCGCTAGAAGTCCTTGCAGTCTTCTCATCCTGATTTGGTCATTGTACATTGTTTTTCGCAAATTGAACAGTCCCCTTTGGAATTTTCGGTTGATTACTGGGTATCTTGAATGTCGGTCATTTCTTTTGACACCAACCCGGGCGATTAGCTCAATGGTAGAGCATCTCGTTTACACCGAGAGGGTTGGGGGTTCGAGCCCCTCATCGCCCACCAGCTTTTTCTAGCTGCCAGGCTTTAGATTTCAAGCTTCAGACACGAACTTGCCTTGAGCCTAAAACTTACCCTGAATCAAGTAGTACGCATTTTTGTGTCAAAAAGTTCACTTATAGGGGATTTTGGTCGTTTCGGGTCATCGGTTTTGGTTTGATTTTCGGAGCGATTCGAGGCTTTGGACAGCGCAATAAATTGCGCAGATTAAAGCGCGAACAAGTTCGACGCAGTCCACACGAAGGCAGCCCTCGCAGATTCAATGTCGGACTCCCAAAACATTTGGATTTACGCCGCTAGCAAGTCAGCGGATTCCGATTCCTCGACCACCGCGTGGGTAGGCATGAGGCTGATGTTGAGGATGTCGGCGAAAAGCATTTCGTAATGATTGAGCAAGGTGTGCTTGGAGCAGTGGCGTTCATAGCCTTGCCGTGCCTGTGCGCCCATAGCTTCCCTTTCTTCGTTGGTCTTCAAGAACAATTGTCTGATCGCGTTCGCCAGAGCCTTTGGATTTTCGGATGGGAAACAAATTCCACCATTTGAATTTTCGACCAGGCTTGAAGCATCGCCATCGACGCCGCAGAGGATAGGACGACCGGACGCCATGTACATCTGGGTCTTGCTGGGAATAGTGATTGCAAAAAGAGGGTCCCGTTTGAGGTGGACCAGCAATCCGTCTGCCCAGGGCACTAGAGATTGAACTTCGTTATGAGTCACTTGACCCGTAAATTGAATGTTTTGGATTCCTTCGTCTATGGCCCTTTGCTTGAGACGTTCGAGTTCGACTCCGGCTCCGACCATTGAAATGTTGAGGTTCTGGATATCGGACAGTTGCTTGGCGGCGTCGAGGACGGTATCGAGCCCTTGAGCGACGCCCATATTGCCAGTAAAGAAGATATTGAACTTGTTGATCAGGCCATATCGGAGTCCGACTTCGAGGTCCTTTACGTCTGAGATCGTTTCATTTTGTGCCCACTGAGGAAACACATGAATCTTATCGGCCTTTATTCCATCATCTACCAATTGAGCTTTCATGCCTGGTGACGTAACAACAATTGCGGCGGCCCGGTGATGGAGGAAGTTGCATATTCGTTGGATACGATCGGTTAGCTTTCCGTGCTTGACCATGCCCGTGCTAACCAGCGTTTGGGGCCACAAGTCGTGGATTTCATAGACAAACGGTACTCGCTTGATTTTGGCCAGGATGTAGCCAGCGATTCCGGTCGTCAACGGTGGATGATGAATCCAGACGATGTCAGGCCGCCGTGTGAACAGGGAACCCAAAAAGGCACCTGCGAGCCCAAAACTGAGGTAGCTTGCCGCCCGCCTCTTCTTGGACATGCTGTGATCGGGGAACATGGGTACACGGACAACATTGACGCCATCTATCTGCTCTTTCTTGCACAGCATTTGCTTGTAGCCGTCATAGATCTTGCCGAAGGGATAGTTTGGAAACGACGTAACGACGGTTGCCTTGTGTCCTGCTTCTACCATTCCGGCAGCAAGCTGAGACGTGCGCGTATCGCAGGGCTCTGGTTTGTAGTGCATGGAAATGAACAGGATATTCATAGCGGTTACCTATATTTTGTGGTGATGCCCCATGACGATGGATGCGACGACCTGAGATACGTTTTCTTGGAGGTATTCCGGTGGAGAGACCCATGTACTGGTTGAATTGACAACGGTTTTGGCAGCATTAAGAATGCTCTTTGGATCTGCGCCACTGAGGATTCCCGATCCAGCTTCGAGACACTCGCCCCGCTCCGTGACATCACGAAGGATGACACTTGGAGTGTTGAGCAAAGTCGCTTCTTCCTGGACGGTTCCGCTGTCGGTCATGACGCACAATGCTGACTGCTCGAGGCGAACGAAATCGAAGAAGCCGCATGGCGTGAGGAAGCGAACTAACGTTGATTTTGGTACTAGACCTCCCTTGGCGATCTTATCGGCGGTGCGCGGATGAAGACTGACGATTACTGGACACTTGAACTCTTCGGCGACCGCATCGAGACCGGCGAGGATTTGGCTCAGCCGGTTGACGTCGTCAACGTTTTCCGAGCGGTGGACCGTCACGACGACGTATTTCTTTTCGGACAGACTAAGTCGAGTGAGGACGTCGCTCTTCGCGATTTTCTCAGAATTGGCTTGAATGACTTCCCAAATTGGGTTTCCGGTTACATAAATTCTTGTTCGATCGATGCCTTCTCGAATCAAGTTCTCCTTGCTTCGGTGGGTGTACGGCATGAGGATTCGGCTGCAATGGTCGATGACTCGACGATTGATTTCCTCGGGAACTCGATCATCGTAACAACGGTTTCCGGCTTCCATGTGGAAGACGGGGATTTGCATCCGAGCGGCAACCATCGCGGCAAGACCGCTATTGGTGTCGCCGAGAATGAGAACTCGGTCGGGCTTTTCTTTGATGAAGTATTCGCTGGCTTTGCGGATCATTTCGGCGATTTGGTCGCCAAAAGTGCCGGCTCGGATTCCCCAACATTCGTTGGGCTGCCTTACGCCAAGTTCTTCAAAAAAGATGTCGCTGAGGTTGGGATCGTAGTTTTGGCCAGTATGAACCAGTTGTTGGTCACACAAACCATCTAGCTTTTCGATGACGCGGCTGAGACGGATGATCTCAGGCCGCGTTCCAAAGATTGTTGCGACTTTCATGCAGCGATCCGAAGTTTAGGTTGCTGGGTTTCCTCAGGGGTGTAGATTGCATTCAGCAAATTCCGAATTCCTTCATGAGTGAGGTTAACGACCTCGCTCGAGTATTCGCCATCAAGACATGGCTTATCCGGATATTCTGGGTTCAATTCTTGAAGCATAGGTTGGATGACGTAGTAGTCACCTCGCTCAACGGTTCGCCATCGCTCCTCTTCGGAAACCATGATTTCGTGAAGCTTTTCTCCGGGTCGAATTCCGGTATAGAGAATCGGGATATTTCTTCCGTCGATCAACGTTTCGGCAAGATCAACCATTCGAGCTGCTTGAACTTTTGGAATGAAGGTTTCACCTCGGCGTCCGTTTCGAAGGGCCTCGAAAACGACATCGACCGCTTGGTTGAGACTGAGCAAGAACCGTGTCATTTCTTTGACGGTAATCGTAACTGGGCCCTTGTTGGCAATTTGGTCTAAGAACAGAGGGACAACGGAGCCACGAGATGCAATTACATTGCCATAGCGGACGAGATTGAATCGGGTGTCGCCGCATTGAGTGTTGCCTTCGACAAAGATTCTTTCCATGATCGCCTTGGTCATTCCCATAACGTTGATTGGCTTACAGGCTTTATCGGTTGAAATTCCTACTACTTGCTCGACTTGGTTCTTAGTGTCTCGGATTGCTCGCACCATGTTATGGGCGCCCTCAACGTTGGTAAGAACCGCTTGATGAGGGTAGTTTTCGCATGTTGGAACTTGTTTGAGGGCAGCCGCATTGATAACGATGTCCACCCCGCTAATGGCTCGACAAACCGAGTCGTACTCTCGCATGTCTCCAATTTGGAAGGAAAGGACTTCCTGAATTGTTTGATACATTCCGTTGTTGCTAGACGCTGCAGCCTGGAGGAGGTCGATCCGCATTTGGTGCTGCTTTGCTTCGTCCCTCGAAAAGACAGTGATTTTTCGTGGCATACCGAGTTCGCCGGTCAGCATTCGTTGGACGACAGTTTTGCCAAGTGAACCGGTTCCACCGGTGACGAGGATATGTTTATTTGCGAGTATCATTAGTTAGTTCTCCAGAGGTCATAAGGCGTAGAATCTGACGCGATTTCGCGAATCATTTCAGGCCAAGTAGTGGGCTCGTAACCAGTTCGGTTTCGAAAGTTAGTGCTATCAAGAGTGCGATCTATTTTAAGTTCGTCACTAGGAGTAATGGCTACTCCCGTCTTGAACGCGTCGTTGAGCAGATTTAAAAGGGTGAATTTGTCGATCGGGGCGGTTGATACTTGGTGGATTCCCGAAAGGTCTTTGTGATTCAGAGCTACGTCCTGGATGACGCGACTGAGTTCTTGAGTTGTTAGTCCACTGAAAAGTGCGTGGGTGAAGCCTCTAGCTGAACCATCCCGTTGGGTTAAGAACCAGTCAACCAGTCCGAATTCGCTGTTAAGCTCTCGACCGATAATTGAAGTTCGGATGGTGATGGCATTGGTGGCAGAAGTTTCGCCTAAGGCTTTGGATCGCCCGTAGAGGTCCTCTGCGTTGGTTAAGTCAGTTTCTTTATAGCTTCCCTTTTTGCCGTCAAATACGCAGTCTGTACTGACGTGGATCAGTCGCGCATTATATTCAGCGCAAAGATTTGTGAGTTGATGGGGGAGCAAAGAATTGATGGTGAGGCAGGCGATTGGATCGGTGCCGAGTGGTTGTTGCTTGACGATTCCTATGCAGTTCACGACTACATCTGGCTGCACTTGCTCGATTGCTGTACGTACGCTCGGCATGTCAGTGGCTTCGATTCCGCCGATAACGCGGTCAGGACAGAAGAAACGGAATTTCGAGAGACTTTGAGGATTGGACCGTACGGTTACCCATGCATCGATTGGATCCTTGACGGTTTGATAGAGCTTGTGCCCAAGCATTCCGGTGCCCCCGAGGATGAGTATTTTCATGCTGAAACCCTCACAAAGGCGATCAAGTTTAGGATCATGATATTTTTATCGGTATCAGTTTTGAGTTCTATAGTGGCTACCGTCAAATAACCCAAATTTTTTGTTGATTAGTTCGTTAATGCGACATGGCTCAAGTGGTTTTCAATGGTCGAGGAGAACAAACTTCGATTTAAGTCGACGTCCGTGGACGATTGAGCCATTGCGGCTAAATAGCTTGTTGCGGCCTTTGACATAGAATCAAGTTCTTGAGAGCTCATGTCAACGCACTTTTGAACTGTATCCTTCCATCCATCAAGATCATTCAAGGACAGGACCCAACCAACTCCTTTTTCATCAAAGTCTAGCCATGGCGTTTGGTCGCTCAAAAGGACCGGACAACCGGCAGCCAGCGCCTCGGGAATAACATGTCCGAAGTTCTCGCCTAGGGTTGGGAAGAGGAAAAAGTGGTGTTCGGAAAGTTTGTGAAGAACTTGATCGTTAGGAATTCCGCCCTTCACTACACATTGAATGTTTTTGGGCAGGCTTGCAATGGCTAGTTCACATTGATCCCAATAGGCTTGGTCTTCGATCGGACCATAAATCGCGAAGGTGACATTTCCACGAATTGAGCGCAACATTTCTATTGCTCCAAGTAAGTTCTTCTTCGGAGAAATTCGAGATATGAAGGCAAATTCTGCAACGCCAGATTGTTTCTTGGGCCGAACTGGACTTAAAGTTGTGGAGCTTCGATCAACAATATCTGGAGCCTTGATGAAGTAGTCAGCGTTTGTACTTACGACGGCTTTTGCGTCGCTAAGCTCGTGCACCGACGAAACTTGCCAAGTGATCCCTGAGTGAAACCGAGAAAGGTTTGCTAAGGCTAAGTATTGCTTCTTTTTGAAGGACTTCAATTGCAGAGCGCCTTTCGAGAATTCACCTCTCGGAGCAATGAGGATAGGAGTCTTTCGAACCAGTCCCAATGACCGTAGAACCAAAACTGATCGGGTCAATTTTGAAAAATAGCTGTTCAAATAGATCACGTCGGGCTTTGAATCTCGAATGGTTTTCCAAAGTCCCACGATGTTGAGATTCTTTGGGGACGCATAGAACAGTTGCATACCAGATTTTTGAGTCCAAGCATCACTCTGTATTTCTTGGTATGGACGCTTGTCGCCTAAGTCTCGGTCGCGGGTAAACACATAGAAGCTGAGGTCGCTCTGAAGGCAATCAATCAAGCGACTGACCGAAACAGCGGGTCCGCCACCTTTATAGCCGGGTAGATAGTAGTCAACTACGGCAAGAACTTTGAGTTTGTTTGGTTCATTCATTTAGGCCACTCTCTGCTGGGTAAATACGTTTTGGTCAAGATAGTTTTCTAGTCGGCGAACATTCCCTTCCCATGTTTTGTGCTCCATTACATGGCGCTGGGCTTTGGTGCCGACCATTTCTCGATTTTGTTTGGTCATCTTAGAAAGGCTTCTGATCGCTTCGGCAAGGGCTAGGGGGCTTTCATCGCGAAGTAAGAAAACCATGTCTCCGAATTCCTTTTCGACATGTCCAGTGCATGTTGTTAGCAATGGTCTTCCCGTTGCTAAGCACTCGACGACCTTTGATGGGAAAACATATCGTTGAGTTTGAAAGTCTGTTCGGCGCAAATTGAGTAAGAGGTCAGCTTGTTCGTAATGTTTGAGAACATCTTCGTGGGGGCGGAGTCCGCAGTAGGTAATTCTTGGATCTTTTTCGGCTGCCTCTTTAGCCACGTTGGCGAATTCACCACCGCCGAGGATGGAAACTCTAAGGTTTGGCATTTCCAACAAGTTCAATGCGTCGAGTAGAAGAGTAACTCCGTTGAGAACTGACAATTGACCCGCGAAGACAACATGGAAAGTCGTGTCTTGTTCACGAGGATGATTTTCAAATCGATGGACCAGAGATTCCATAACGCCTCCTTCGAGGAGGAGCGAATGTCTGTTTGGAGCGAAGTCGTCAACGATGGCTTGGTTTGCGATAAGCAGACCATCTACTTTTGGAATCAATCGCTTTTGACCATTGAATTCAATTCTTCGTAAAAGAGTGTCTTTTACAACTTCGCCGGGAACGTAGATATCTCCGATGAATGGAACAAGGTCGAGTTGGATGATCTTGCTCACGAGGGAAATTGGCCAAGCTGGCGGTGCGGTTAGGTTGTAGCAAATGACAACTCTTCGGTCAGCTTTGCGGTTCTTAATCGCCCACACAAAGGTTCGCCAAGCGGCAGATAGTCCAAGGGTTAGAATCTTGAACGCTCCGAAATTGATGTGACTCAATGAAGTAACAGCTAGTCCATTCGACAATTGATGTTTCTTTTTCCCGAAGAATAGTTTCTTCGCCTTCGGAAAGGATGGGACAGGAATATAGGCGTGAACGGTTGGTGAAGGCAGAGTCGAACCAGCCAGAGCGGTGAGAAAATTCTTTTGAAATAAATCCCCGGCCGTGCTTGTGGCAGAGTTTTGATACTCTTGTTGATCGGGTGCAAAGGCTCCCAAATACATTAAGGCAATCGTTGGTTTTTCTTCGGATACATTCATGTGAGTTGGAGGGTTGGGGTTGGAGATTTTGTTGGTCTCAGTACAAATCGACTCGCCAAGTAGATGACCAGCCAGGAGTAGAACGACACTACGCCTTCACCATCCTGCAACATTCGATTTGTCGCAGGAAGGTAGAAGACGAAGATCATGAGAAGACTAAAGAAGATGACTGCGCTCGGGTTTTTTCCACCGATCATGTCGATCCAAGTTGAGGCAAGTCCTCGACCGATGAAGAACAGCATAATGACGGTGCCGATGAAGCCGAGGTCGTTGGCAAAGTAAGGGTAAGCAGTGCACCAAAGAACTGGATATCGGAATCCATCTTTTTCGGAAATTTGGACTGGGAGCGACTTTGTTTCAAACGATTCATCGTTGATGAGTCGCTCGAAGTTACGGGTTATGAACATACTGTGCCCCATCCCGTACATCGGTTCGTTGGGGCGATCCATAGAAAGTCCAAGACCATAGTAGCCCGTTGCGAGGTAGTTGACGAGACCAAGCATTCCCGGTTGGATTTCATCGGGGAATAGCTTCAGAATTCCATTATCGAGGTCGGGCAACATCCGGGTAGCAGGGTTGGCCCCATAAGCGGCGGTTTGCTTCCCTACTCGGCTGACGTGTGAGTACGTGAAATAACTCGTAAAGGCAACTATGGCGACCAGAATGACGGCGAGCCCGGCCATGATCGTCTTTTGCTTCATTCGAGATTTGCCAGCTATGTGCGATGCGGCAACGATGAATGGGATGGTAACCATGATGTCCGCCATGTCTCTTCGCTGACCCGTTGCAATCGACATGAGGATTACGGCAACCATTGACGCGAGCAAAAGCAACCAGTATCCGGTTGAGAGTTGACGTCGGAAATAGAATCCTAGGGGGAATAGAATAACCAGCCAAGGCGATGCGATGATTCGGATGTAAGACGCGAAATTGGATGAATTCTCAGTAAATTCGTGGGCATCGGCATAGGCCTTTCCGGAGTCACGCAGCGAGCCAACGATTTCAGGAATCCAATGTCCTGTCCGGGCGTAGCACGTCAACGGCAGCATCGCGATTGTAATCCACAGGCTTGTCTTTAATAATCGTTCAGCATCGAACTTGATCGTAAGGGATGGCTTGGGAGCTTTGTGAGCAACCGACAAGTAGCCAAGCAACAGAGAAACATGGGCGGCACAAATGAACAGCCAAAGCTCTGAGGTGTTCTTCAGGGGCCATCGCCATGGTCCGAAAGCGAAAAGGATAAAGGTCAGCCACAGAAATATCTGGGCAAAGATTATTGGTGCCAAGCGTCGCGCCCACGTCAATTCGATTGGGGTTGGTGTTGTTTCAAGGGTCATTGAGCGATCCTCCCAAGTTTGCCGATGATCTTGCTACGAACTCTTGCGAGCATTGGATCGACACCAAGGAATACAGCACCTGTGAGCAAAAGGGTTGAACCGCCGATGCCTAAGACGTAGGCCCAGCTTGGTCGAATTGAAAGAGTGCAAATGACGATGCCAATAACAAACGTGGTGATTCGGGCACCCCAAACGAAGCGTTGGTGGAAGTCAGTGTTAAGTTTGTCATGGGTTAGGCTCCGAATCTTGAGATGTGCCCAGATGCCGCTAACAAGCCCAGTGCAGATTGTTCCGATTGGTAAACCTGGCAAACCGAATAATAGCAAGAATCCCATCATTGCCGGAAGTCGGCAAAGACATTCGATTAGCAGTGCCGATGAGACTGCCTTATGATGGTTGGTGGATCGGTATAGCGAAAGGGTTAAGTAAGACCAACCACCGATGAGGGTGGATAAGGCGATCAAAATAGTCAGAGCACTTCCACCAAACATATCCTTACTGACCCAGACACCAACCAGAGTTGGATTGGTCGCGGTGTAAGCACACATAAGGGCAAGGCCGACTGCCAGATACACTGCCACAATTTCTCGGTAGACGGCCTGGCTCCGCTTGATGTCTCCCGATGCAAAAAGGTGAGCAAAACCACCATAGCTTGCGTTTCCGACTGCATCGAGAACGTTTCGGGCTACATCAGCTGCCTTTCGAGTCAATCCAAAAATGGTTGCGGTCTCGGGTCCTATAAAGATTGCTGCCAATAAAACTTGGCTGTTGTTCATGAATCCGTAGCTGACTCCAGCCGCGAACATCGGTGGAGAAAGCTTTCGAAACTCTTTCGCAACTTCTCGATCGTATCGCAAAGAAGATCGAATCTCCTTATCTACACCAAAAACTAAATAGAGGACGCTTCCGAGTAGGGTTAGGACTGCGCGGACGGTTACTCCTATGGAAATGCTCCACAAGCCGTGACCACTAAGTAGCAAGATCAGCGTCGTGCCAAAGCCGACCAGAGTAGCAACGAAGGAGCTGACATTGATCACTGTCGTTTCTTGTAGACCACGTGCCAGACCCTGAAAAATAAAATTGATGAGCATCAAGCATATTGCAACAATGTCCAAAAGGAACGTGTTTTGGAGAAGCTGAGCATCGGCGCCTCGAAGATGAACCCAAGTTGGAACAAATGGTGCGACAGCGGCAAGGACGAGACCCAATATGCACGCAAAAGAGCAAAGAATAGTTGCTCCGGTACCAAAGTAGGCCCCGATTGCCTTCTTATCCGATTTGGCAAGCGCGGCCCCTATCCGCTGGATGATGATATTAGGAATTCCCATATCAAACGCGAGCATGAGAACCAACATTTCGCCAGTCGCTAACCACGCACCGTACATCACCTTTCCGATGTAATGCATATACAACGGCATCATGACGAGCGCTTGGATCGAAACCAACAGAGTGGTTGCGGTCGATCCCGCGAACGTCGCCGTTGCGGCACGCATTCGGTTTACGGAAGTGCTATCGGTTGCCATTGGCTTCTATGCAGCTTTGCTGATGGTTATTTCCGGCTCCGAACCGTTAGCCTTGCGTTTTCTTTGCGGTGCAAACATTGCGGCAAGTGTCCCTAACGCGCATCCAGCAAGCAAGGACAAAATTCCGTTCTTCGAGAAGCTCTTATTGACAGCTTTCTCGTCGACTCGTGGCTCGTCGAGAACTTCCCAGTGATTAGGATCCCGATTGGCTTGGAGGCTGGCCAATTGGAACTGAGTTTCCAATTGTTGAACGATTGACGATTGTGTCGTGACGTCTCGAGTTAATTGTGAGAGCTTAATCGCTTCAGACGGAGCAAGCTTCGCTAATCGCTTCACCGCTGACAATTGGGCTTCTAACGACACTCGCTGAGTCAACGCACTTGTATTGATCATGCCAGCATTAGCTGCAGTCGTATACTTCGACAACTCAGCTTGTAACTCGCCCTTTGTGATACTGATCGTTTTGCGAAGCTTGACTAGCTCAGGAGCTTCGGAGGCCAAAGTGATTTCCTTGACCTTTAGCTCATACTCTAATTCAATTAGCTTTCCGCGCCACTTTTCTACTGGAGGAAGGGTTGCCGGAAGATCTTTGACTGAGCCAGAGACTTGATTCAGTCTTGACTGGGCATCTTTGATGCTTGAGTCTAAAGTGACATATTGCAACTCTAGAGTCCGTAGCATTTCATTCCATCGGCCAGAATTTGCAATGATACTGGAGTCTTTACCGCCACCAGAGGTTCCAATACTTGGTGCCGTCTGAGCTGTCTGCTGGAATGCGAGAAGTAAATTTTCTGACTTGATAAGTCTTTGACGCTGTGCGTCAAGCTGCTTTTTCAAGACTTGTGCATCATCTGAAACCAAAGGCTTGTTGACTGAGTTGTTGATTTTCGTCAAGGCTTCAATGTGCAAACCAACCACTTTTTTGGCAAGACCTGCGTCTATGCTTCTTGCAGAAATTGAAATGCTGTTTTGGTTCGGTTGATCTTGCAGGGTTCGCATTTCTTTGATGTCTCGGCGACTAAGGTCAGACATATTGGAAATGTAGCCAAGGGCTCGATCACTTTCGAGCATTCCACCAAAGATCTTTAGCTGAGTAGGACCGCCGGAAAGAGTTGCAGCCAAGCCTGATTGCTCAAACGTACCGGCTCCGAGAATACTTGGAGTTCGCACGGGAAAAACGATCGTTGCCTTTGCTTCCCACACTGACGGAGCGAACACTGTGTACGCAATACCGGCGACGATAGTTAGGGCAGTTACTGAAAACGCAATCTTTCGTCGTTCCCATACAATGCTAAAGATTGATTGAAGATCTTGCTCGTTTGGTTGACTCATTATCGTCCCCTCGAAATTGATTGGAATAGAATTGCGCCAGACAAAGCCTGCATTGCGTTTCCAAAGGTCATGCCTTTTGGCTCTCCGAAGAGGATGCAATCTCCCGGTTGAATTTCGGGATTGCTTGCCCCATTTCCGTCTTTCAGGAATTCGTCGAGGTTGTATTGTTCAACCTTGAACTTGCCACTTGCGTCGGGACGGGCAACCGAAACTCGGCGGAGCGTTCCACGTCCGGCTAGGCCATCACTTTCCGCCAGGGCATCGGCGAGACGATAAGTCTTACCGTCTTTCATGAGAACCTTTCCAGGTTTGGCTACATCGCCGAGGATGAGGAATGTTCGTTCGTTTCTCTGGACGTAGACGAGATCACCACTTTCCAGACTGAACAGATTTAAACCTTTTCCATTGTTCGTCACGCTTGCATCGACTTTGAACAGGTCTCCTTTTCGCAAAACCAAAACGTTGTTCAGTGTTCCGTTAGGACTTGCACCAGCGACCTGGGAGATCGCGGCTAGCAAGGTGTGATCTCCACGCATGATTAGTTCTCCTGGGCGATTGACCTCTCCGCCAACGGTTATTCGCCTTACTTCTGGGGCAAGTACGGTCACCATGTCACCAGGTTCGAGTTGGAAAGTGGGCTTTGAAATGTCTTGACGAATTGGAAATTCAAAATTGTCTGGTCCTCGTCGAACGATGATGTGAACTTCATCTTGAAGCGATTTGTCCGCTTCAACTTCGCTGGCCCTAATTCCCCCTGCTTCCGCGATGGCTTTATAGGGGTCCGTTCCTCCAGGAAGTTTGATTTGACCGGACTTATTGACCAATCCTGAGATCCAAATTCGAATAAATGGAACAGGGGTGAGCGTCACCACGTCGTCGGAAAGCAATGGGATATCGGTATCTGGCTTGTCACCCTTCAGGAGATTGGCGACAATACTTTCGGTCATCTTTTTGCCATCTCGAAATACTTGTACTTGGACCTGATCTAGGTTCTCATCTAGCTTTGCGCTTGACAATAATTGTCTCAGTCGCATGTCAGGAGCTAGCTCTAAAGTGCCTTGTCCGCCACCCATACCGACCATATAAACAACTTCACGGCGAAGGTCCTTCAGCACCAAATGGACTTCGTCTTCTTTCACAAATTTGCGAAGCGCCTTCTTTAGAGTTGCCTCGGCTTCGCTCCAGGTTTGACCTTCGAGAATGACTCGACCAAACCCGCGACCGTAGATCGCACCGTCGGGCATGATCCGGAAATCTCCACCGTATTCGCTGGTTACGGCAACCGAATCCCCACGCTTCAAACGAATGGGTGCACGATCGCCTGGTGAGATAAACGCCATTGCAAGAATGGCGGGAATTAACGCTAAGGCTCGCGTCATTTGTTAGGTTTTCTCCCTGAAAGTATCATGTGACACTTCACATATTTGGCGTGATTGCCCAAAACGAGAGAGCTCTTGACATTCCTTTCTAAATTTTTTGCGGCAATCGCCCCTTATTGAATGCAATCGCAGACGGACAACGCGTTCGATCAAGATTCGTTCTCGACTCGATACTGCGAAATTGTGATGCAGTATTTTGTGGTGAAAGGGCACCGGATTGGGTGTGGGCACCTTGAACTCGTAGCCGTTTAGACTTCATGAATCATATTCTTTGAAGTTATGGGAACCTCTCAAAACTTGTTGGCGTTAATTTCCAGTAAGGTATCTGACTAAAATTGGGCGTTCGAAAGGTGCGGCGAAAGTTGGATTCCCCGACTAACTCAAGGGCATCTTTATATACTCAAGAAAATGTGGTACCGCAAAGGAAACCTACGTTCTAGCTCCCAAGTTCTTTGTTACAATGAGTAGCATTCTGTATCGTCCCTAAGTGCTAATCCAATCATTCCCGTGAGTTTAACAAATCCCCACTCTTATTTCCTCAAGCCCCTCACTTGCGATGTGGTGCAGAATCAGTCCGAACTTGAAGACCTTAGGGCAGAGTGGAATTCGCTTTTTTCAAGCGTCGCCGATGCAAGCCCTTGCGCACATCCTGATTGGACCTTATCTTGGTGGCTTGCTTTTGGTACTAACTCGCTTGGCGCAGGACGGCATACTTTTCTTTATGTGCTGACTTTTCGAGATTCTGAAGGCGTCTTGGTGGCAATGATGCCCATGTATGAGGACCAGCCAACTAGTTTTACTGCCATACGACGACTTCGATCCATTGGCTATCTGGGACGCGAGCGAGCCTACGATATGACGGAGGAACCGACGAACCTTATCCTTCCTGGCTATGAGTCACTTGTAATCGAACAGATCAATTTGCATTTCCACCGTCAGCTAGCAAATGGTCGTTGGGATTTTGTTGCTATCGTACTTTCAAACGGATTTGAATTGAGTTTTTCTGAAACTCAGCGGGTTGCTTTTGTTCGGTGGGATCAAAGGAGCGGATCTGACTATGTTTCACTTCCTCCCACTTGGACCGAATACCGAAGCCAAATGACTAAGTCAATGCGGGAGAACCTTCCGTACTATGCTCGTCTGCTTACAAGGCATGGGCACGATTGGTGCTTCAAGAAAATCGATGATCCAACGATGGTGCAAGATGCAGTCTTACGTCTAAGCACTTTGCACCAAGCTCGTTCTGAGAGTACGCGTGGAACTCGTCACAGCAACCATCTTCATGGGCCAGCCCAAATCGATTTCTTTGCCGAGTTCTTGACTCGGGCGGTCAGGGCGGGCGATGGCTTCATCATGGAGCTTCATGTCAATAACAAAGTTATTGCTTCTCAAGCATTTTACAAATCAGGAGACACTTTGACGGTTTCCTACTCTGGGTTTGATGAGGCTTTTTACAAGTACAGTCCAATTTTCGTTATTAATGCGGCAGTTTTCCAAGAGGCGCAAGAAATCGGAATGAGGAAGCTAAATTTCTTGCGAGTTATGGCACCATGGAAGTCTCGTTGGCTAGCGGTTGGGGGACCACCAATGCAAAGAGTCTTCTCTGTACGAAGATCACCTGTTTCCATGTTGAGATATCTCATGCACATTATTCAAATTGGTATTGAACGCGATTTTGTGTTGAGGGCTCCCATTCTATTGGACCGCTTCAAACATACAGCCATGGTCGCCTTTTTGATTTCATTCTTCGAGTAAAACCGCGGCTAATTGCCACACAAGCTGCTTGCAAACCAGGAATCTAGTTTGATTGAAAGGGACTTCAAAGCAAAGAGACTTCCCACAAGTAGAATTGAACGAAATGTCGTAACAGGACATTTCGTTCAATTCTGTCTCTATAGCACAAGCACTTTATCGCCATACTACTTGTATCGGTCTCGGAGACGTTTGGTCATCCAAAGCGCAACATCCTCGATATCGGCCATTTCCTTTCCGTCTTCGGTTTTTGTCCATTGATAGTTTGGTGGACCAAATTCCGGATCAAAGGTGAATGGCTTTCCTTGGGCGGTCATGTTGGCGTGGACAATATCCCACCATTTTTCAAACGTCGGCGTATAGCCTTCCCACTGCCTAATTCTTGGATCTGGAACCTGAGGGCCTTCCTCAAACCCCGTTCGAGCATGAACATGGCGAACTCGCTTCAGAACTTCGTTCATCTGCGTTTTGAACCCGCCGAGCATGCTTTCCGTCACAACTGTCCAGTGCGAAAGATCGGCAACTAAATAGAGGTCTGGCAAGTCTTTCAGATATCTTGCCGTACTCATGGGTTCATAGAGCAAACGGCCACGATGGGTTTCAAAGTTGACCGGAAACGGTACTTGCTTGGTTGCTTCGACGAGTTTGCCCAACAGGTCAAGCCCTTGCTCATAGGTCATCCATGGTCGTCCAGCGTGAATGGTGCATCCAACGGCTCCACAGTCGTACGCCTCACCGAGCCCTCGCTTAAAGGCTTCCGGATCATCGCCCGGAACCATCGCCATATACTTGATTCCCACTCGGTCCATGACGGGTCGAATCTCAGAATGGGTCGATACCCAATCTTCGAACCCTTCGTAACCCTGAGCCTTGACCCTCTTAAGCCTCTCTTCGAGAGTGCCGCCCATTCCCCAAAGAGTCTTGTAGACTTCAACTGCCATCGCTAGTTACTCAGCTCGTGGGTATCGCCAAAGTCTGGGATTACGGTTTCCCAACCATATACTTCCTTTATCTTTGCCGCAAGGGCCTCTTGAGCGGGTGGTTCGCCGTGAACAATGAACGTCTTCTTTGGTGGGGACTTAAAGAAACTTAGCCAATGCATGATTTCGCCTTGGTCAGCGTGAGCGGACAATGAATTGATCTTATCGATCTTTGCTGCCACCGGAATTTCTTGTCCGAAAATCTTGACCGTTGGTTCTCCATCGAGAAGCTGTCGCCCGAGGGTCCCTTCGCCTTGGTATCCCGAGAACAGAACCATCGTTCGCTCATTTCCGAGGTGATGGAGCAAGTGGTGTCGAATACGTCCGCCATTGGCCATTCCGCTACCAGCAATGATCATCATTGGACCTTTTTGCTTGTTAAGCGCCTGTGACTGTTCGCGGTCGCGAATATAGGTGAGACCGGATGGTTCTAGCTCGCTTTGGCCCTCCGCGATCGAAATTTTCATTTCATCGTCATGCTCGTCTTTACAGTCGGCATAAACTCGAGTTACGGACATTGCCATTGGGCTATCGATATAGATTGGCACTCGAGGCATCCTGCCCGTTTCTTGCAATTTCTTGCAATAGTACAGCATTTCTTGGGTTCGACCAATTGCAAAAGAAGGCACTAAAACTACGCCCTGATTTTGCCACGCCCAGTTGAGAGCTTCTTCCAACTTCAACATTGGGTCTTCGTGGGAATGAAATCGATCGCCGTAGGTTGACTCGATCACCAAATAGTCGCAATAGTCCACAACTTCTGGGTCCTTGATGATCGGTGTATCGTAGCGTCCCAGATCCCCGCTCATGAGCAGCAGTTCGCCGTTTGGCAAGGCAATCTCGGCAAATGCCGAGCCCAAAATGTGGCCGGCATGCTTGTATTTCCAAGTTGCGCCGCCGGGTAGCTCGTGTCGCTGATTGAATCCGGCTGGCTTGAAAGCCTTCATCGCCGCGTAAGCGTCGTTTTCATCGTAAAGCGGCTTTGCATCGGCTCGAAGGGCATGCTTTGAGTGAAATCGAGCTTCTTCTTCCTGCAATCGACCAGAGTCTGGTAAGGATATTCTTGCAAGATTAATCGTGGCGAGGGTTGCATAGACAGGAGCTCGAAGACCTTCTTTGACTAGCTTTGGCAACATGCCGATGTGATCCATATGAGCGTGTGTGATCACGACGGCATCGAGATCGGCCGGTACAAACGGGAATGGTTGCCAGTTTCGATCACGCAGTTCTCGACCGCCTTGGAACATTCCACAGTCAACGAGTACCTGGGAATTTCCCATAGTCAATAGGTGCTTTGAACCAGTAACCGTCTTCGTGGCACCAAAAAAACTCAGCGTTGGAGTCATAAACTCCATTCTACTAATTTCTATTGGTATGGTGGCCAGACAATGTCATCTTTATTCAATCGATCTGATCGTATCAATTCAGATTTGGTGACTTCCCAGCCGTGAAACTTACTTGCTTCTTTACCAGCGGTTTTCTTGAGCGTCAGCCGAATTACCGGTGCATCGGTACCACCCCAATCCTGAGGCTCATTGCCAACGAGATACACATAGGAGACTTTTTCAGTCTGATGAAGCACCTTGATGTACTTCAGGGTCCCCTTTAGCGGACAATCTGAACTCTCAAAAAAGTCTTGAACTGCAGGCAACACATCAGCTTTATGCATTCTCGTGATGACTTCGAAGTATGCAAATGGACCTCCCCACGTGATTGTTAGCGCAACCACAATTGCCTTCCAAAAAGCGAAATCTGGTTTGCCGGGGCCAACCTTGAAGAGGGCGAAGATAAATGCGCCAACGCCAGCAATTATTGCCCCACTAAACAGATACGCCAGCCATTCAATCATCCTGGTTAGGTTCTTCCGTATACTTGCGAGGAAAAAGCCTAGTGAAATTGCCGGGTTAATTTATTCCGATGGATCGACGTGGATTGTGCAAACCGCGGGGGCAAGCTCGGATTCTATTCCCTTTTCTATTCGATCGGCAAGTTCGTGTCCCTGCACCACACTCCAGTTGCGGGGGACGACAATGTGAACATCTACATAGTGCCAGTTTCCCGAATGGCGGGTTCGAAGTTTGTGAAAGCTTATGAGGTCCGGCTCTTTCGCCAAGATATCCTTGATTTTGGCAAGCTCGGAAGGATCAATGTGCCGGTCAATCACTTCGTCAAAGGCCCGATGAATCATCTTGATGGAGGAATATCCTAGCCAGATTGAAAGTAGTAATCCGAACAATGGATCTGCATAATGCCACCCTGAGTATTTTGTGACCAACAATGCCAACAGAACTCCAATCGAAGTCAACATATCCACGGCCAGGTGCTGGACGTTTGACTGAAGAGCAAACGAACCAGTTTCTTTTGCCGCCTTCCTAATATTGGACATGACTAAGGCACCAAGAACCGTACACGCCAGGACAATATAAAGGCCAACGTCAACTTTCACGACCTCAGGGCTTTTGAAGAATTTTTGGGTTGAAATTACCGACGTGTAGATGGCAAACAAGAACAATACGATTGCTTCGCTGAGTCCCGCCAATGTATCAATTTTCCCGTGACCGTACGGATGTTCCTCATCAGGAGGTGCGGAAGATGCCTTTACGCTTACGAAGCTGATGAAGGAAGAGAGAACATCGCTGAGACTATGGAGTCCTTCGCTCAGCAGGCTTACTGAACCGGTCAAGGTAGCACCAATGAGCTTCATTGCCGTTTGAACAATATTGTAGAGCAAAGAAAGGCGTGCTGCCGATTGTGCCTTTTTGTCCCTTGCTTCCATGCCTTCAGTATGGCAAAAACGACGGAAGATAGTTCCTGATGATGATTGAGAGGTTTTTCTTTCTGAAAGGAGTAAGGAACATTAATCGATCAAACCGATCATTAAAAGGGACTCATGGAAGATCTAAGCAATTTTAGAAATAATCGAACAGAAGGGCAAATGCAAACTTTGGTGATGGCACTAAAGGTCTGTCCGGTCTGTGACAGTCTTACGAGAGTCGAAGCTGACCGATGCAGTATGTGCAACTGGAGTGGGCTATTTACTACCGATGTCAATCTGGTTTCGGAATCTCTGGCTACCTTGCTGGAAAAGTGCCCTCAGCTCTTGGATACTCTGGCTCCAACCTCTGGCCCATCCTTTCTAACCCGCCTCCGGGAAGTTCTCACGAAGGAAATCAAATTCCGAAAACGTTTGGACCTCCATGCGTAGGGAATTTCGATCCAGATAGAATAAGCAGTGAGCCAAATCTATGAGGTGAACGAGGACATTACCCGTGCCTCCACCCTGCCTGCTTCTTACTATCAAGACCGCGAGGCATTTGAACGCTCCAAAGATTGTTATTTTGCCAACAGTTGGCAATTTGTTGGCGACATCGATTTGGTCAAAGTCCCTGGTCAGGTCTTTCCTTTTGAGTTCATGCCTGGGCTGCTAAATGAACCTTTGGTTCTAACCAGAGACACCGAAGATGCCCTTCATTGCATGAGTAACGTTTGTACGCATCGAGGCATGATCGTTTGCGAAGGAGCCGGGAACGAGCGGTTTTTGCGGTGCCGCTACCATGGACGGCGATTTGGCCTCGACGGTGGATTTAAGTCTATGCCTGAATTTGAGGATGTCTGTGACTTCCCTTCTGAAGCTGACAATTTGCGCTCCGTACCCCTTCAACAATGGGGCAATTTGCTGTTTGCATCATTAGGCCCCGCCGCTTCGTTTGAAACGGTTTTTGCGCCGATTATGGAACGGCTCAGTTGGTTACCTTTGCATGAGTTTCGGCTTGACACTTCGAATTCGAGGGACTATTTAGTGAAGGCTCATTGGGGGCTTTATGTCGATAACTACCTCGAAGGGTTTCATATTCCTTTTGTGCATTCATCGCTGAACGATTTGCTGGAATACGATAGTTACAGCACTTACACTTACGATTGGTGCAATTTGCAGGTCGCAGAAGCTAAATCTGATGAAGGTGTTTTTGATCTTCCTGAGTCTTCACCTGATTATGGAAAGCGGATCGCAGCTTACTATTTTTGGATTTTCCCCAACCTCATGCTGAATTTCTACCCGTGGGGATTAAGCATTAATGTCATCCGACCCCTTGGAATAGACACGACGAAAGTTTCGTTTATTCGATATGTTTGGGATGAATCAAAGCTTGGCGTTGGTGCCGGTGCCGATATCGACCGAGTTGAACGGGAAGACGAGCAAGTTGTTGAACTGGTTCAGAAAGGTCTACGATCCCGATTTTATGATCGAGGACGGTTCTCTCCGAAACGGGAGATTGGCACCCACCACTTCCACCGGATGTTGGCGGAGAAATTGCGTTAGCAGTTTGTCCCTGAAGTAGTATTACTTCTTCCGCTTCTTCCCTAAAGGCTTCTCGGCTAAACAAATTTGGGGCCGCCATAAAGACGACCCCGGGAGTGTTTGCTTAGGAGTTCAGCGATACAAGTCGTTTAGTTTCCAGGTTCGTCAGCTACAAAGGTCTTTCCTTGCATGGCCTTGAACTTGTCTACTTGAGGTGCAGTTAGAATCTTACCGAGTTCGGCCTTCATCGTTTCTGTGTTCTTTGCCATTGCAGCAGTTAGATCTTCACGTGTAATTTCTTGACTCTGAACCTTTTGGAAAAGGGCAGTGTTAGCTTCTCGTTGCTTAGCTTGAAGATCCTTTACTTTTGCGATCTGGTCTGGAGTCAAGTCAAGAGCTTTTTGAATCTCTGGTTGACCAATTGCATTGTAACCTTGAAGCTGGAGCATGATCTCACCAACTCGCTTCATTTGGGCTTCGCTGATGATTTCGAGAAGATCCTTTCGGGTCTTTTCTCGTCGCTCGGCTGCTAGTTTTGCAGTTGCAGCTCTTTGCTCTTCAGTTTGAGCTCCGCCACCTTGGCCGCCGCCACCGTTGCCTCGTTGGCCACCACCACCGCCACCGTTACCGCCGCCGCCATTTCCACCACCGCCGCCAGCGCCTCTCTGGGGCTGGTTCTTAGTTGTGTACTCTTCGATCTTGGTAACTTGATCGTCAGTAAGACCTAAGTCTTTTTGGACATCTTTTCGTCCAAGAACTCTAAGTTCGGACATCTGCTGGCCGCCACGCTGGGCACCACGACCGCCACCTTGGCCACCACGTTGACCGCCACCTTGAGCGAGTGCGAACGATGCTGCGAATGCTGAAATTAAAAGGACTGAAACAAATTTGGAGGAGATTTTCATTAATATTCCCTGCTGCTGACGATCTGACGAATTCTTTTTTCTCATGTTCAGTAATAATTTCAACAAATGTTCCTTTTTCGTCCGGTTGGTTTGCATGAGCTAAAGCTCATAAGTGACTTGAAGTTTAGAGCTTTCCCTCCAAGGCTTGAAATTCAGCCGATTTTCTATCCGGTTTTGAACGAAGAATATGCAATTCAGATTGCCAAAGAGTGGAACACGAGGGACAAAGCTTCGGGTTATGTAGGGTACGTCACGCGGTTTGAAGTTGATGACGAATACGTGGCAAAGTTTGAACGGAAAATTGTTGGAGCAAGGGTTCACGAAGAGCTGTGGGTTCCAGCCGAAGAACTCGACGAATTCAACTCGCATATCGTTGGGAAGATCGAGATTATCCATACTTTTCAGGGTGAAGCACCAATTGAGACATAGCCAATCGGAAACTTAGCGCTTCAGATTTTGGTTAATCAGTTCAATGATCGCTTCGCTACTTTTACTCCAGGCAACCATTCCTGATCGGCTCATTGCGTCGGCTCGGGATCAACTAACTTGGGGAACTACTTATGACCCCACCTATACTTCGTTAAAGTATCCTGGCGGCGACGTTGATCGCAAGGTAGGAGTTTGCACGGATGTCATCATTCGATCGTTTCGAGCCATCCACCTGGACCTGCAAAAGCTGATTATTGAGCACAAGCGGAGCAATATGGGCTTATATCCCAAAGGGAAACTTGATCCGAACATTGATCATCGCCGAGTCAAGAATATGGCAGTTTTTTTCAAGTCAAGGAAAGCCGCCTTGCCGATCAATTCAGACTGGAAACCCGGCGACGTCGTCTATTGGAAGCTTGATAGTGGTCTCGACCATGTTGGATTGCTGTCAAATTCTAAAGGTCCAAGCGGTAAATACCAAGTTATTCATAACATGAGCACGCCAAAGGAAGAAGATGTATTGGGGTCTTGGAAAATTGTTGGTCATTATCGATTTCCAAAATGAACGATAATGATTGAACCAGGAACGTGTTTCGCGTCACTCATGTTAATGGATTCAAGTACGAGGAATATTCAATGAAGAAAAGACTCATTTCATTTGGTCTAATGATTACCGTAGCAATTGCTACGTTCGGTTGCGGTGCTGGAGCCGAAGTTCAAGCTGGTGCCAAGCAACTAAACAGCGATATGCCAACATCAAGCACCCGGGAGATGGCTGGCCTAGAAGCTGGGGACATGAAACCTAAATCTGAAGGTAAATCGACCCAAGAAGAGAAATTGGCCTTTCCTCGAAAAATCATTTATACCGGTGATCTACGATTGGTTTGCGAGGACCTAGATGTAGCTACCGAAAAACTTGAATCGAGAATCAAGGAATTTGGTGCTTACATTAGCAACGCCAACAAAACCGGAAGCCGGGGCTCGACTAGAGAGTCCTCGTGGACCATTCGAATTCCCGCTGAAAGATTCGATTCGTTCATTAAGTTCGCAGTCACTATCGGAGAGCTTCAATCAAACAATCGCCAAGCCCAAGATGTCAGCGAAGAGTTTTACGATGTCGCGGCTCGACTCAAGAACAAGAAGATTGAGGAGCAACGCCTTGTTGAACTCCTTAAGAATGCAACCGGAAAGTTGAGCGAAGTTTTGACGGTTGAAAAGGAATTGAGTCGAGTTCGGGAAGAAATTGAGCGAATCGAGGGTCGGTTGCGATTCCTCACCAATCAAACGGATTTATCGACCATCACGGTTACCATTCAGGAAGTGAAGAACTTCCAGCCCGAGGGACCGCCAAATTTGAAGACTCAAGTCGCGCGATCTTTTGAGGGATCAATCGAAGTGATGAAGAATTTGGGAATTGGAATCCTTCTCTTCCTGGTTGCAATTGCGCCCTGGATAATTCCTTTTGGTCTGGTCGCATGGTTTATAGTCCGAAAGATTAATCCATCGAAGAAAAGAGCCGAGGATAAGTCCATTCCTCCTATCGAACCTGAATCCTAGAATCGTCCAAACAGTGAGATCCCGATTCTTCGACCTTGCATGAATCGGGTTCCGCTAAATGCGGATTGAAAGTTGATTACCGTCCGATTATCGAAGACGTTCGTAACATCAAATGTGAGTCCGCCTTTTCCGTGGAACAAGCTCTCTCCGGTCGAATAATGCAAGTCAACTTGAGTTCGCGCAATTCGGCTCGCTCTTGGAGGGATTGGGCTGCTGGCTAGACCAGAGCCATAGGCTAACGTTCCGGCAAACGTTGCCCCCGACTTCCATGTGTAGGCCGCGCCAAACCCGATCGTGTCTCGCTGATCATGGTCATTGAACTCTTCGACTTCGCCGCCAGTGCTATCAAGTCCATTAGGTTTTGCCGCGCTTAACGAATAGTTGAAATAGGAGTCCCATCCAACACCTTTTGTTGCCGAGATGTCGTAGCTAAACTCAACACCATGCACTCCACCACGTTCGAGGTTGACGGCACTATAGAGTCCGATCTGGCTCCCTGGGATCAGGAGTCCCGTATCAACCTGATTGCGAATGTCCTTGTAGTAATAAGCCATCATTACGCTTCGCGTTCTTGACAATTTCTTAGAGATGGCTATGTCGTATTGGTCTAGCGTTTCAGGCTTGATCGATGCACCGACAATTGCACCTTGAGCCAGCGGTGGAGTGTTAAACAGATGGTTATACGCCATTCGAATGTCGGTCTTTGAATCGACCTGATACTGAAAGTTAATGCGGGGAGACAGCTCGAATGTTGAGATATTTTCCTGGCCCAAGTCCTGCTCTTGAGTGTACCAATCACCCCGCAAACCATAATTTGCTGTTAGACGACCACTTTTGAACGTGTCCTGAAGGTAGGCGGCTTTGTAGGTGCCTGATCGCTTGATGTTCAGGGTTGGGACTCCACCAGTTGCGGTAAAGATGGGATTACCGTTAATGTCAAGTTCAGAGCTTAATGTTCCCGCAGGAGCCAGGTTAGGAGCGAGCGCAGCCAAAGCGTTGAGGGCCAATTGAGACCCTGGCTCAATCCGATAGGATTCCTTTCCGCTTTGCGAATTGAATAGAAAACCTGCTTTGAGTTGATGAGCACCCCGTTTCACTTCCCAATTGCCAGACAACTGGAAGTGGTGGACATTTCGAAGTGCGGTCGGATTAAATTCAATGCTACTATCAACTGGCAAGTTATTTTGATCGACCAATGGATTATTGTTGGTGACGTCCTGCCCGCTATGAAGAATCGTCATCGCCAATTGGGCGGATTCGTTTTTGCCTATTTTTCGATTGTAATTGAGGGTAGCGAACTCACTAATCTCTTTCTGATTAATATCTTGGCCCGCCTGTTGCTGGCTTCCCAGCAAGGTTGGGGCAGCGCCGAGATGACCAGAATTTTCAGGCGTGACATCTGGCCGTGTGCCGTCCGCATTTCGAAGGCCAAATAGACCGAATCCTTGTCCGGCTTCCGCAAATGATGCTGGCAGTCCGGCTCGGTTAGCTATCTGGGTCGATCCCGGGCTGTTGCTCAATGTGACGGTAATAGCATCTTTTGGATTCGGCGTGAATCGCAGCTTGGTGAAGTAACTGCTCGATGAACCTTCGTTATGCGCAGTCTGATTGTCAGGCTGAGGGGACTCTTGGGCATTGCTCGTTCGATATTTTGCAATATCGACCACAAAACTCGCTCTTGAACCCATTGGACCAACCGACGTAAATTGCCCGGAGTAAGTATTGAAGCTACCGACGGAAAAGGCATAGTCAGACCGGCTCTTTTTGAACTCGGACAAGGTAGTGATATTGAGGATTGCCGCGGTTTGACCACCAAATTCTGGGGCAAAGCCACCCGTAATCATCTCAAGGGTCTGAATGGTGCTGGGCACGACGATAGACCCTTGGCGTCCCGAAAGCGTATCGGGCAATGGCACTCCGTCAACCACATAGGCGATTTGGCCATGCTCACCTCGCACGTGGGCTTGTCCTGCCGAGTCTTCGGCGACGCCGGCTTGCCCTTTGGTGAGTTTTGTGTTGTCGTTCCCGCCCGCGCCACCACCGAACTTCTTAAGATCGTTATTATCGCGTACAGTTGAATTGGTCGAAGGAGTCGACTTGGGTTTTAATCGAGTAGCGGTAACGCGAATGGTTATTTCTTTTACGGGTAAGTCATCCTTTTGTTGAATCACCATGGATTCTCCGGCAGGAATCGTGATCAGGGTTGTTTCTGAATCCGCGTTTTTTTCGTATTGCCAATCGACTGGGTTGAATGAAACAGATCGATGCAGCCCAGTTGATATTTCAAATTTTCGACCCGCGGAATCAATAACCTCAATCTTTCCTTCAATGGGCTTCTTTGTGATCGGGTCGACCACCAGAAAACAGACGTGATTCAGCCCTTTGGCAAACGCGCAAGGACCGGCCGCGAGAACAGCTGCGAGAGAAAGAATTCGAAACTTTTGCATTAATCAACCTTAAAAATGATGCGGAATCGGACACGTTGTTCAGCGGCGACGCCATCAACCGTAGCGGGTTTGAATCGGTACTTCTTTGCAGTTTCAACGCCAATTTTGTCGAGTTCTTTTATTCCAGTCGAACTTGAAATGCTCACATTAGTTGGGTGTCCGCCAGTGTCAATTTGTGCTTCTACGATGAGAGTTTTGTCGAGGGGCTCCGATCTGAGATCATCAGGAATTTCTGGTTCCGGCGCATCAACAACTGAAGCCTCTACGATCTTCTTTCGTTTGGGTTCTGGCGGCTTAGGTGGTTCAGGTTTAGGCTCGATTGGCTTTGGTGGATCAGGCTTCTTGGGAGGATTTGGCTCGACCACGGGTTCTTTCTTTGGTTCGACAACCGGCTCAGTCTTTGTAGGACCCTTAGGTCCATCAGGAACTTTGCCAGCGGTGCCATTTCCTGACTCAGCTTTCGGTCCAGAATTTTCTCCTGACCCTGAGGTTGCACCAGCGGTGACGACTTTTGGCTGAGGGAGGTTGTTTCCTTTTGCCTTGTCGGTTGCCTTGGCGTCCGAAGTCTTGTGTTCAATCTTCTTGACTTTCTGCTTTGCTTTCTCTTTTGCGTGTTCAGGATCATTCTTCAAGTTGTTGGCTAGCATCACGATGTGACTATCGCGGACATTCTTGCCAATATTCTTAAATGCCCCGAAGTGAGCAGCGATTGGCAACGCAATAGCATGAGCAACTATCGAAATCACCAGAATTCGGGTTAAGAGCGGATCGCCTTTTTTTCGTCGCTTGCGTGCCATTAGTTACTTCCGGCTTGTTGCAAAGGCAAACGCCAAAACTCCCGATTGCCGGGCTTCATCCATAACGGAAACAATGGTCCCGTAAGGGACTTTGTCGTCCGAATTGATCGTAACAAGCGTTTTGCTGGTTACCCCTAGAGCTTTGAGTTTTGGACTAAGATCGCCCAATTTGATTGGTGAGGTATTTAAGAAGATTGAGCCATTTGGTTGGAGGGTTATCGTGACGGTTTGTGATCGCTCGTCCTTGCCGCTGCTTGCCTTTGGTAAGTTAACTGGAATTCCATTCTGAACCGCCATCGCCAGGCTAGCCACCATGAAAAAGAAGAGGAGAAACATCATGACGTCAATCATGGGAATCACAATAATCTCCGGTTCTTCGATGGCTCTTCGCCTACGTAATTTGACGCGACTTCTCATTAGCTAGTCCACTCGACCGGTAACGTAGTTCACGAGTTCAGCACCGAAGTACTCGATATCCTCGATGGTGCGACGCACCCGATTGGAAAAGTAGTTGTGAAAGATGAAGCCAACGACTGCAAGTCCGATACCGGTTGCGGTTGAGATTAAAGCCTCAGAAATACCGCCCAATATTTGCGTTGGATTACTAAGCCCAACTTGGCTAGCGGCTCGAAAGCTAGAAATCATTCCTGCGATAGTGCCGAGCAGTCCCAGGAGCGGTGCGATGTTGACAATGGTTTTGATGATTGCAAGGTTTGCTTCTAGAGATGGTGTTTCTCCGGTTGCCTCAAGTTCCATTGCCATCTCGATCGAGTCAGCGTCACGCTTGGAGTTTAACAGTCCCCGAGCAAACACTCGGCCAGGAATTCCCTGTTTATTGGCAATTTCGATTGCAGCCGCAGTATCTCCGCCTGGCTTGTAGTTTTCACGAATGTCTTCAAATGCATTCTCGGCGTCCGGCGCCTCTTTTCGCAATGTTATGAACCTCTCCAAGATCAACGAGATCATAAGGACTGAACAAAGGATCAGAGGATACATCATCACCCCGCCTTTTTGTAGGAATTCGAGAACGCTGTTCATGGTAAGCAAAATCAATCATACCTATACGGGGTATTGGTTTTGAATAAAATATGTGCTTTGATCGGTCATTACTAAAGTATTGATTGCTCATGTTCGGTGCCAGAATGAAATTGAGATCAAATCATGAACTTTCGAACTGGAATTACTTGTGCCGCAATCCTCGCTCTCTTTTGTGTAGGACATGCTCAAACAGCACCTCTTCAAATTCCGGCTGCATTTGAAGCTGCCGGAAAAGCAATTGGCAAAGCCGGAACCCTGAACGCAGATGGATCCTATCGGATCAACATACCGAGGGTCGACGTTACATTCCTGAACTCAAATGGTATGGCGATTCCGGCCGACCTAGGACTCGCCACCTATATTGCCTTTTCAAACTCGAGCGATACATCGTTGGCAGTTGGCGATGTTGCAATGTTGGATAGCGAAATTGATGAAGTCATCGACGGCCTTCGAGCCGGACAGTTTGAAGTCGTTTCCCTTCACAACCACATGTCGAGCGAAAGCCCAAGGCTCTTCTTTGTTCACTTTCAGCGAAAGGGATCGCCTGAGGGAATAGCCAAAGACTTCAGGAAAGTAGTCAATGTTCTTGGTCATTCCACTCAACGTATTCCTACCGCAAATGTTGGTAAACCTAAACTGGATCAGGAAGCCTTGGCCGCAGTTTTTGGAGCAAAACCGCAGGTGTTTCCGAGCGGAGTCCTCAGATTTGCAAACCCACGAAAGGACATTACCGTGAAAGTCGGCGACGATACGTTCTTGCCAGGAATGGGCCTTGGTTCGTGGGCGGCATTTACTGCCTGTGAATGTGGTTTAACAATGGTGATGGGCGACACGGCTTGCACACGATCCGATCTTCAGCAAGTTATTGACGCCCTTAGAAAAGCCAAAATCCATGTCACAGCTATACACCACCACATCCTTGGCGGAAACATGGATGTTGCCTTCCTTCATTACGAAGGCGAAGGTGATAGTCTCAAGCTGGCCGCAGGAATCAAAGCCTGTTGGAATTGCCTCGGCGCCAAATAGGGTTCATGAAGTCCGAATTAGTCTAACGACCGATTCGGACTTCGTTTCCTATCGTAAGCGGGCTATTCAATTTGATGAATTCAACGAAAGCATCGATATCGTTGAGTCCAGTATCGAGCTTTTTGACTCCCTTGAGGGTCGTCATATTATCGCCACCACCAGCCATAAAGTTGTTGACCACAACCTTATAAGTTTTTGCTTCAACCAGAGGCTCGTCGGCAATAAAGACGTCTCGGACTCCACCTCCGGCTACTTTGTATCGACAGCCCTTCGATGGAATGAGACTTCCCTTGCTGTCGTTGAGCATTTGAATAATCTCTGCTCCCGTCATTTCGGCAATGACAAGCGTATTCCTGAACGGGCAAACTGCATTCGCCCCGCTAAAAGTAATTTTTCCGGCTTCAATATTGGACCGAACTCCGCCTGAGTTTACAAATCCAACATTGACTCCAACGTTTTTGGTGGCTTGAACATAGGAGTCTGCAACAAAATAGCCAACCAGGGTCCGATTGGTGTAAGCCTCGCTCGATGAACCCAAAACTGTGTTGCCCATTGCCGCTACCGGCTTCTTGAACGCTTCGACAATACTAGCAATTTCGGGATCTTCAGGAATGGATTCATCGACAACAATTGGCTTCGCTGAAAGTACTTTCGTCAACTTTCCTTTGGCGTCAAATTGAACCTTCAGATCTCCAAAGACCTTGCCCCATTCCCAAACTTGAAGAATTGGTACATTGACTCCGTCGGCGTCTTTGACAAAGGTCGGGTAGGGTCCGCCAGAGGTTCGCCATCCGTCTAAAGCAGGAGTGCCAAGTGGCGTGTGACTGTGTCCGCCAACCACTAAATCAACATTGCGAAGCCTCTTTACTAAGTCCTGATCTTCTTGGTAACCAATATGGCTCACAACGATAATCTTGTTTACGCCCTGCTTCGTCAGCTCATCGACCGCTTTTTGAGCAGGAGCAAGATGCTTCTGAAATACCAAGGATTGCGTTGACATCGTGATATTTCCGGTATCTTCGGTGATCAATCCAACGATTCCAATCTTTTGATTGTCAACGGTCAGGATTGTATACGGCTTGACGAGATTCGCAAGTCCTGGCTCTTTGGACATGTCGATGTTGCATGCGAGCATCGGAAAGTTAATGTTTTTGCAAAACTCCACCAAGTTGGGAATTCCTTTGTCGAACTCGTGATTTCCTACACACGAAGCATCAAATCCCATTCGGCTGAAAAGAACCGCTTCTGCAAGTCCCTCATAGATATTGAAGTAGAGGGTGCCTTGGAAGCAGTCACCAGCATTCAACAAAATCACGTTCTTTTCTCGCTTCCGCGTTTGTTTAATGATCGTGGAAATTCGAGCAACGCCACCATAGGTCTTACCTTTAATCGCAGTCGGTTCTAAGTGAGAATGGATGTCGTTGGTGTGCAATACCGTGAGGGTTAGCGGCTTCTGGGCGACACCAATACTGGCCAACAAAAGGGCAGGAATTATTGCGAGGAAACGCATGGATCTAGTTTATCTCTTTGAAAGAATTCTGGCGGTAAGATTTAGCCGTGAACGTCCGCTACTTTGTCGCAGATGTCGAGAGATCGATTACCTTCTATCGGGATGTGCTCGGATTTGAGCTGGTTGTTCAATGGGGTCCAGCTTTTGCAATTGTGTCGCTCGACAATGCCAACCAATTGTGGCTAAGCGGCCCTGGTACTTCGGCGGCAACGGCAGAAGCTACGGATGGTGGTAAACCTGCACCGGGAGGATGGAACCGGATCGTAGTACCCCTTCACCAGCTAGAGGAAAACCTGCCCAAGCTGATCGAGCATGGCGTCAAGATTCGAATCGGGCTTGTATCGGGTCCGGGCGGTAAACAAGTTTTAATCGAGGATCCCGACGGGAACCCAATCGAACTGTTTGATCCCAATCTTAAGATGTGATACTAGACTCGGACCACGTCGTCCTGGGATTCAAATGTACCGTAATAATACGGCGTTCGAGACTCAAATTCTCCTGCGCAGGTATCAACCATCTTGAAAACTGGCTTGACTTTGAGACCATCAATTACTGCTTTCAATCGGGCGTTAAATGATTCATTGTTCGTCTTAGCGATATCAAGAATTGACGGGCTAGGAAAGCCAATCATAAAGGCTCTATAGATGAGGTCTTCCAGGTCGACCCCTGACGCTTGGGCCGTTGCTAGCTCTTTTTCAACGGCAATCAGTTTGACCATTTTGCGAAGGAACCACTTGTCTACTTTGCACAGTTTATAGACTCGATCAACCGTCCAGTCTCTGCGCAATGCTTCTGCAATCGCCCACAACCTTTCGTCCGTTGGCTGCTTTACCGCCGCCGCCAAGTCTTCATCGTTTTGAGCTTGGAACTTGGGATGCCGCAGATCTTTTTGCTTCACTTCTAGCCCCCGAATCGCCTTCATAAAGGCAGCTTCAAAGGATCGGTCAATTGCCATGACTTCCCCGGTGGCCTTCATCTGAGTGAACAAAGTTCGGTCTCCTTGCGCGAACTTATCGAAGGGCCATCTTGGAATCTTAACAACGCAGTAGTCCAATGCAGGTTCGAAAGCCGCTTTGGTTGTTCCGGTTACCTGGTTTTGAATTTGATCCAAGGTCATTCCGATTGCGATTTTGGCGGCGACCCTCGCAATTGGGTAACCCGTCGCTTTTGAAGCCAATGCAGACGAACGCGACACCCGTGGATTAACCTCGATGATATAGTAGTCGAAGCTATCAGGGTTCACCGTCATTTGGACGTTACATCCGCCTTCAATGCCTAGAGCGGTAATGATCTTGAGCGAAGCGGTACGCAACATATGGTATTCAATGTCGCTAAGAGTCTGCGATGGAGCGATGACAATTGAGTCTCCGGTATGAACACCCATTGGGTCAAAGTTCTCCATATTGCAAACGGTAATGACCGTGCCAATGGAGTCTCTCATGACTTCGTACTCGACCTCTTTCCAACCGAGAAGACTTCGCTCCACCATGATTTGGCTACGCATCGAAAGCTTGAGACCTTTACTACCGGTTTCCATCAACTCTTCTCGAGTGTTGGCAATTCCGCCGCCAGTTCCACCCAACGTATAAGCGGGACGGATGATGCAAGGATAAGGGACAAGATCAAGAATTCCTTCGAGTTCCTCGGGAGTCGAAACAATCCAACTCTCGGGCACCGGTTCTTTGATTTCCCTCATCAGAGCACGGAAACTCTCTCGATCTTCGGCTTGCTTGATCGCGCTTAGGGGAGTTCCCAGCACTTTGATATTGAACTTTTCAAGAACGCCAGAATCTTCAAGTTGAGTTGCCAAATTGAGGCCAGTTTGACCGCCAAGAGTTGGCAAAAGAGCGTCGGGTCGCTCGCGCTCAATGACTCTTATGCAGAACTCAACCGTCATTGGCTCAATGTAAAGGGCATCGGCAACGCCGGGATCGGTCATTATTGTGGCGGGATTACTGTTGATGAGGACGACTTCGTGTCCTTCTTCCTTGAGGCTTTTGCAGGCCTGGGTGCCAGCATAATCGAACTCCGCAGCTTGACCAATGACGATTGGCCCAGAGCCGATAACAAGGACTTTCATTAAAAGAATAGTTTACTTGCTGAGTCCACTCGCGAAGCCTGATCAAGAAAAAAAGACCAAGCCAAATTGGCTTGGTCTCTTTTTTTCGCTTCCTTTCGGAGCTTAGCCTCGAGAATCAGATTCTCGGGTTGCTCCGGTGTCAGCTGGGGTCGTTCGCTTGTCGCCAGGGGCCGATGTGCCTTCCGGCATATTGGTCACTTCGACTTTTCCTTCAACTTTCGGAACTCCTTCCGTTGAAGAATCTCCGCTACAACCAACGGCAGTTATGCCGAGGATGATAACAACTAGTGCGAGAAGGTATCTCATAAAGGATCTGCACCACCACTTACGTAGGTTGCAGGCTCAGGAGTTGTCATGTCGTAGTCAGGTCTGAACATGTATGGGTGGCAGAAGTACTGATCCCAATATCGTCCACGAGGAGACCAACCAGCATCGTATCGTGCAAACGGATCGATTCTTGGATCAGTTCGTTGAGTTGTGTCACCGGTTCCACCAGTTAGCTTCCTGAACTTTGCGTGGCTGTCGGCATAGTTAATGATGATTCCACCGTTGTAAAGGTTCATACCGGTTTTGTTTCCGGCACCTGCACCAGTCCGAGTTGTATAACCACCAGTTTCGCCGTTGATTGCAGTCGAACAACCCGCTTTGGGTGATTGGTAAACACAAGCGACATTATCGACGTCGCAGTTCAACCATGGACTTGCGTAGCCCAATCCATAAAGGGATCTCTTTCCGTGACCATGCCAGAAGACCGTTAGGTTGGCAACGTTAGTTACCGCAGTTCCACTGTAACCGTTAAGTAGACCATTATAGGTGTAAGTAACGTCGGTGTAGCTGTTGTAGACATAGCCTGTTGGTGCGTATGTTGCCGTAGTGTTGAGCTTTGCTCCGACTGGATCAGAAAGCATCTGCGTATTCTTCATGTATGGCTGAAGAGTATTGAATACAAACACGTTGATACCGTTTGATTTCCAACCTGGCGTACCAGCTGGCATCACGTATCCGGCACTTGGAACAGGAATGAAGTAGTTCCAGCTATATCCTGCTGCGCCCGCTTGGTTAGGAGCAAAGGCGAGAGGATACAGATCGTCTGAGTCGGAGAGATAGATTTGAGTGGCGGTACCCATCTGCTTCAGGTTGCTGAGCGATTGGGTTTTCTTTGCCGCGAGTTTTGCCTGAGCAAAAACTGGGAAAAGAATTGCCGCGAGAATGGCGATAATTGCGATTACTACGAGCAGTTCGATAAGAGTGAACGCTCGACTCTGAGTGGTTTTCATTATTTTGAACTCCAAATTGAAGTGAAGAATTGATATGTAGGAGCCTGGAATGAACCAAGACAATTTCATTGTAACAACTTTTTTCGTGAAAAACTAGCAATATAACGGCTAATTCTTATCGAACAAAATGAATTTCGATGATTTGTACGCCCTGAAAAAGGAACAGGCAATCTAGAACAGGCTTTCCTTTGGCTATTTCCCTTGCATCATTAAACGAACTCTTTTTGATGTCTCCGCCAAGATGAGATTCGGCGCCCATGTATGTTGTGGCGTCGTCAGGAGAAAGAAAACAGGCTAGTCCGTTAACGGTCATTCCGTCCGGGGTTGTTGCATTGTTGCAAGCAAACTTATCATCGCCCATGGAAATTAAGTAAATTTCGTCGGGAAAAGACCCAAACGAGCCCATCATATCCTCTTCAAGTGAGGTGATTAATGGGTTGTTCAGGAGTTCAATTGCCAACTTTCATCCTCTGAACAAATTGGGCAAAATAGGGGCGAGAATCCCAAGGTCCTGGTGCAGCTTCAGGGTGATATTGGATGCTCCACGCGTCGGCATCGGCGACCTTAATTCCCTCCACCGTATCGTCGTTCACGTTGATTTGAGTTACTTCTGCCCTTGTCCCATTAAGGGAATCCGGGTTGACTGCATATCCGTGGTTTTGGCTCGTAATCGTAACCTTGCCAGTTTCAAGGTCTCGAACGGCGTGGTTGCTTCCTCGGTGCCCAAATTTAAGCTTATAGGTTTCGCCGCCGACCGCGTGACAAAGCAGTTGGTTGCCCAAGCAAATGCCAAACATAGGTCGAACGCCAAGTAGCTGTTTAACTGTATCGATCACCGGTTGAAGTCTTTTTGGGTCCCCCGGACCGGGACTAAGCAGGATTCCGTCCGGGTTGTGACTCATGATTTCGTCGTAGCTAGTATCGCACGGCACGATGATCGGACGACAACCTGCACTCCAAAATCGTCTCAGGATGTTGTATTTCAAACCACAGTCTAATACCACGAGCCGGGGACGACCGGATGGATCTTCATCGCTCATGTCTTCCCTTCCCGATGATCCCCATTTATAGGACTCTTTGGTCGAAACGAGCGAAACAAAATCGCTCTCATCGTAATTGGTTGCCTTATCAAGTGTGGCTTTGCCATTTTCGGGGCTATCGCAGATCACACCCATTGTCACACCCGCACTTCGGATGTGTTTGGTGATCATCCGAGTATCAAGACCTTGAATTCCTGCGATATTCCTTTCCTTGAGTAGTTGGTCAAGACTTTTTGCTGACCGCCAGTTGCTTGGCTCATCGCATGCCTCTTTGACAATGAAACCAGAAACCTGAATTCGATCAGATTCAAAGTCATCGTCATTGATGCCGTAGTTACCGACCAAGGGATAGGTCAACATCACTATTTGACCCGCATAACTTGGGTCAGTGAGGATTTCTTGGTAGCCGGTCATGCCGGTGTTAAAAACGACTTCACCTGAAGAATTGGTAGCGGCTCCTAAGGCAGATCCCGGGAAAATTGAGCCGTCACTAAGGAGGAGAAATCGCTTCAAACTAAAGGCAGATTTTACCCTTTTGGAGGTTGGACTTTTGCAGAAAAACCGCCAGTACTGGACATTTCGAAATCAAACTTCTGATCATCAATTTCGATACCGCTAAAAATGATCTTGCCGATCTCAGCCGGAACGCATGGTTTACAGCTTAACCACCAGCCTGACTTCAGTTTCTTGGTCCACTTTGCCCCTTCGAGGGGACTGCGATCGATGCGAAATCCGGCAAATCCATAAATGACCGTATTCATGGCGCCGGCGGCACCCGTGTAGAAGTAAGTCCGCCCAACATTGTGCCGCTCGGAGAACAATTGATTTGGTCCCTTCGTGTACGGTTCCCAGCTCTGCTTCCAGGCTTGATAAGCCTTTTGGGGTTGTCCAAGGCGAGCATAAATTGTGGCAATGATTGAATGCCCCATTGCCGGACCATTTTTGCTCAGTCCCGGTTCAAATCGTTGGAGCATCGTCAAGGCTTGCTTCTCGGCATCGGGGTACTGAAGGGGATAGATGCTCAGTAAGCCAGCGACTTGCTGGTAGTCGGTCAGGGGATCGTTGTCGTAGTTGAGAAATGACTTCTCGTCCTTAGGAAGGTAGTAGCTTGGCTCCGGTTTCCACGCACAACCGTTGCCTACCCACTCGGCAACGAGATTTGTATACAGGTCGTTATCTCCCGAGAATTTTTCGTTTGGTGAAGTCACGTCCAGGATCTCGAGTCCACGCTGAGTTCTGGTTGATCGTAAATCGTAAAAAGTCTGAACTCCGGTCACGACCGGATTTACCTTTTGGGTGGACACCAATCCCATCGCTTCGGCTTGCTTAAGTCCCCAAACGACTCCGCCTGAGACGTGGTGCTGAAGCTTTGTCTTGGCGATGCAGACTTCTTTGCCAGAAACCGACGACTCCCATGGAAACATCATCGCACTAGGCTGTCGTTCATGGTTGTTTGCGCTATATTCCTGAAAATTCTTCTTTGCTTGCTGCGCCCGATCAAGCCGATACTTGGTCATGTCTCGCACAACCTGAGGATCGAGGAACAAGAATGTGGGAAGCATCCAGACGTCCATATCCCAAAACGTATGACCAAAGTAGAGATCGTTTGAGACACCGAACGGACCGAAGCCGTACTCCGCCACCGGAAGGGTTTTGCGGTTTCCTGCAAATCTTAAATGCCGAGACATTTCACGGACGGCCGCCATGTCATCGGGAATTCCGACGATCTGGATTTTTGGCGAAACATCGCTAACTTCTGACTTCGGGACGCCGGTTTTCAGTTCAAATTGAAGTTTTTCTTCTCCGGTCTTTTGGTAAGTAGTTGGCTGCCAATAGTAGTCTTTACTGTCGTCGGTTGGCTCGGGGATGGTTCGCTCGGGTCCGTATCGAACATCCAAAGTCCGCCAAGAACTAGGGGTCTTCTTGTCCGAGATTGACACGCCTTTTTGTTCGGAAGACGAACATCCTGCCAAAACGCACAATCCAAGGAGACAGGCTCGTTTAACGACCAAGATCAACGCCCTTGGCGACCGCGGCAACAATTGGATTAATGTCCTTAGTAAGTTCAATGATTCTCGCTCGGTAAGCTTCTGGAACCCGACCGCTCAGTGTCGTCATGGCTTTTACTCTCGATGCACTGTGTGGAGAATTGAGTCCAGATCCTGCTAATCTCAACGCCTCTTCTGAACCTACGGTTCCAAGCATCTCAATTCCCATAATCTGTGACCGTTCGTCTGATCGCCCAACAAGTTGCTTGCCTAAGGCAAGTCCTCGTGGGTACTTTGCAATAAATCTGATAGCCTGAGTTCGGATGACTAAATCATTGCTTAGCATGAGCGATTCCATTGTCGAAACAAGCTTTTCATCGCCCAAAACGCTTAGCGCGATCACGGCGTCTTGCGCCGTTAGCGCATCCCCTGCCAAAACCAATCCCGATATCGGATCGGTAAATTCCGTAGCCCCAATTGCCATGGCGTAGCGAGTAGCAATTCTACGCGTCACTTCGTTTTGCAAGGCGGCGCCAATGAGGCTCCGCAATTCTTGACTCTTTGTTTGCATCGCAATTTCAAAAAATGCCCGCTTTCCAAATGCGGTTGCCGTGGCGGCTCGTTCGCCGAGGACTCGACGAGCATCAGGAACATTGGCGACAATATTCGCAGCAACTCGTTTAGAACGAGTATTCGATTGATTCGCTAATGTATCGCAAAACCGAACGAATGCCGGTAGGCCAATAGCATTCAACTTTCTGCTTGCATCATTGGCGTCTCTCCCGGCAGCCTGAACCTTTTCCCACAATTCATCAATTTCAGCTTCGGGGGCCTTAACGGACCCAGGCTTTGCAATCGGAGTACTGTCTCCGCCTTGCATTTCTTCGCCATTGATAGAGACGCTAAAGT
>JBAXBU010000008.1:0-63795 GCA_037141835.1 Armatimonadota bacterium | reverse complement strand
ACGGGGCTAAGGAAGGGAAGACCAGAAGAGAGTTGAGCGGTAAGGAGAAGAGTGATCATTGATTAATTAGCCCTTGAAATCGATTGCTTCTATGTTACTTCACTCCGGTTGGGCGCATATTCACATGGACATAAGGCCGGTTCCTTCATAATGTACATATATGTCCAGCCCGGATGCTTTTGGATTTAATACTGAGCTCGCTCACTTTGGTGAAGATGAGAAGCATCTTGGAGCTGTGATTCCGCCGATCTATTCGAATACTACTTTTGTGTTTGACACGATGGAAGAGCTTCATGATGCCTTGTTTAACAATCCGGGTGGTCCGCCATATCACTACAGCCGGGTTGGGAATCCTTCAACGGATTTGTTAGAGCGGAAGTTAGCCCATTTTGAAGGTGGAGAAGCTTGCAAAGTATTTGCGGCTGGAATGACAGCGGTGGCTTTTGCGGTGATGGCGTGCGTTCAGGCAGGCGATCATGTTGTTTCTGTTGATGGGATTTATGGACCAGCCAAGTCATTTTTGACCGAGTTCTTAGCCAAGTTTGGGGTTTCGTGCTCAATCGTTGATGGTCGGGATACGCAGGCAGTATTCGATGCGTGTCAGCCAAATACAACATTGATTTACTTGGAATCGCCCACATCGAATACGTTCCGTTTGCAGGATGTTCCAGCAATATGCGCTTTTGCACGCTCGAAGGGAATCAAGACGATTGTCGATAGTACGTACAACACGCCGATCCATATGAAACCTTTGTCTGTCGGAGCTGACATAGTGATTCAGTCGCTATCGAAGTATTACGGTGGGCACGCGAACGCGATGGGTGGTGCGGTTATTGGGTCGTTTGCGGATATTGATTCGTTAACGAAGAACGAGATTCCGATGATGGGGGGTTTGCTGGCGCCGTTTCAGGCGTGGCTGTTTACGCAAGGTTCTCGAACGTTGAGCATACGATTGAAGCAGCATGAGGCGACCGCAAACGCGGTTGCGGCGTGGCTAGAAAACCAACCGGAAGTGCGGGTGGTTCACCACGTTGGGCTTGAGTCTTACGCTCAGCGGGAGGTTTTCTTGCGAACCATGTCTGGTTCGACGGGGATATTTTCATTTGAGCCAGTAACGCGGGATCGGGCGAAAGTCATGGCATTCTGTGATCGGTTGCGGCTGTTTGGACGTGGGATTGGCTGGGGGGCTTTCGAGAGTTTGGTGGTGGCGTATGAGCTACAACCGTGCGACTATCCTCAGCCTGAGTGGTTTGTGCGGCTGTATTGCGGACTTGAAGATGCAGAAGATTTGATCGGTGATTTGGCGCAAGCAATTGTTGAACTGCGGTAATTCTTCCTCCGGGCTAGAAGCTTAGGAACTTTGTTCTTCGACTCCCAGGGGTAACATCATTTCGATGCCACAAGCAGAAGATTTTTACCGTCAAATGGTGCGCCTTAGGGCGGTTGAGAATGAGTTGACCAAATTGTCTCAGTCGGGCCAACTGAGAGGGTCGTTACACCTTTGCCAAGGGCAAGAAGCTGTTCCCGCTGGAGCTTGTGCGGCATTGCGACAAGACGACTATTTGACCTGCACTTACCGCGGTCATGGTTTTGTTTTGGCGAAGGGTCTTGATCTCGACTTGGTGATTCGCGAGATCCTTGGAAAAGCGACTGGCTTGTGTCACGGTAAAGGCGGCAAGATGCACCTTTTTGATCAAGATTTTGGTTTGCTTGGTACGAACGGAATTGTTGGCGGTGGTGTCGGTACGGCGGTTGGTGCCGCGCTTGCTTCTTGGCTCGACGGCTCTGACCGAGTTGCGATGACAGTGTTTGGTGACGGAACCATCAACCAGGGGCACGTGAACGAATGTTTCAATATGGCGGCACTCTATAAGCTGCCGGTGATCTTCCTTTGCGAAAACAATTTGTATGCAGAAATGACTCCGCTCGAGCGAAGTCACGGAAATACAGACTTGTGTGCCCGCGTGGCATCGTTTGGAATCAAGACCGATAAGTGCGATGGCAACGACCCATTCTTGGTTTATGAAACAGTTTCGAAGGCAGTTAAGCTGGCTCGTTCAGGTGGCGGACCTACTTTCATTGAGGCAATGACTTATCGAACGACCGGGCACTATCAAGCTGACGCAGGAACAGCCTATCGAACCGCTGGCGAGGTATCAGCTTGGAGGGACAAATCACCGATTGGGAAGCTCGAAAAAGTTTTGGGTAATGCTGCCGAAGCTATATTGGCCGAAGAAGAAACCCGAGTTGCCGAGTCAATACAAAGTGCACTTAAGGAACCTGACCCAGATATCTCTGCGGCACTTACGGAGGTGTTCGCATGAGTGAAATGACGTTTGTTCAAGCGATTAATGCGGGACTTCGTCAAGAGCTTGATCGCGATGAAGGCGTTTTTATGATGGGTGAGGACATTGCTCATTACGGTGGAATGTTCAGAGTCACGGAAGGGCTGATGGATACATATGGTCCAAAGCGAATTCTGGATACTCCAATCTCAGAGTCCGGGTTTGTTGGTATGGCTCTTGGGGCGGCTCTTGCCGGAAAGCGACCAGTTGCGGAAGTGATGTTTATTGACTTTACGCTGGTGGCAATGGACCAATTTCATAACCAGATCGCGAAAACCCATTACATGAGTGGTGGTCGAGTCAAGGTGCCTTTGACGGTCATTACGCAAGGCGGTGGATATAAAGGAGCAGCGGCACAACATAGTCAAATGTTGGAGGCTTTGTTCTTGCAAGTGCCAGGTATTAAGGTTGTTTGTCCTTCTAGCCCGGCAGACGCTAAGGGATTGGTAGCGGCAGCGATTCGGGACGATAATCCGGTTCTGTTTATTGAGCACAAGCAGTTACTCGGCGTAAAAGGCGAAGTGCCTGACGGTGAGCATGTGGTTCCGCTTGGTAAGGCAAACATTGTGTCGGCTGGTAAGGATATTTCGATTTTCACTTACTCGTACTGTGTGACTTTGGTTCAACAAGCATTGGAGGGTTCCGGTGTCAGCGCCGAAGTGATTGATTTACGAACGTTGAATCCGCTGGATTGGGAGACGATTTCGGCCTCGGTAAAGAAAACGCATCGGGCGTTGATTGTTCATGAGTCTCATGCTCGCTGTGGTGTCGGAGTCGACCTTGCGGCGCAGATTCAAGAGAAGTTATTTGACGAATTAGATGCTCCGGTAACAGTTTGTGCAGCGGCTGACGTTCCGATTCCGTTTGCGAAGTCGTTGGAGGATATTGTCTTGCCGACCCCTTCACGTATTCAAGCGGCGATTAAGAAGGTCGTTCATGGCTGACCGTTTAACTGGAAAAACGGTTTTGGTGACTGGGGCAGCCCAGGGCATTGGGGCGGCGATTGTTTCACTATTTCAATCTGAAGGGGCGACAGTGTGGGGCGTTGACCGAACCGCAGGGGCGACGAACTTTACGCTTGATCTAGAGAGCATTGAGGAAATCCCGGCTTTTGTTGCTGGTTTGCTATCGGTTCCAGATGTTTTGGTCAATTGCGCGGGAATATGTTTGACAAGACCTTTCTTTGAAATTGAACCGGTTGGATTTGAGCGAACGTTTCGAATCAACGTTACTGCCAGCTTTGTTTTGATGCAGGAGATTGCTCGACGATGGGTGGACGCTGGAACGGCTGGGTCGGTCATCAATATGGCCTCGAATAGTGGTTTGATGCCGAAGTTGGAGCAACTAGACTACGGCGCATCGAAAGCCGCAGTGATTTCTATGACCCGCTCAGCGGCATTGTCGCTGGGGGCAAACGGAATTCGAGTGAACGCGATTGCACCGGGAGTGATCGATACTCCGTTGACGCAATCAATCGCGAAAATGCGAAGTGAGATTCGCGGCGTACCTCCGGAAGAAACACTCCGTCCGGTGGTGGCATCGTTGCCCTTAAAACGGATGGGGACCGCCGACGAGGTCGCACAAGTTGCCCTCTTCTTAGCTTCAAATGACTCGTCTTTTGTTACGGGACAAACGTATTTGGTCGATGGCGGCCAGTGGATGCACTAATGGGATATAACGGACTTTGGCACGCGAGCTTTACGGTTTCCAATATGGAAGCTTCGCTCGAATTTTATTGCGGACTTTTAGGATTGGAACTGCACCACCAGCAGGTTCAATGCAACGAATACACATCGAAGTTGGTTGGCTTCGAAAACGCGGACCTGAAGGTCGCGATGCTGAGGATTCCGAATGCTTTTGTCGGACCTTCGAACCATCATTTGGAACTTGTTGAGTATGTCCATCCTCGGGGTGAGAAGACAGACGTTACGACGAACCGTCCGGGCGCACCTCACCTGGCTTTTGTCACTGACGATATCCATGGCGACTACGCTCGATTAGCGGCAGCAGGAGTTCGATTCAAGGCTCCGGCGCCAGTTGCAATTGAAGAGGGTGTTAATAAGGGCGGCTTTACTGTTTATTTCTTAGATCCGGACGATATCACGCTTGAAATGCTTCAGCCTCCGACAGGTCGGATGTGGGGAAGTGTTAATGGCGTCGAAGTAGTGAAGCCATGAAGTTGAAGCTCATTTCTCGTGAACAAGGCGCGTTTGAACGGGCGTTTGCGGCTCAGATTGCCGATTTCCAGTCGGTATATCCTGACGTGGAAATTGAGTGCACTTATTTGCCGATCCACGACCATTACGAAAAGATGGTCGCGAATATGGGAACGGAGTCAGACGAATTCGACTTGTTTCTTTGTTGCACTGACTGGCTACCGATTTTGATGCACAACGAGAGCATTAGTCCGCTCGACGAGATGATTGAAGCAAATCCACCGCATGATTGGCCAAATGGGTGGCATAAAGCGATGCTGGGGTTGCAGCAACGTGGAGGCAAGATTTATGGAATGCCTTGGCATGACGGACCTCAGGTTTTTCATTACCGTCGTGACTTATTTGAGGACGCGACCGAAAAAGAGAACTTCTTGCATAAATTTGGACGTGAGCTTGGACCTCCACAAGATTGGGCGGAGTTCATTGAAGTTGCTCAATTCTTTACTCGACCGGAAGAAGGGTTGTGGGGCTGTTGTGAAGCGGGATACACCGACGGGCACAACAATGTCTATGACTTTCTGATTCATCTGTGGAGTCGGGGCGGGGTGTTGTTGAATAACAATAACGAGCCTCAATTTGATTCTGCGGCTAGTGTGGAAGCATTGCAATACTACGTTGACCTTTTTCATAAGCACAAAGTTGCTTCTCCGGAATGCCTTGATTTGGGCTCGGTTGAGTGTGGAAATTACTATGCTCAAGGGAATGCTGCAATGATGTGGAACTGGTGTGGGTTCGCCGCCGTTTGCGAGATGCCTGAGTACAGCAAAATCGTAGGAAAGAATGCTTGCACGAAACTTCCGGCGGGTTCGGCGGGTTCGATTTCGTTGAACATCTATTGGGTTCTGACTATTCCGTCTGGGTCAAAGAATAAGGAGCTAGCGTACAAGTTTCTGCACCATATTTCATCGGCTCGAACCGACAAGATTACGTCGATGTGTGGGGCGAACGGAGTTCGACTTTCGACTTGGAATGATCCAGAGGTGGTTGCGAAGTATCCATACTATTCGATCATTGCCGACGTACATGCCAACACCCGCACGCTACCCGCAATTCCCGAGTATCCGGAGATCAACGAGGCAATTTCCCGTGCGGTACACCGGGCATTGCATTTGGAGATGTCGTGCGAAGAGTCGTTGAAGATTGCCGTTGTGGAGACGCGCGAGATTCTGAGGTCGTAGGATCGTGATATTTAGTCTTATCACCTTCAGCCCCCTCCGACTCTGGTAAAAGCGTAGCATCAAGGCAGAGATATTTCTACATGATTTGGGAATTCAAATACCTAATAGAAGGTGACTACTGTTGAAGCACAATGATGGTGCCCCTAAGCCGGAGGTTTTCATGTTGGAGACGAGCGATATGGCACCCATTTTAGGATGCGTTTTTGTCTTTTTTGGTCTGAATTTATGCGCGTGGTTGTACGCCTCGATAGTTATCTTGGCGAGAGGTGAATGGATTGGATTAGCTGGATTAGGCGTGGTGGCAATCTGCGGCTTCCTCATGTATCTTTTCAGACCGAAAGGGATGAGAAAGGACGTATGGCTGGAGCGGATCGAACTCTTTCCTGATCGAATATGCCAGTACGATGACAATGGGAACTTGATTGCCTCTGAGCTGATCAGCGACATTGAGAGTCTGAAAGCGAGGCCAGGATTCGACCAGCAAACTGCTCCATTTAAGCCACGCAACAATGTTCTTGTTGTCAAATTTCGGAGCGGCAAGGAGATTTTCTTTCAAGATTTCATCGACAAGAGTTGGAAACTCAGAAATATTCTGAAGGTCCGGACAGGGATGGCGTTCGTGGATGATGACACACCGTTTGACGGGTAGGATATCGAAGCTAATTCCCGAGATGTTCAAGTTTAACCAATCACCATTAGAGCCTAAGCAAAAGTATCCGATAGTCATCATCGGGGCGGGTGGCATTGTCCGCAATGCCCACTTGCCGGCGTACCAAATGTGTGGGTTTGATGTGTCTGGCATCTACGACACTAACCAGCAGTTTGCCGAAGAGTTGGCGAACCAGTTCGACATTCCTCTGGTAGCTAACTCCCTTGAGGAACTGATCATCAAAGCTCCCGATAACTGCATTTTTGACCTCGCCACCCCACCGTCAACCTATGCAGAAATTTTGCAAATGCTGCCCGACAGAGCTTTGGTTCTGATCCAAAAACCGATCGGTGAAACGCTAACAAACGCAAAAGAAGTCGTCCGAATTTGCGATGAAAAGCAACTGAAGGCAGCGGCAAATTTTCAGCTTCGATGGGCACCGTACACGTTGGCTCTCAAGTCATTGATTGCATCGGGTGAACTAGGCGATTTGGTTGATTTGGAATTCAAGGTCAACGTTCATACTCCTTGGCAAGATTGGCCCTTTCTTGAGAAGTCTCCTAGGATGGAGATGGTGTATCACTCGATTCACTACATCGACTTAATTCGCGATTTGTATGGAGAGCCGTCAAACGTCTGGGCTAGTGCGATCAAGCACGTCGTTGCTCCGAAGTTGGAGTCTTGTCGGTCGTTCCAGTACTTCGAATATGGAGATTGGAATCGGGCTACGATTTCAACCTATCACGCCCACAAGGCGGGTCCAAAGTACGAGGAGTCCTATTTGAAGTTAGAAGGGACAAAAGGAGTTGCTCGGTTTCAGATGGGCCTTAATCTGAACTATCCAACCGGAGGACCTGATAAGTTTGAGTATTGGCTTGAAGGATCGGATGGCTGGGTTGAAGTTCCTTTGGAAGGTGGCTGGTTTCCTCATGCATTCCGTGGGCCAATGTCGGCGATGATGGATTGGCGAGCGGGTGAGCATGCACCTTCCACAGAGATTCACGATGCTTTGAAGACGATGCAGTTGGTTGAGGACGCTTACCTGGCGTCGGATGAGATGAAAAGTACAAAACGGCCGAAAACTTAAGACGTCAGAAGATTATTATGGGGATCACCGCTCTATTGTTGGCCACTACGGTAGCACCAATATCAATCACACTTTCAAGTTCGAAGGTTGGATATACAAGCGGAGATGATGTTCCGTTTTCCGCGATGGCGGTTAATCGAAGTGGTCGGCCGATCGACCTGATTCCTCAAACTGATAGCATGCATTGGGGACGCAAGGCACCCTATGCAGGACTTGAAACCCTTGACCCGTCAACGGGTAAATGGGAAGGTCTATATATGAAAGGCGTGGGCCGATGTGGCAACGCGAATCCATTGAAGTCCGAAGATTTTGTAACCGTGAAGCCAAGTAAGACCATTGACCTGTTAAATGGTATGGCATGGAGCAAGTACGAAGTCAATGAGGTGTTGAAAACTCCAGGCACGTACCGGATTCGATTCCGCTATGATACGACCCAAAAATTTGATTCATGGCTCGGCGGGCCATTAATGCCGGAAGAGGCGAAGAGGATCACGGACGCCCTGTATCCGCGCTTTGAACGAACGCCAAAAGGATCATTTGTAAGCAACGAGATCACAATCAAGATCACGCAGTCGCCACATTAGGTAGTTCGTAAACGACCTGTTCGGCGATGGTTCGAAAGCCTAGGTTTGAATAAACGGATTGAGCAGAGTCGTCACCAGGTGTGAGCCAGGCGATTTCGCCACCTTGAGCAAAGAATTGGTCGAGTAAGTGGGCAATGACTGCCGAGGCTATCCCTTGCTTTCGAAAATCTTTCAAAGTACCGATTCCGGCAATTTCTCGTATTTCTTGCGTTCCAACACCTAGTCCGCCACCAACAACTCGTCCATCTTTGATAGCAATGCAGGCTAGAGTGGCACCGGAGGCGATTCTTTGATAATTCGGATCATCTAGCGGATCTGAAGTTGTTTCGACAGAATCCATCCCGAATGCTTCGCTTAATACTTTGTTGAACTCGTGAAACATCTGAGCGTCAATTCCACAAATTTCGTGGTTATGTTTTAGTCCCTGCCATTCATCTCGGTTTAGAACCATGATTGGCATTTGCTTCTCGCAAATGAACCCTCGTTGCTCCAGCGATGTGATTGTGTCTGACCAAAGGTCGGCGAAGAATTCTAAACGTGGTGTCCGATTTGCTTTTCGAAATACTGAAGTCATTTCGTCTACATCGTCTGGTGTAGCTTCCGAAGTTGGGACTGCGTAGTTGATCCAAATTAATGGATCATCCGGGGTGAGCAATACAACGAATCCGCCAGCTTCGGTAACCTCTCGGGTTGGTTTGGTAGCTTCGATCAAAGCAGTTTGAATTCGCAGGAGGATGTTTTTTACCATGGCTTTCTCGTGTCGATCAAATCCAGCTTGTGCGATTCAGTTTGCTCACTCATCGTCGAATCACTGTACCACTGAGAAAAGTTGGATTGGTCATAATCTGAGTATGCGAAATTTTGGTTTTGGCTGTCTGTGTCTTTGCTTAGTATTGGCTGGGTGCGGTAGCAAGTCAATTGCTCGAAAATATCGCATCCAACAAGATCGAGACGATATTGGGTTAGGATCAAATCAGATTGAGTTAGAGCTAAAGGAAGATAAGACTTATACGATCAATGCTGGTCCAGCACCTTGGTTCGTTGGTAAATGGAGTTTGAAAGGCGATATTCTTGAAATAACTTCTTCGAACAATAACATTGGCACCACATTTCGTGTGTATGAAGGGAAGCTCTTCCCATTCGCAGATGGCAAAGAAATCCAGGGATGGAGCTTCGTTCCAAACTAGAGGGCTAAACGCAAGGCGAGGTCGCTCGTAAGGAGGCCGTCGGGATCCAGTTCACTTTTGAGCTTTTGGAATTGAGGAATCGCTTCGCCAAGATACGTTCTGGCATCCTCGGGTCTCAATGTCGAGTCCTTGGCAAAATAGAACTTGCCACCGGCCGCTAGGACAAGATCATTCATTTTGCGAGCTAACTCCCACAATTTTGATTTATTTCTTTTTGTGACTTTGAAGTCAAGCGCGAAAGAGTAGCCATCGACGGCATGGCTGAACAGAAATTTATCGGGCCTATGTCGTTTTAGAACGCCAAGGTAAGACTCTAATTTGTATTCTTGTTGCAAACGAACTTGCTCGGCAAAGACTCGCTTAGCATGTTCCTTTGGCACGAAAGATTGGTACTGGATGAATCCTCCTGGCTCGTAAGCTTTTCGCCAGTCAGGGACGTAGTCGAGCAAGAAGGAAAAGCCGACGAGCCCTTGTTCGTGAATTTTGTGATTGCCAATCGTGCTACTCGCCATGTACTTTGCCCAGTTTATAAACCTGACTCCAGGGCGATTGAAGAATTTCTTCATGACTTTCCACATCATGGACTTTGGAAAGAATCCCATGAGAAGAGGCGGCAAATCTTGGGACTCTGGCTTTCGGCTCTTAAGATCTATTCGCTCTGGATACCAGGCGGCATGAAATTGCCCTCGGCCGGCTTTTTTACCTTTTCCAAAACACTCAACCCACGAAACCATGTAGTCGGCGTCATGTTCGTATTGCTCAAACAACGCGAATTCTTCATCCCAATCCTTCGCGGCTTCGGCAAGGACTTTGAGGTTGCCACTTGCCACATGATGCATTTGCAGTTTTGCGCGGGTGATAACTCCTAAAAGTCCCGCTGAAGAAATGATCGAATAAAATCGCTCGTGAGATGGAGTGAGGGTCTCAGTTTTGCCGTTTGAATACACGACATCGATCTCAAGAATGTGTTCGCCAAATGTTCCCTTGCAATAGTTGTTTTTGCCGTGGACATTCATTCCAAGTAGACCGCCGATTGTCGGGTACATCGTTCCGGTGACCACGGGTGGCCACCAACCATCTTCCAGGCAATAGCGCCAAAGGTTTTCAATGGTGACACCTGCTTCACAATCAATGATTCCGGTTTCCTTGTCCCAATTCAGGATTCGGTTCATCCGAGTGATGTCAATGACGAGATTCTCAGTGCCAACATTTGCGTCCCCGTAGCTTCTTCCCGATCCTCGAAGGGTCACCTTGCGACCAGAAGAACGAGCCAAATTGAAGATTTCGTGAATCTCTTGCTCGGAGGTTGGTCGGTACACAAAGGCATCGGCAAAACCTGCTTGCCCAAATCCACTGATTCGGTCCAAATGGTCAACGGAAATCTCGGCGGGACTCATAGCTTGAGCTTGCGGAAGATTGGGCTGGGAATGCGCTTAATGATATAGAACGCAAGTCGATGAAAGAATTTGAGATAGTGTTCGCCGGTCTTATCGAATTTGCTTACGCAAATCTCTGCGGCTTGTCGGGCAGACATTTTGCTCATCTTCATGTGCTTGGCAAGTTCAGTGTCGACGGGGCCAGGCTTGATCGTACTAACGACAACACCATAGCGGCATAGTCGGTTCCGCATGGATTCAAGGTACGAGTGAAGGAATGCCTTAGAGGCGTTATAAACGGGTTGGAGCTGCCTGCCTCTATCGCCGGCAACGCTGCCGATTCCAACGAGTGAACCGTGCTTTGTATTTTGAAATCGATTTGCGGCTTGGTTGCACCATGCGATTGCGCCAACCATGTTGACATTGACCATTTCCATGTCCTTGGAAAATGAGAATTCGTTGGATTCAATCTCCGGCATGACTCCGCTGTTGTAAACGAAAAGGTCAAGCCCACCCAGTTGCTTTGTGATTTCTAGGAAGAGGTCTGGGACTTCATCGGTATTGATGACGTCGTGCTCAAAGGCTAAGACTTTGCCGGGGAATTCTGCGACAAGTTCATCCAACATTGGTTTGCGGCGAGCAACTGCGGCGACAACTGTGCCCTGGGAGGCAAGGATTCGAACGATTTCTCGTCCAATGCCGGAGGAGGCTCCGATTATGATGGCGGTTTTAAATTTCATCGGTACAAGAAGGGTAGTGAGACGTTTTTGAGAGCAACGATAGCAGCAATACCAAAACCGATGAAGGTGATGATGAGTTGCTTATCTTTTAGTACGAGTGATTCTGGCTCACCGCTTTCGCCGGAGCCGAATACGATCACGATGTAGCGTGCAATTCCGTAAAGAACGAATGGAGTTGTTAGTAGTAGCCCTGGATGTTGCCTTGCGGTCGGGCTTTCAATGGAATAGACGCTGTAAGTCAATGCTGCGCATGTCGCCGAAAAGGCAACCAGCATGTCTAAAGATTGGAGGGAGTACTCCGCCAGACTCTTTCTTGAGTTCGATTGAGAGCCCATGAGAATGAACTCATGTCTTCGCTTACCGAAGCCAAGCATAAGGGCAAGAGTGGCCGTACAGAGCAGGATCCAGCCGGATACCGGCTCGTTGATTGCCGAGGCACCAATGATGACTCTAATGACGAATCCCAGGGCTATACAGGCTACGTCAGCCACCGACTTGTTTCGCCAAGAAAGGTTGTATAGAACTTGGAGGGCGAGGTAGGCAGCGAGTCCGAAAACTACGTTCATATTGCTGACGAACCCTAGGCCAAAAGACAAAAACAAGAGGAGAATTGCGAGCCCGAGCGCAAAAGAAATCGGAACTCGTCCGGATGCGATGGGTCGATTCTTTTTGACCGGATGTCCGCGGTCTTTTTCTACATCATAAATGTCGTTGACGATGTACGTTGCTGAAGACGCAAAGCACATGGTAAGAAAGGCAAGAAGTACCGCTTGAGGCGAACCCGCAGTTTCCCAACCCTTCACAAAAATGAAAGCCGCGAAAACGAAGACATTCTTTGTCCACTGTTTAACCCGTACGACTTTTATAAGATCTATGAATGACATTCAGAAACTGCTAACCCAGTGATTTTACTGGGATAACAGTTTTGTCGGTTGTTTTGTGCCAATTTTGAGTCTAAAACGCCCAAACTGCCTTGATACTGATACGATTTGATGTCCTCAGTGCATTTGGATCGCCATAAATTAGATAGTACTCAGCCCCTTTGAAACCCGCATGGCGGTAGCTGAAGAATAGATTTTGGTTGTTTCCGCGCATTACATAACGGCTGGAAATAAGGTCTTGCGGAGAAATTTGGTAGGCCAACGTGCCGACCGTTTGTCGCGCAGTGCCGGCAAGTTCCCGAACTGACTTATTGATCGTTAAATCAAGGTTTTTGACCAGCCGATAGCCAAATTTCATAATGTAATAGTTACTCGGTAAGCCGTTTTGGGTTCCCCATTGATAGTTCATGGCAAACTGCTTTTGACGGTTACTAACATTGAGCCCGGTTCCAACAACTGTGTAGTCGTCCAGAACTCCACTGTAGGTGTAACGAACTTTCGCTACTCCAATGCCAATGTCATTCTTGAATCCGACATTGTAAGAGCCATTAAATCCATTTTCCTGAAGAACACCATCGTAAGTACGGAATTGAGATGTTGAAAGGTTAACCCTAACGTCTCGGATTGAGCCCTGCTGTATTCTCCTTTCTCGACCGTAGTACAAATATCCGCCTTTTCGATCCGTCCACGGAATGAGAGCAAGGGCAGGCTTGAACTCGGGCGTGATCCACATATATTGGGCGTATAGAAAATCGCCATTTCCTTGATAGGACATTCCAAATGTGCCCGCAGTGTCGGATTTTGAACCTTTGTCATTTTCCATCGCGGCGCTGAAATTGAAGCCAAGAGGTCCAGTGCGACGATTGTAACTCATCCCAATTGATGAATTTTCTTTGCCAGTTGCGCTCGTTGTTCCAAACAGTCCAACATTTGAGGTTGGCGAAAGAGTCTTGTTGACATTAAAGACGGCAGCTTTGTCACCTTCAAATTTATTCGTGTAAAGAGCCCCGAAGGCAAGGGAAGGGGTTGCTTGCCCGTAGACTTTCGTTGCCATATCGAAGTCGGTAATTCTTCGACTATAAAACATTGAACCGAAGCCACCCATACTGTCTCCAGCTTGAAAGAAGCCTGAACCCTCGGAAAAGAATGGTCTTGATTCGCTGAGAAACCTTTCTGTGTGGACAAAATCGATTCCGGGTACGACATCTTGAATGTTTTTGAAGTCGGGAGCAAAACTCATAACCCCGGTTACCGACGGAGTGAATGCGTATCGGGCATCCAGCCCCATTCGGTTTTGGAGGATTCCGTGATCTAATTCCGGGGCGGTATAGCCCAGAAGTTGCAACTTTGCTTTTGGTGGAGCCGGAGGCTCAACGTCTTCCCAAATGCCTTGGAGTTCAGGTAGCGGATTTTGTCGAGCATTTGCCCAACTGTAAGAGTTTTGAGTTCGTCCTTGGGTGCGAACCAAGTTGATGTCCATGTTTAACTTGTTCTTGCTTGGAAGGTTTAGCATTTCCCAGGGAATTTCAATTTCGCAGATCCATCCGTCTGAAACAACTGAAGTAGCTGCCTTCCATTCGCCTCGCCATTCGCGCTTATCGGTGCGACCACCAGCAATCTTTTCCGACTTGGTGCCTCGAACATTGACTGTGAATTGGTTCAATTGGCTAAAAGTACGATTGCCAAACGCATTGATTCCGAAGGAAACAATGTCCTCTCCTTTGAACTCAGAATTCGGAATGACTTCTCGTCCAATTATCTTTTCGGGCTCTTTGTCTTTGCAATAAAACGCCAAAAAGATACCCTTCTTGGTATAGGCCAGCCATGCTTGAGTAGGTTCATTTGGCTCTCCTCCAGTAGATCGGTCCAAGAACGTATTAACGACTCCGGCACTTTGCCATTCGGCAGGATCTAATTTTCCGTCGATGATGGGCGCCTTTTCAAGCTTTGTAGCCTTAATCGTTGGAACGACATCCGATGCATTTGCATAAGCGGAAATGGAAATTATGCCACCGAGGACAACGAGTAAAGACTTATTCATAAATGAGTTGGTTACATTTTGTAACATTTGCAACCTAGAGGAATACGATCCTTTTCCTCCATTTGGTTTCCCGTCGAACACAATTGCTCAAAAGTACGGTCAATCTCGACTTTGTTGTCTAGATTGATCGTAGAACATCTGAACTGGTGTCAAAATACTAGATAGGATCAAAAATGCAAACTTTAGAACTACCAATTGAAACTCGCGGATATGTTCATCCCGACAAATTAGTTTCCACGGATTGGCTCGAGGCGCACCGTGATGATTCCAGTGTAATCATCGTCGAATCAAACGAAGATTCGTTGCTGTATCCTTCTGGTCACATTCCTGGAGCGTACGAAATTGACTGGACTAGGGATCTCAATGATCCAGTTCAGCGAGACTATTTGCAAAGCAACGAATTTTCTGCTTTAATGTCGAGAATTGGGGCAAATCCTGACTCGTTGATCGTTCTATACGGTGATAAGAACAATTGGTGGGCAACTTATTCTCTTTGGGTTTTAGAGCTTTTTGGTCATACCAACACTCGAATTTTGGATGGAGGAAGGCTGAAATGGGTCAAGGAAGGTCGTGACTTGTCTAGGGAAGTTCCCGCGGCAAAGAATTCGGGTTATCCGGTCGTTAAGCGTGATGATCAAACCGAAAGGGCGTTTCGAGACCAGGTTATGAGCCACTTGGAAACTGACGGGAAGCGAATTGACGTTCGATCACCGGACGAGTATTCTGGGGCAAAACTACATATGCCTGACTATCCGAACGAAGGTGCACTTCGAGGTGGTCATATTCCTGGAGCCAAGAGTGTTCCATGGGCTAAAGCAATTAATCCGGAAGATGGCACTTTTAAGACTTCAGAAGAACTGAAAGTAATTTACCAAGAGGGTGCAGATGCCCTGCCGGGCGATGATGTGATCGTATATTGCCGAATTGGTGAGCGATCTAGCCACACATGGTTTGTCCTTAAGTACTTGCTTGGTTACCCGAAAGTCAGGAACTACGATGGTTCATGGACTGAATGGGGCAACCTGGTCGGTGTGCCGATCGAGAAATAGTGCCGATTCCTGCAAAGCTCCAAGAGTATCTAGACGACTTGTCAATCTTTACAGATCGACAAGATCACATCGAGTATCTCATCGCATTGTCGGATGATTATAAGCATCCCGACTCTTCGTCCTTTGTTCGGTCAGAGGAGAAGAAGGTTCCGGGGTGTGAATCGGAGGTTTTTATTGAAGCTATCCCTGAGGGAAGTTCTTTGAACTATCGATTTGCGGTAGATAACCCTCAAGGGATTAGCGCCATGGCAATGGCGGCAATTTTGCAGAGTTCTTTGTCTGGAGCTTTGAAAGAAGAAATTGCTGCAGTTGAAGAGGACGTTGTTTTTAAGATATTTGGCAACGAACTTTCAATGGGAAAGAACCTTGGTTTGACGAATATGATTCGCATTGTCAAACGATTGGCTCACTAGCACTTCACGATAAAAGTTGATTTTAATGCGCTATTGTGAGAAACTAGCGCGGTGAAGCAATTATTCTGCATAGCTCTTGCCATTTCCATGGGAGCAACTGCATTCTCTCAAGATATCAAGCCTTGGGACAAGGCGGCTGAACGAGCCAAATATCACTCTAAGATTGGTCGGGGCATGCCCGCAGCGATGCGAGATGCCTCTTATGCCAAGCGTTTATCGTTAGAAGCAGACTCGCCATTTGGCGGTTTGGCATGGCGAAATGTTGGTCCAGAATCGCAAAGTGGACGGGTTATGACTATTGCGGCTCCTGAAGGCAAACCAAATCAGATTTATGTAGCGTTTGCCACTGGTGGGCTATTTAGGACCGAAGATGAAGGTCAGTCTTGGACTTCTGTTTGGGAAAATCAATCCAGTTTTGGAGTTGGTGACTTTGCGTTGTCCAAGGACGGGCAGACCATTTGGATGGGTACAGGCGAAGCAAACAACCAGCGAACAAGTTATTCGGGAACTGGCATTTTCAAGTCAACAGATGCAGGCAAGACTTGGAATTTTATGGGTCTGCCTGAAAGTCATCACATCGCGAAAGTCTTGATTGATCCAAAGGATGAAAACACAGTTTGGGTTGCGGTTATGGGACATCTCTATTCTGAGAATGCTGAACGCGGATTGTACAAAACGACTGATGGCGGAAAGACTTGGAATTTGGTGCTTCAAAAAGATGACTGGACGGGTTGTACCGATGTTCAGTTGAACCCAAAGAATAGCAAAGTTGCGATAGCTGCGATGTATACACGGGATCGGAGAGCTTGGAATTTCTTGGAGTCAGGCCCTGGAAGCGGTGTTCATCGAACTGAGGATGGAGGCAAGACTTGGCAACCAATTAATACTCTTCCAAGTGGTGAAAGCTGCGGACGAGTTGGCCTCGCCTGGGCAAAATCAAATGAAAAAATTGTCTATGCGTTTGTCGAGAATCCAGGAAAGAATAGTGATTGGGAAAGTGAGGATGAGCGAGTTGCAAGTGATCGCTTAACTTTACGGCGATTTGCGAGCCTTGATGCCGAGGTTTTTGTTGATATCGACACAGCGATGTTGAAGACATTTTGGTCAACGTTTGGCCCACAAGACTCCAAGATTGATGATGTCGTAAAAGCCGTCAAGGACAAAAAGATGACGATGGCTGAAGTTCGGGCTCTTATCGAGAAAAAGAATCCTAACGCATTTGATCCAGGCCAAAACAACGATGAAATCTATAAGTCGACCGACGGAGGCAAGACCTTTGCTCGGATGAAGAAGGTCGGTGTGCTTGGAGGTTATTATTACGACCGAGTGTTTGTTAATCCAACCAACGAAAATGACCTCTGGTTAACCGGGGTTCCAATTATTCGGTCTCAAGACGGTGGTGTTAGTTGGAAGAATGGGGCTGATAATTCTGTTCACGTCGATTTTCACGCTGTTTATCACGATCCACGCAATGCAGGTACCGTTTGGGTTGGAAGCGATGGTGGAGCTTATGTGAGTAGGAATAACGGCAAGAATTGGTATCACTTCGAGAATCTTAGTGTGGGGCAATCGACAACTTTGGCGGTTGACGACGCAACTCCTTACAACATCTACACTGGATTGCAAGATAACGGCACGATGAAAGGGCCAAACACTTATATTGCTGGCGTAACCGATCCGACGATTTGGACGACGATTGGTGGCGGAGATGGTTCTTGGGTAACCGTCGATACACGAGAAGACTCAAACATGGTCTATACCGCGTCGCAATTTGGTGCCCATGGTGCGAGAAATACGAAGACAAATGTCGGATATTCAGCACGTCCACGAACCGGCCCCAACGACCCTGTTCGAGCAAACTGGATTTCTCCACTCGTCTTATCACCTCACATTGGTGATATCGTGTACGTCGGATTTAACAAGCTATTTAGGTCATTTGATAAGGGAAGAACCTACAAGGCAATTTCTCCTGATTTGACGAGAAATCGACCTAATGGCGACGTACCTCATTCGACGATTAAGGACGTTTCTGAAAGTCCGCTCAAATTCGGTTTGATCTATTGCGGCGCAGACGATGGGCGGATGACGATGACCCCAGATGGCGGAAATACTTGGACAGATATTCCGACACCACAACCGGAAAAGTGGATTTCGCGAGTTGTTGCTAGCAAGTACGACGAAAATACAGTTTATGTCTCCCAGAGTGGATATCGAGAAGACGACTGGTCCGCTTATCTTTGGAAGTCAACAGACAGAGGCGCAACATGGACTTCGATCGTAGGAAACCTTCCTCACGAGACCATCAACGTGGTTCGTGAAGATACAAAGAACAAGAACATTTTGTATGTTGGGACTGACATGGGCGTTTACATCACGTTTGATGGCGGGACAACTTGGGAAACACTTCATGGTGGAATGAGTCATCTTCCGGTACATGACCTGGTTATTCAGGAAAGGGAAGACGATTTGGTTATTGCAACACATGCCCGCGGGTGTTTGGTCTTGAACCTAAAAACAATTCGGTCGATTACCCCCGAGCTTCGAAACGAAGATTTGAAGATTCTGTCGTTAAGTGATGGAATTCGCGGATCATGGGGATATGAGCGACGCCCGGAATACAGTTCTGACATGCCGAAAGTTCCTACCGCGAAAGTTTCATTCTATGCAAAGAATGCTGGGAAGACAAAGCTAGAAATTGTCGACAAAGACGGAAAGGTAATTCTTTCAAAGGAAGTCGATTCGATCAAAGGCTTTAATAATGCCGAGATTGGACTTCGCCTCACTGATGAGAAGTTTGACGTGAAGAAGCCAGCCAAGCCTAAGGACGGCAAGGAAGCAGTTAAGGATCCGTTCTTGGCTAACCGGGCCACCTATCTTGCCGCTGGCACCTATACGTTCGTTGTGACAACGAACAGCAAGCGAGTCGAAAAAGACTGGAAACTGGAGTAGCTACAAAAGCTTTAGGAGATCGCGAGCATTTGCAACCGCATGTTCGCTGACGGAATCGCCCGCTAACATGCGGGCGATTTCGTTTATTCGCTCTTCTTCGGACAAACGGATGATGTCGGTTTGGACTCGTCCACCCGATTCTCCTTTTTGTATTCTAAAGTGCTCATTGGCTCGACTCGCAACCTGAGGCAGGTGGCTTATAGCCAAAACCTGATAGTGTTCGCTAAGTGCGCGGATCTTCTTGCCAACTGCTGCAGCCGCGGCGCCCCCAAGCCCAGTATCGACTTCGTCGAAAATAAGAGTTGGGACACCTGCCCGACCAGCAAGAGCGCTTTTCATAGCAAGCATGACCCGGCTGATTTCACCACCAGATGCAATCTTGGCCAAGGGTTTGAGCTCTTCACCGGCATTGGCGCTAAAGAGGAACTCAACAAAATCAGCGCCATCTGGCGTCGGGTCAATTGGCTTAATTTGAACCTGAAATTGGGTTCGCTCCATCGAAAGTTCTGCGAGGTGCTTTTGGACATCCTGGGCAAAATCTTTTGATTTGAAGGTTCGCAAATTGGTGAGAGCTTGTGATTGGTCTTTCAGATTCGAATGAGCATCATGGAGTGCTTTGAGCAGGATTTCTTCGCTGGCTTCAATATCTGTGAGATTGTCCAATTCCACTCGGGCGTTGTTAAGGAAATCCAGGATTTCATTTTCTGTTTCCCCGTATTTTCGCTTCAATTTTTTGAGCCCATCGAGCCTTTCCACGGTCAATTCTAACGAGGCAGGGTCAATGTCAACTTTGTCCAGATAGCTTTGTAGGTTGTGAATACCTTCTTGAAGAAGCTCTAGTGACTCGACTAATTCAGTTATGTCGATGGAATCATCGATTTTGGCGATATCCTCGGCTTCTTTAAGCCCGATCGCCACAAGGTCACGAGCGTTGATCTCGTCTTCAGAAAGGGAAGCCAGGGCCCTTTGGGCTGCACTGGAAATCCTTTCTGCGTTTGCTAGTCTCGCCAAAGAAGAAACCAATTCCTTTTCTTCGCCTTCAACTACGCCAAAAGAAGAAATCTCCGTTACTTGGAAAGTCAGCATGTCTACTCGCTGCTCTCGCTCCTGAATGCCGCGTTGGAGAGCCTCATACTTTCGTTTTGTGTCTTGCCAGTAGTTGAATTTAACACCGACCTCAATTTTGAGATTAGATACTTCGGCTCCGATCCAAGCATCGAGATATTTGATGTGAGTTTCCTCGTTTAGGAGGGCTTGATGTTGATGCTGACCGTGCAGGTCCACAATTTGAGCCCCAATTTCGCGAAGAACTGAAACAGGAACCGGCTTATGATTGATCCTTGCTTGTGACCTTCCTTCGGCAAAAACGTCTCGTTGAATGTAGATAACGCCTTGCTCAGACTCAATTCCAAGTTCTTCGATGGCTCTTAGAATGGATTGGTTCTGGGATAAATCGACAACAAGCTGGACCGACGCTTTAGTGGCGCCGGTTCTAACCAGTTCAGTATCGGCTCGCTCTCCCAGGCATAGTTCTAACGCATCAATGAGAAGGGACTTTCCGGCGCCGGTTTCTCCAGTTAATGCAGTAAATCCGTCGCGAAAAGAGACGCTTGCTTTTTGAATAATTGCGAGATTCTCAACGTGAAGTTCGGTGATCATACTGCCTCAGTAACCGGCTTTTTCGCGAATCGAGCCTTAAGGCGATCAAACCAAGCGGCAACTTCCTCACCTTCATAAAACGAAAGGTAAAGGGTTGCCATGAGGTAGCCAAATAACGGAATATTCATCGAATAGTCAATGTATCCGTGTAGCATCAATCCGGACAAGAGCACCCATTTTCGTAGAGGTTTGAACCAAACTAAAGTAGCAAGTGCAAATTCAACCGCTAAGGTTCCCCATGTCGTAACATAGACCATTGGAAATTGATTGAAAAATGCTGGAACTGGAAAGCGATCAAATTCGTGCAATCTGGCTGGATACCAAGTAGCCGCACCACCCTTCCAAAGATGTCCAAACCACTTTGCCCAAGTAGTAGTGAAGTAAATCAGGCAGCAATTGTAGGCAATGAGTCGCTGTGGCCAAAGGGACACCAATGGTGGAATTGCCGGTGCAATTCCCTTACGGAGAGCAATAAGGCGATCGAGCGAGAATGCGGCGCCAGATGGAGCGATCGCCATATAGATCGCCGAAATTCTTACAACCGTGTCTCCGCCGTGAAGAATTGAAGTGTTGCGGTGATGGAGCGTAATGGCCCCAATGGCAAGGCAAATAGAAGCTACACGAGTAAACAGTCCTAGGCTGGTGAGGAGAGCAGCAATCAAGACGAAAATGTTAAAGGCGACTAAGACTCGATAGTCCGTGACTCCGTGAAGCGGATCAATCCTTGGATAATGGATGCTCCCATCTTGGACCAAATAGACATCCTTGTTCATTGCCAATGAACCCATCCACCCTGGGTAGTAACCCTGTTCAGAGTAGAAGTCCTTGAAGAAGACTGAGATCATTGCGAAGTTGATAAAGATCAGCCCGCCCATGATGGCGCGAAAAACACCCATCGTAACCGGGCTTCCGTACTTAAACCAATAGTTGTACAGAATCTTAATGGATTCCAAGCTTCCACCCCTTGTCCGTGAAAAGTTTGTGCTGATCGACTACGAAAGTGAAGAAAGGATACGACCCATACGGAGGTTCGTTAGGCGTTTGCTTGTCATGTCTCATCACCTCTTGAAAGTGTCGAAATAGGGTGACTCTAACGGGAGGGCTAGATTGATCTGTTGCAGTTTTAAGCGCAATTGCCTGGGCAAATGGAGACCAGAAATAAGGGTTTTCCTCTAAATTCACCCGCTCGAAAAACTTTCGGTACCTTTCCTGCATAAATTTGTCTGGGATTGAAGAAATCTTCATTCTCGGATATTGGAACATGGTTTTTGTTCCGTCAAGAAATGTTACTTCTGCATCTCCCCAAATATCTGTTTGAGCGGGATCAGGAGCGAACATGTCCCAGTACTGCCAAAAACCGGTCGGATACAAATAGCCGTAAAATACAGCCCATTGCTTCATTTCCCGAACATTAAATGCGAGCAACGCATCGCTGCCACGAGGACTGACTTTGCCGGACAGGACATCATTGCTTGGCTTTGGCAGGGCATAGATCGTAATCGCGACAATGTGATACGCAACGAAGGCGACCACTGCTGGATGAACCTTGGGCACAACTGCTGGGACTGGTGTCACAGCAGTTGAAGCCTTTACTTTGTCTTTGACCGCAGATTTTTTAGCCGCAGTTTTTTTTGCCACGAAAAGATTCTACTGCTGAAGTTCAGCAAGAATGTCTTTCAATTCTTCTCTCATGTCAGGATTTTGGCTGACAACTTGATTGATCTGCTCCGCTATTTGCTTTGCTTCTTCCACGTGTCCAGCTCGCTTGGCAGCAATACCTAAGTTAATGAATATTCCAAAGCTCTGTTGATTATTCGAAAAGGCATATTGCAAGAATTGCCATGCTTCTTCGTGCTTTTCTTGGCCATTGAGAGCTTCTCGGAGCTCGCCATAGGCTGGTTCACAGCCCGGGAAGATCTCAAGAAGTTGCTTTGCGGCGGCTTCAGCTTCGACATGTTCGCCAAGCTTGTTAAATGCTGAACTGAGGACAGCCCACATCTTCCAGTAATCGGCCAGCCAATTTTTGAGCGGCTTCAGATCCCGAATCGCACCTTCTGCGTCTCCGGCAGCAAGTTTTTCTTGCGCCAATTGAACGCTTTCAACTCGCTTTGGTTGCTCCAGTTCAATGAGCCAAGCTTGGGTGTTCGCCCGAGTATTTGGGTCTGGATTCGACTTGAGAATTGTTTGAAGTACTTGTGGAACTTCGAATTCACGATCGGCAGATTGCAAAGTTTGTGCATATTCGACCAGCATTGGAACATCGTTTGGTGAAACGTCGATGCAGTCTTCGTAAAAGTCCATAGCTCGGTCAAGGTCATCGTTTTGAGCCAAATAAGGGGCATAAAATCTCTTGATCAGAAGGTTGTCTTCGAGAACTTCAAGACCAGTTTCAAATGCTCGTTCTCCTTCCTCTTTTTTGCCATTTTGAATGAGAGAAGTTGCATATTTGGCGTGGGCATTGGCATTTTGACTATCAGCATCAATGATTCCTTTCCAAAGAGCAGGCACTTCATGGATTCGACCAGTCGCGCTGAGAACTCCAGTCAAAAAGTCCATGCTTGGTTTTTCCGGTCCTTCCATTTCAATCGCTTTTTTGAAGTTTCGTTCGGCATTTACAAACATATTCATGCTTGCTTGAGCGTTTCCGAGGCGATTGAGGATCGCGGGATCTTCTGGATTGAGTTGAGTTGCCTTTTCGAAATAGTCAATTGCCTTTGGCATTTGGTTGGCGGCCTGGAAAAGCTCACCTAATGCAAAGAAGGCGCCAAAATCTTCAGGCACGAGTTCAGTTGCCTTGACCAAAGTTTGTTCGATTAACTCAAATGTTCCAATTTGGTAGGCGGTACATGCTCGACAAAGTCCAACCAATACTTGATATGGACCATCAAATTCTTTGTCGCCTTCGACCGCTTCAATCAATGTCGCGATGGCACCTTCAGGGTTGAATTCACGTGCAACCATTCCGTTAGCCTGCTGGATATAGTTCAGCGCATCGTAGCCTTCTAAAAACTTGAGGAATACTTCAGGATCTTCGGTTCCATATTCCATGGAATCCCCGGCTAAATTCTCTGGCAGAGAAATATCTGCTTTAGCCGCAAGCTTTTTGACAAGCTTGTGGAGGACATCAAAAACATTTTCAGGTGCGAACGAATATGTTTCGACTTCGCCACCCTCCAAGTTGTCTTTCATGGTGTATCGAACATTTAGTTCTAGACCACTGTCGGTATTTTTGACGAGACCATCAACTGCAAGATCAACAGCAGATTGTGAGAACAGGTCTTTAAGCTGATCAGGCTCAATCATTCCGTCAGAAATATTGACGAAGGCTGTTCTGGCAACTCCATCTTGTTCGACCTGAGTCAAGAATGAAACGGACTGAATATCTGCTTCAGTGTTGCTTCTCAATTGGTCGGCAACAAATGCAGAAATTTGCCTTCCTATTTGGGGTTTTGTACCCTCTCCAGCATTTAACGGTAAGACAGCAACTTTTAACACGTCTGATAGTGTACCGGGCGAGTAAAATTTGTCGCGTGAAAGCGATCGCAAAGACGCGACCGGAAGCCGGCGTAGAAATTGTAGAAGTACCTGAACCAATGGTTCGAGCTGGTTGCGTCAAGATCAAACTTGAAGCTGCCTCAGTGTGTGGGACTGACCTGCATATCTATAATTGGGACACCTGGGCTGCTGGTCGAATAAAACCACCAAGAATTATTGGACATGAATTTTGTGGGTCGGTCGTTGATGTTGGCGAAGGCGTAACCGAGCGATCCATTGGTGACTTTGTCTCAAGTGAAAGTCATATTGTTTGTGGGCATTGCCTCCAGTGCAGAATGGGTCAAGCTCACGTCTGTGTCAACACTCAGATACTTGGCGTTGACGTCGATGGTGGATTTGCCGAATATGCCGTGATTCCCTGGGAGAATGCGCGCTTGACTCCAAAGTCGATTTCTCCGTTGATTGCTGCATTTCAAGATGCTTTGGGAAATGCGGTTCACACCGCGATGTCGGGCCCAATCGAAGGTCGAACGGTACTCATCACCGGTATGGGGCCTATTGGCCAGTTTGCGGTTTCTATTTGTCGGGCTCTCGGTGCCAAAGCTGTGTATGCGACGGAAATAAGTGAATATCGAGCTGAAATCGCGAGAAAGGTCGGTGCAGACCAAGTCTTTAATCCACTTCAAGTGAATGTGGCGGATGAATTAGCCAAAATCCATCCTGAAGGTGTTGATTGCGTTCTCGAAATGTCAGGACATCCTTCTCAACTTAGCTTAGGAGTGCAAGTTGTTAGGCCTGGAGGCCGAATTTCGCTACTCGGCGTTTATGCCGACGTATCGCAATCGATCAATATGAATGACCTTATTTTTAAAGGCATTGATATTCACTGCATCGTTGGAAGAAAGCTCTGGCAAACTTGGGATCAAATGTCCGAATTGCTTTCGAGTGGCAAGTTAATTCTCGATCCAGTTGTGACCCACGTCATGCATTACACTCAGTTTCAAGATGCAATGGAGCTAATGAAAGCTGGAAAAGCAGGCAAGGTAGTTTTTAAATTTGATGCCTAGATGGCGCTTTACTTGGATTCAAAAAGTCCTGAATTTAAGTTTCCAGCAATCTTATCGAGTGACCATTGGAGTTCAGCGTCAAGGCTGGCTCCAATATTGGAACGAAACGTCTGCAAGTCTAATTTCAAGGGTCTAGCTCCGAGATTAGCCAATGCCCGTTGGGCTTGCCCATAGCTTCCGTTTGAGTGTTCTTCAATCGATGAAGCAACGCCAGTACTGGTCCAATCGGCAACAACCACTGGGCGATGTGCTCGGATTGCATTCGAGGCTCCCAGCCACGAACCACCTTGACGATATCTGGCCGAGCAAACGACAGTCATATGCCCAAATGCATAGATCAAATTATTTCGTTCCATTGCTCGAGCAGAACTGAAAGACTCACTTGGGCCGCAAGCCGAAATCGCATAACCCCATAAGTCTGGTGGTATGTTTTTTATGCCGTGAGGAAGAATGTGAACTACTTCGCTTCCCGCCCCAAATGCTGCTCTTCCAAAAGCCGAGTCGCAGCCCGCAGCTCCACCAGAGACCGCCAAGTAGCCATTGGTTGCGGTCCAACGGCCAACTTCCGTGGCAATTGCCAGTCCAATAGAAAGAGGAACTCGGCACCCGACGGCGGAGATACTTATTCTTTCCGTATCATCATTGTTATTCCAAGGCTGGATTTGACGAAGACCGGGTTCACTGATCCATAGAATTGGCGGTGCGCTATCACCAAGATTTGTCTTAAGAATTTTTGGATAACAACTGCAACCTAGCGTAATAATTTTTCCGCCTTCAAGTTGCTTTTGTGCCCCTTCTAAGGTCGCTTCATTACTGAGGTAGACAGCTTCTTGGTTAAAGTTGTCTTTTTGAAGTGCTTCAATTACCTCAAACCATGACAATTCCCTATCCCCGTCCATCCTCTGCCTTAGGCACGAGAGGATCAACGACGGTCGGGCGACACGGGTCAAGGAACGTATATCAGTTCCACCGTATAGTGCCGCCACAACTGTACTAAGCATCTGCATAGTAGTTAACTATCGGTCACAATATCACATTTTATCACAAAAATACTACTTGAATCCTTAGTAAACTACCCAATGCAAGCGCGATGTTAAAACACTCTGACTTAACCTTAAGACGAATTAGTCTCTTTCTCAAAACTGAGTTGAAACCAAGGATTTACGGTGCGCGCGAGTCGCTCTTAATTGAAATCAACTCAAATCCTTGCAAAAATCAAAAGGAAGCTGAAAAAGGTCCATGGGTAGTCGTTGAAAGTGGTTTCGAGTACGGACCAGCTTATTCAACATTTTGGTTTAAGTTGACGGGGAAAGTGCCAAAGGACTGGGCAGGTCAAGAGGTTGTCGTTCATGCTGAAATTGGCAGTGAACGAACTCTTTGGAAGGATAACTCGCCGTTTCGAGGCGTCGATTACGAACACACGGACTTCGGATTTCTAACCGGCGGAACTCTGCCAACCGAAGGACCTGTTGAGGGCGGTGAAAAAGTTTGTTACATCATTCAGGCGTACACTAAGAATCCGCAATGTCGGGTGCACCTCAAAGAATTGCCTCGAGAAGATAAGGTAGAGAAAGTTGAATTTGCTGACTTGGTGGTGGTCAATAACAACGTAAAGACCCTCTATTTCGACCTAGATTTCGCGCTAAATCTGTTGGAGTCGCTTCCTCAAGACGATCCAGGGTTTCATACCGTCTTAAGAGCCCTCAATGACGTAGTGAACTATTTCGCCAAGGATGGTGAAGAATCGATCCAACGATGTCGAAAAGTGATCAAGGACGCCCTAGGCAGCCTAAATTCTGAATTCAAGCACACAATATATCCGGTTGGACATGCTCATTTGGATACGGCATGGCTATGGCCAATTTCAATCACAAAAAAGAAGATGGCCCACACAACGGCGACCCAATTGTCGCTCATGGAGAAGTATCCAAATTATGTGTTTGTCCATTCTCAAGCAAGCCAATATGAGTGGATAGAGCTTGAGTATCCAAAGCTTTTTGAGCGAGTAAAAGGCGCAATAGATCGAGGACAATGGGAGCCAGTGGGTTCCATGTGGGTTGAAGCTGATTGCAACTTAACTGGTGCTGAATCCCTTATTCGCCAGTTTCTCTACGGCAAACGGTACTTCAAAGAAAAACTAGGATATACAACACACGATATGTGGTTGCCGGATGTATTCGGCTATTCAGCAGCCTTGCCACAAATACTTGAAAAATTCAATATTAGCTACTTCCTAACCCAAAAGATCAGCTGGAACCAGTTCAACAAATTTCCTCACCATACGTTTTGGTGGCAAGGAATTGACGGAACAAAAGTTTGGTCTCATTTTCCTCCCGCAGATACATACAATGCTTCTTGTGAGCCCAAAGAGGTTATTCAGTCGGTCAAAAATTACAAAGATCATGCCCGTGCGGAGAACTCTCTTTATGTTTATGGGCACGGTGATGGAGGTGGTGGACCAACTGAACGACACATGGAGTTTATTAAGCGCGGAAGATTGGCGCCAAATTATCCCGAAGTTATGTTCGGCAAGAAAGCAATCGATTTCTTCCGAGAAGCTAAGGCGAAAAGTAAGGACTTGATGACGTGGGTCGGCGAACTCTATTTGGAACTCCATCGAGGAACCTACACCAGTCAGGCCGCAAATAAGAAATCCAATCGATCTTGTGAATTCCTCTTAAGGGACGCGGATTGGCTGAGCTGTTTCACAGGAAGCAAGCATCCGTCGAAAAAGCTCGAAGATGCTTGGAAGCTCGTGCTTCTTAACCAATTTCACGACATCATTCCAGGTTCCTCGGTAAACGAGGTTTACGTTGACAGTAAGGTCGATTATGCGACCGTTGAAAAGGCTGGACTAGAAGTCATCCAAGATTCATTGGCTGAAATTGGTAAGCGGCTTGATTCTTCAAACTTTGAGATGCCTATTGTGCTTTTCCAAAATGGAAATGTACCAACGCAGTCATCAGTCGAATGGGAAGCCGAGGAGATTCCAGTTGGAATCAAGATCGGCGAGGAGTTCCTACCTACTCAACTAGTCGAAGAATTTGGCGAACGCAAGCTGATTTTCGAGACGCCGCAGGATGCTTTAAGCTCAGTAGCGGTTGGAGACTTCAGAGATTCGGGAAGTCCAATAAAGAATCGATTGAAGGCGTCGGCCAGAAAAATTGAGAATGACCAATTTTCAGTTCGTTTTGACGTCAATGGAAATATCTCATCAATCCAAAGCCTAGAGGATGGAACTGAGTTTCTTGAGCCGGGCAAGCTTGGCAATGTCTTTCAACTTATGGAGGACAAGCCATTGTTCTGGAGTGCTTGGGATGTTGATGTTTACGCTTATGAAACGATTCAAGACCTGCTTAAGAGCGAGAGCGTTGAGATTGTTGAGAAAGGTCCGGTTCGGGTTGCAGTTGAGATCGTCAAGAAGTTTGGTAAATCGACCATTCGGCAGAGAATTTCGCTTGGTCCAACTCCTGGCATTCGATTCGACACTGAAATTGATTGGCATGAAGAGGACAAGATGCTCAAAGTGGCTTTTCCGGTGAACGTGAATGCGGCAAGGGCAAATTATGAGATTCAGTTTGGGAACGTCGAGAGACCGACGCATTACAACACGAGTTGGGATATGGCGAGGTTTGAAGTCTGCGCTCAGAAATGGGTTGACCTCAGCGAAGGTGATCTCGGTGTTGCCTTAATCAACGACGGTAAATATGGTCATGATATCCACGGGAACATAATGCGAATGTCTCTATTAAGAGCACCCAAAGCGCCTGATCCGATGTGCGACATGGGTGTTCATCGATTTAGCTATGTGCTGTTACCGCACTTTGGACCATACAACTACGCTGATGTCGTTCATGCTTCTTATGCTCACAATGCTCCGATTCGATATGTGTTCATTGAGCCTACATCGGGTTCGGCAGGACAAATGGATCCGCTAGTGACCTGTGACGATCGAAACATCGTTATTGAAACCGTCAAAAAGGCTGAGGATTCGGATGATCTGATCGTTCGCCTTTACGAGTGTCATAACAGTCGAGGACACGCTGAGCTCTTTTGCATCAATATCCCAAGCGAAGCCGTCATTTGTGACCTCGAAGAAAACGAAATTGGGGAATTGGAAATTTCCGATGGGCTTGTCCAATTTTCTTACAAGCCATTCGAGATCATTACAATCAAATTGAAACGATAGCCGTGATCGCCACCCTTGCCTGCCTACTTTATATCAAATCTGACTTAGTGGAAGTCGTCGAAGGTGATTTGCCAATCGTGATTACTGCCCCCCATGGGGGTACTAGCGCGATTCCAGGATCTGAAGAGCGCAAAGATACGTCATTGCCACAGTTCGTTACGGTGCTGGACACCAGGACTGACGAATTGGCCCGCGTAACTGCTTCGGAAGTTGAAAAGTGTTTTGGCAAAAAGCCTTGGGTTATCATTGCAAAGTTTTCGCGCAAGTATGCCGATGCGAATCGCCCGATCATGTACGGTGCAGAATCTGATGCAGCCAAAGTGCAGCACAAGTTGTATCACGACTCGGTTCGTAAGGCGGTCGATTCAGTACGGACAAAGTTCCACAAAGGCATTCTGGTAGATTTTCACGGTCAAGCTGCGGATAAAGAAATCGTTTTTCGCGGTACTCAGAACTTGAAGTCAGTCGGTGAAGTGTCCAACGATATTCTTTCGGGTGAGAAGTCATTTTTAGGCGTCCTTGAAAAATCGGGCGTAAAAATAGTGCCTGATGCTAGTCACCCACGTGAAAAGGAACACCCAAAGTTTGATGGCGGTTATACGGTGCAAACTTATGGTTCGGGTCATGCTGACGGCATCTTTGCCGTACAGCTAGAGTTTGGTGGTATCTACCGATCAGCAAATGCAATTCTTGAAACTGCTAGGAAGCTTGCCGCGGCATTGAAGAGTCACGTTGATACGTTTTTGGACTCTAGCCGATGAACTTATAGCCGACGCCTCGGACCGTTTGAATTCGGTCGGTAGCATCAGGGGTAGTTGCAAGGCGCATTCGTAGCCATCGGACATGAACGTCTACCGTTCGGCTGGTGACGTAGGCGTCTTTGCCCCAAATTCGGTCGAGAAGTGCTTCACGGGAGAAGACTTGTCCAGCGTTTTTGGCTAAAAAGAGCAATAGCGCAAACTCCTTTGGCGAAAGAGTCAAAGTCTTGCCGTCAAGAGTGGCTTCATGAGTTCGTGGGTCAATTCGGAGATCGCCACGCTCAACGAGCTCTTGAATAGTTTCATTTCCTGATCGGCGAAGAATCGCTCTCACACGGGCAACCAACTCGGTCATGTTGAATGGCTTGACGACGTAGTCGTCAGCACCCATCTCTAGACCCATAATTCGATCTTCTTCCGAAGCGCGCGCAGAGACAAAAATGATCGGTGTTTCGTTTTCGCGTCGGACTGCTTTGCAGAAATCGTGTCCACTTCGGTTTGGCAACATGATGTCCAGAATGACCAGGTTTGGCTTCACTCGCTTAAACAACCTCATTCCGTCCTCGGCCGTTTCAGCCGTGAAAGTATTAAAGCCTTCCTTTCGGAATTTATTTTCTAGCGTTTCAATGATCGCAATTTCGTCATCGACAATGAGAATTGTCATGCTTCCTTTTCCCTGCTTGACCTTTTCAAGTTGATCCAATGTTGCCATATTGTTCTTAGCGACCTCGCCAAGAACAGTTTTAACATGACTTTATTAAGGGATCGTAAAGGTTACGACCCTACGGCCATGATTTCTACATTGGCACGAGGGACCGTTACTTCTTCTCCTGAACCTATCTTTGCTCTCAAAACTCTGACGTGAGTACCTGATTCGAGGGTTACCAGTTCTGCGGGCAGATCGGTGACCGAACCAATCATCCCAAAATAAGGTTCTCGAATGATTCTGATTTGGCTTCCGACTTCAAGTGCGAGCGCCTTTTCTTCGTGAGCTGCTTTTCCGGCTTGAGGTGGATCTGGAACAATGATTTCTGGTCGAATTACACCAGCACGAATTTGGGTGGACCCATTAAGGGATGCTACCAGTCCTTCAAGTGATCTAAGTAGTTCAAAGGTTCGGTTAGCCATTGGCAGAAATCCGAATCCTTCAGTAATGATGAGCGACAAATTTATTTTCTCGGTACCGGTAATTGCAACGCCAATATCATAGCCAAGGAATTCGATGAGGTCGCTGTCTTTGAGGCCACCAGCAATTATTCCTGCGGCACCGACTTTCGATGCCTTTTTGATGGCTGATGCAGTCATTCCCGATCCACCAATGAGAATTTTTCCTTGGTCGTCGTCTTTGATATTTCCTTCGTCGAGTAGTTGGTCAGGTCCACTAACTGCGACTCGAATCTTGCCTTGGCGTTCGCCACCGACTCCGAAAATTCCTTGGATCATGGCACAACGAGTTTCAATGACTGCACCTTCCTCTGGCATCACGTCAACGACAGTGCCTTTGATGTATGCATCGATTTCAATCGGAATGGATGGCTCGCGTACCAAAGCATTTCCGGTGATGTCACTGTATGACTCAAGTGTTCCAGTGAAATCGCAGATCGCAATTGGTGCCTTGAACAGGCCAAACATCTTTTTGCCTTCGGCAACTATTTGACCGGCTTCAACGGGGGAACCTAGCTCGATTTTCATGAACTGGGTTACGTCCTTTGGTTCTACGCCAAGTTGGTCGGCCAGCTTTACGTTTTGCAGTGCTCCTGGGAGCATTGCTCTTGCTACAGGGCTTTTCGGGTCGACCGAATCGCCAACTTTGACAAGAACTTCTCCCTTAATTGGAAGTCGTCGCGTACGACGAACGACGATGTCGCTACTTACTGTTAGCCCTGGTGTATATGCGCTGCCCAAACCTTTATGTCCTCAGAATCTGGACAAATTGTACTTGATGTTAGGCGTCGCGGTCGCTACTGTGGCCGGGGAAGAGTTTAGCTTCGGGGTCAAGATAAGTTTTTGCGTAGCAAACTGCGGTCGCCGCTTCTCCAACTCCGGTAGCAATGAGCTTCAGTTTCGTTCCGTAGCTCGCGACATCTCCAACGGCAAATACTCTTGGTAAATTGGTTTCAAATCTTTCGTCAACTTTGATTTGATTCTTCTCGATTTCTAGCCCCCACTCTTTGAGGGGTCCAAGGCTTGACTTAAACCCAATGTTCACGCAAACTTCGTCACAGTTAAAGTGCTCAAGTTCTTTGGTTTGAGTGTTTTCGAGGGTTAGTCCCGTCAAATGATTGTCACCGTGAAGTTCCTTTACTACATAGAAAAGCTTCATTTCGACCGAACTTGCCTTGACTTTGGCTACGCTATCTTCGTGGGCTTTGAATCCATCTCGTCGATGAATCAGGGTGATTGATTCAGCAATATCTTCAAGGTCCATGCACCAATCAAAAGCACTGTCTCCTCCCCCGACGATAGCCAATTTCTTTCCCGTGAAAATGCTTCGATCTCGAACTCCATAGTGAATTCCCTTGCTGGCAAACATTTCTTCGCGCTCGACCCCGATTTTAGTTGGTTGGAAAGCTCCTGGACCAGCTGAAATAATGATTGTAGATGTATCAAGTTCAAGACCTGTGTCGGTGATGATCGTGTAAGAATCACCATTGTTAACCAGGGTTTGCGCAGTGTTTTCGAGAACAAGCTTCGGGTGATATTGGCTGGCTTGCTCTACCATAGCTCTAGCAAGATCCTTTGCGAGAACTTTGGGGAATCCTGGCATGTCGTAGATGTATTTTTCTGGGTACAGCGCGGTTAACTGTCCACCGAGCTCGGGAAGAGAGTCAATGATTCGGACAGACATGCCTCTTAGGCCAGCATAAAAAGCAGCAAAGAGGCCACATGGACCCCCTCCAATAACGGTTACATCAACTTTGCTCATTCTCATTCGGAGTGGCTCAGCGTCGAACCTAACCTAGTTTACTTCAATGTGATTTCGAACCTAGGCAAAGCTTCGCCCTTTGTCCGCTCCAAAGCCTTAATGGAAAAAATTCGTTAGAAAGTTGTAGATTTCCTTAAAAAGTCCTTTCCCTTTTCTAGTGAAATTGGGTTACAATCCCTCAATCACACTTGGGAGAGTGTGTTTTCCTGCTGAGAGTTCAACATGGCAATGCCACGTGTTTCAATGATAGAGTTTCTTATTCAGAAAGACTTTCTGACTAAAGAACAAGCCGATGAGGCAACTAAGGTTTCGCAACAGACCAATTCGTCCTTGGAAAAGGCAATTGTTCAACTGGGATTCTGTGGAGAAAGGGAAGTTCTCCAAGCCAAAGCACAGGAGGCTGGCCTCGGATTCGCCGATCTCGATCGAATGACGATCGATTCTAGCGCCCTAAACGTCGTCCCGGAAAGGATAGTCAAAAACCATAGTGCGATCCCTGTTCGAAAGGATGGGAATACCCTTTGGGTCGCCATGTCAAATCCGAACAATGTTTCGGCGATTGATGATTTCCGAATCGCTTCGGGTTGTCGGGTCGTGCCAGTGTTGGCTGTTCCTGGAGCAATTGACGATGCAATTCGAAAGAATTATGGTGGCGGAACTGTTGTTCAGGCAGTTGCCGAAACGACCAACAAACCAGCAAATGCTGACTTCGCAAGGATTATGGCTGAGGCCGGTGTCAAGCAAGGTCGTGATGCCGATGCTGCTTTAGACGATGGTCGTGAAGATGATACGGCTGGAGCAGATGCGGCACCGATTATCAAGCTCGCAAGTGCGATTATTCAGCAAGCGATTTCTGATCGAGCTTCTGACGTTCACATTGAGCCAGGCGTTCGTTCGATTCGAGTCCGGTACCGTGTTGATGGCGTACTGATGGAAGCGATGACCGTTCCAAGGAACCTCATGGCACCTCTCATCAGCCGCTACAAAATCATGGCGGATATGAACATTGCGGAACGAAGAATTCCACAAGACGGTCGTATCGAAGTTAAGTCTGGCAATAAAGAAATTGACCTTCGTGTTAGCTCGATCCCTACTCCGTTCGGAGAAAAGATCGTAATGCGAATTCTCGACAAGACCACGGTTATGATTGGTCTTGAGAAAATTGGCTTTACGGAAGAAAATCAAGTTCGTATTGAAGAGTTGGTCAGTCAGCCAAACGGAATGTTCCTTTGTACCGGTCCTACGGGATCCGGAAAGACCACGACTCAGTATTCGGTTCTCAATAAATTGAATACGGTTGGTGTAAACATCATCACTGCAGAAGATCCGATTGAGTATCAGCTCAATGGAATTGCTCAGGTTCAAATGAACCGAAAGGCAGGTCTAACATTTGCGACCGCTCTTCGAGCCTATCTTCGACAAGACCCAGACATAATCATGGTTGGTGAAATGCGAGACCTTGAGACGGCTGAAATTGCGATTGAAGCGTCTCTTACCGGTCACTTGGTACTTTCCACGCTTCACACCAACGATGCTCCTTCGGCAACTCTTCGTATGATCGACATGGGTGTTGAGCCTTATTTGATCGCAGCAACGGTTATCGGCGTTCTTGCCCAACGGCTTGGGCGACGAATTGACACGGAGAACAAAGAGCCATATGAGGTTACACAAATGGACCTTAGACGGTTTGGATTCAATGTCACAAATCCGGATGAGTTGGTAACCCTATATCGGGGTGTTCCAGCTGAATATAATCGAATGACTGGCTATCGAGGTCGAACCGGTTTCCATGAATTAATGGTAATGAATGCGGAAATCGCGGAACTTGTTGTCCGCCGTGCCCCTCTAAACGATGTTAAAGAGGCAGCAAAAGCTGGTGGTATGCGAGAGTTACGCGAGGACGGTCTTTACAAGGTTCTTCAAGGAGTCACGACTCCAGAAGAAGTCATGCGTGTCGTATTTACGGCAGGTTTCTAGTTACTAAGCAAGAGCAAAAATGCAGAACGATCCATCCAGACAAAATCAAGGTGCTCCTCCACAAGGCGGCGCACCTCGTCCTCAGATGTCGGCTCCACCTTCCCAGCTAATTCCTGGTGGTGGTGACGATTGGAAGTCAAAAATTGATACTATCAGCGGTATTCCTAATGACGAAAAACCATTAGGCCCTAGGGCAACCGTCGATGATCTTCATATTGATGAGCTTCTGGGCATCTTGGTGGACATGAATTGTTCAGACCTTCACATTTGTCAACAGTCGCCACCTATTGTTCGTCACGATGGAAAGATTAAGCGTCTTAACTACGATGTCTTTATTCCGGAAAACATTCAGCGAATAATGTACGAAGTCATTTCCGATGATCAAATTCAACGATTTGAAACATCTCACGAATTAGACTTTTCCTATTCTTTGCCGATTCCTTTCCATTTGCGAGTTCCGGGTGGACCGACCGCTCGGGCTCGATTCCGGGTTAATCTGTATAAGGATAAAGGATCGTGCGCAGCTGCATTTCGATTGATTTCATCCAAGATTCCGACGGTTGAAGACCTCAAATTACCGTTGGTGTTGAAGAGCCTTACCGAAAAGCCTCGTGGTTTGATTTTGGTTACGGGACCAACTGGATCTGGAAAGTCAACATCGCTTGCCGCGATGATCAACCACATCAATCTTAATCATGCTCACCACATTATTACGATTGAAGATCCAATCGAGTATCTTCACGAGCACAAACTAAGTGTCATCAACCAACGTGAGTTGGGAATGGACACGAAGAGCTTCGGGAATGCGCTTCGGGCGAGCCTTCGAGAAGATCCAGATATCCTGCTAGTTGGTGAAATGCGGGACGTTGAAACGATTTCGCTTGCGATCACCGCGGCAGAAACGGGACACCTCGTTTTTGCTACACTTCACACCAACAACGCTGCCGAAAGCGTTGACCGAATGATTGACGTTTTCCCTCCTGGGCAACAAGAGCAGATTCGTGTCCAGCTTTCGAACAACTTGGTTGCAATCATTTCCCAGCAACTCCTCACTCACGCAAGTGGAAAGGGACGTGTGCCGGCAAATGAAATTATGGTTGCTTCCCCTGCTATTCGGAACCTTATCCGAGAAGCAAAAACTCACCAAATTACATCCATGATCCAAACTTCTGCAAATATGGGAATGTTTACAATGGATCAATGTCTTCGCGACCTCTATCTAAAGGGATGGATCAGCCTCGAAGATGCCATGTCTCGATGTACCAACGTCGAGGAACTCAAGAAAATGCTTGCGACCAGTGGTGGCATGCAACAAAGTACAGGAACAGGTCAGATAAGACGATAATAGGAGAAAACAATGCCTATCTTCAGCTACACATTTAAAGACGCAGTAGGTGCTATCCAAAAAGGTACCGCCGACGCTGAAAGCGAAGAGCTTTTACGGAAACGCTTTGAGGAACAAGGCTTTACGATCACCGAATTAACGATGATCAAAGCTAAGAGCCCAAAGATCAAGAGTCCAGGAAAAGTCAAGCTAACCGATCTTTCGGTCTGGTGTCGACAATTCTCAACCATGGTTGACGCGGGTGTTTCGCTCGTTCGATGTCTCGACGTTCTTGGTCACCAGACCCAGAACAAGAGACTTAAGAAGATCATTGCGGACCTTGGTACGAGGGTTGAAGCTGGTGAATCGCTTAGTCGCGCCATGCAGCGTCACCCTAAGTCGTTTAGCTCTCTCTTTATCGGTTTGATTAAAGCTGGTGAAGTTGGTGGTGTACTGGAAGAGTCCCTTCAACGATTGAGCCACTTCCTCGAGAAAGATGTTGAACTTCGACGAAAAGTTAAGTCGGCTTTGACTTACCCGGTTCTCGTTTCCGTGATGGCAATGGGTATCACTTTCTTCCTTGTTTATTGGTTCGTGCCTCAATGGGCTGCGATTCTTACTGACCTTGGTTTGAAAGCAGATGACTTGCCTGCACCAACAAAGTTCTTGATTGACCTTTCGGACATTTTGCTCCACAAAGGTTGGATGGTTGCGTTGTCGGCATTTGTTTTGTTTATTGCGCACAAACTGTTCGTCTCGACTCGATTTGGCCGACGCGTCATGGATCGTGTGAAATTGAAGGTGCCAGTATTCGGCAAGCTTCACCACAAGATTGCCATGGCCCGATTTAGCCGAACAATGGGCACCTTGTTGACCTCCGGTGTACCGATCCTTCAAGCGATGGAAACGGTTGCTGGAACTGTTGGTAACACGATCATGTCCGATGCCATCTTGGAAGCAAGAGCGAGAATCCGTGAAGGAGACCGAATCGGTGACCCTCTCGAAGAATCAGGTTTGTTCCCTCCGATGGTCGTTCACATGATTGGTGTTGGTGAAGAGTCTGGATCGCTGGACTTTATGCTCCAAAAGATCGCAGACTTCTATGAGAACGAGGTTGAGGCCGCTTTGGCTTCGTTGACCGCTGCTCTTGAGCCGATCATGATCGTTGGTCTTGGGTTCGTTGTAGGATTCATCGTTATCTCGATGTTCCTTCCACTCGTTAAAGTTATTTCCTCACTCTCATCGGGTGCGGCAGACGACAAGTAAGAAAAGACCTCATTTGAGGGTACGATGCCCGTTGCAACCTGCAACGGGCATTGTTGTTAGGGAGGACTCATGTTTCCAGAATGGACTTGGATAGTTGGATTGATGATTGGAGCTGCAATTGGCAGCTTTTTGAACGTTGTCATTTATCGGATGCCTCGGCTCTTATCGCTTGGCAAACCCAAACACAGCTTCTGCCCGGCATGTAAGCACCAGCTTGGAATGCCAGACTTGGTGCCACTCTTTAGTTGGCTTCTCTCAAAAGGCAAGTGTCGTCATTGCGGTAACAAAGTTCCTTCGCGGTATTTCTGGGTTGAATTAGTTAACGGTGGGCTCTGGGCGGCCATTTGGTACCGGTACTTTTGCGCTGATCCAACCGGAAGTGAATGGGTTCTTGCCTGCTTCTTTATGGCTGCGACCGCGGCCCTGGTTGCAATCATTTTCATCGATGGAGAACACTTCATCATTCCTGATGAAATCAATGCCTTTCTTTTGTTTTTAGGGATTGGCTTTGCGATTTACTCCCATGAATGGAAGTTCATGATTTTTGGGTACCTGATGGGTTGGGGAATCATCTTTGGAATAGCCATCCTTGGGAGAATTGTTTTCGGTAAAGACGCGATGGGACATGGAGACATCAAAATGATGCGAGGAGTTGGAGCGCTTCTCGGATATCAACTGACTGTCTTCGACGTTATTATTGCGGTCATCACTGGTCTCATATTTGGCCTTTTGTTCATGGGTATTCAAGCGATGAAGGACTCAAAGGCAAAAGCACTTGCCGCTTCCAGTGGTGCTGGTGAAGCAAATTCTGACACCGAAGAGGATGGATATGAGCCGGAGCCAATCAAAGATCTTCTCATTCTCGGAATGACTTATTTGTTTTGCCTCGATGTCTTTGCAATTTGGTTTCCCCAGATATACGCGAAGATGGGATATCCAGTCGAGGATGTGAGTGTTGAAGAAGACGATTGGCAGCCTAGTTTGTCCACAATCCCCTTCGGTCCATACTTGGCAATTGGGGCGATTGTCTGTATGCTTATGAGAACAGAATTATTACAGTATGCGAATGACGTTGTTCGCACTTTAAACGGAACATGATCTGAGATTTTGACCAGGTTTAGGCGTCATAATCGAGTATTAGATTGATAGGACTTCCGGCCTATTCGCAAAACAAAAGCGAAACGACGGAACAGGATGGGGTTCGCTTGAGTCGAACTCTGATAGGGAAGAGGGTATGGGAACGGTACAAATGAAAAAACGCGCATTTACACTCATCGAGCTTTTAACGGTGATGGCGATCATTGCTTTGCTGTCGGCGATTATATTTCCAGTTTTTGCTCGAGTCAAACTGAACGCTCACAAGAGCGGAGATTTGTCAGCCATGAATTCAATTCGATCGGCTGTTCAGCTTTATCGGGATGACCAAGGTGGCTATCCGCCGGCATTGCTGGGCTACATTTCGCCTTACGATTACCAAAATGGCGTTACCGTTGTGCCTGCCGATTTGTATCGGGGTCCAATGTATCCAAAGCGCATCGATTCCATTGACACTCTGAAAGGTTCCCTCAACCGAAGTGCCCGTAACCTAATGGTTCCAGCTGCCTGGCCGCAAATTGATAATCGGGCAGTCGGATCAGCGCCAATTCTCGATCTTAATGCAGATGGTGTGATCTCTGCAGTAGACGATATTCCAAAGGCTCGACAATTGTATGGTTCTAGCTATACCGGGGCTCCTCAGTATTTCTTGAACGATCCCGCAGCTTCACCAAACATTAATTCATCGCCGTCCACGACCGATACAGTTGTAGGTCGCTTCTATGCAGTGAGTGGCTATGACGTTGGTCCGGCAAAATATTCGACTGGCGTGACTTACAACGAGTTGCACTACACGCTATTCTGGTCTGAATTTGGTGTCGGCCCGGGAGATGCAACTGACGATCCTCGTCAGCTCGGTTATTCCGATCCTCCTGACACAACGGTTGTCACTTGGAACACCTATTACCGTGACTACACAAACAATTTCTTAACCAACGGCGGAAGCAAGGATATGGTTCTCTTCCTCGGTGGTTCAGCCCGGGCGCTTGACTCTAAGCAGATGTCTGAGCGATCTTGGCGAATGATTCCCTAACAGTTAGGAGAAAGAACAATGATCTTTCCAGCGCGTAAATTAAACCGGTTTGGCGGAACGACTCTCATCGAGATTCTGGTCGTCATCGTAGTCTTCTTAGTAGGAATTCTTGCTATCGCCCAGATTTTTCCTGGTGGCATCAAGATTCTCAATAAGGGAAGAAATAACTCGATTGCAATCGGGCTTCTTCGATCCAATCAGGAGTTATTAAAATCTAGACCTGATGTTCTTCCGGGCGAAGTCGTTCCTATTCGAATGACCTTGGTTGGACCTATTTACGTGCCGGTTGAAGATCCGACTTGGCTTCCAACTGAATATTCTCCAGCAGTTACGGCGATTCTTCCTAACGGAACGGCTTTAGAGGCAGGTAGAGCTTGGCAATTGGTTTCTGGTGCGAATACAACCAGAAGAATCATTGGTGAGACTCACAAGATAACGGCTCCCAAGCTTCTGTCTCCTGATGGGACTTCGGTAACTGCTCCATTTGGTAGCCTTACCCTCTTGGAATTTGGCCCGATCGATCACATTGGTGGTGTGCCTCTTCCAAATCAACTGAGTGTTTACGGGCGAGACATGTATCGTCGCGTGGCTAAGAATGCCACTGACTACCAGGGAATGCGAGATTACGAATATGGTGTGATGGGCATGAATTCATCGGCCGCTGAGATCGCTTTTCCAGCAGCCGTTTCCGGGACTTACCGAGTCTCGATTACCGCCAACATTATTAATGCAGGTTCCATCTTTACACGTCGCCTTAACGGTGTATCCGTTAATATCGCTGCGACGCCTGGTGGATATGCGGTTGTCCCGGTTAGCGATCCGTTGATTGGGATTTTGGGTCCTGGCGATAACTTGATTAGCGTTGAAGTTGATTCGCTCAAGATTGCCCACATGTTTACGCAATTGGCGCCAGCAACGGCATTCGATGCAAACGACCTTTTCCAATACAAAGTTCTGAATGGTCGAATTGGAGAGCTGTTGTTCAACCCTAAATTGTTTGGCAAATACGAAGAAAGGGCTGGTTCAACTCGACAGCCTTATGTGGCCAGGATTGACTATGATGTCCGAGACTGGAGAATTCTTCATGAAGACTTCCGGGTAAGCACGAGTGCTCCTGCCGGTTTGCCGAAAGTACTAAAGCTTGCTATTCCTTCACTTCGAACAAATTCTGTTCCTGGACCAGATGGTCTGTCGGCTCCATCTCATGCCGCAATCATTGCGGGATCTGATTCGCCAAATGCGGGAATGGAAGACGTATTTGTTGTCAACAATACAACTGTTCCTGGTGCAAACACCACTGACGCTGACAATATGCTGATTCTTGATCTTGCAACTGGTGGTCAGTTGCTAGAGCAATACAGCGGCGCGCCGACGATGAAGATTGACAAGTCTGGTGGCAATATCACTCTGTTCGATATTGATAACAATGACGCCAACGGATTAACTCAAGCGATCGCTACTCCAGATGGCTCAATTGTGTTGACCAATGTGACTGGTCGTGCTTTGCGGGCCTTCTATATGGCTCGAGAAGAATGGGCCCTTCAGGTAACGCGAAGTGCGGCTCACTATGACTTCACCTATGTGGCACCGGCAGCGGCTCAATACTACGTTGGTGGAACTGGTCCGCTCAACGGTCAACCAACTCGAATTTACTTCCCAGCAATGGATACCAACAGAAAGGTTTCGATTGGTAAGATTCGGTATCGAGATGGTGGTGGAACCGAGCGACTTTTGGAAGGTGCTGAGTTCCAAATTAAGTTCAGAACTGGAGTCGATTCGATTACTCAGCCAATGCCATCTATTGACTTGAGAGACATTGACGGCGGAGCAGTTAGTTTCGTTCAAGATACGACGAGTCCTTCTTCAATGGCCTTTTCGGTTGGCGATGTTCGAGGAGTCTCGGTTATCTCGAAAGCATTTTATAACAGCAGCGGTTTTACGTTCAGCCCGAATACGACCGACAACCTAACCAACAAATTTGGCAACTGGGCAAAAGAATGGGGCATTAGCTCCAGAGAAACTTACTTGCATCGAGGAGAAGCAATCCAATGATTAACGGACGAAGATACGCCTTTACGCTCATTGAGCTCATAACGGTCATGGCGATAACCGCCATTCTCTTGACCATCATCACGGTTCCGATGGTCGAAACCTTTAAGGCGACTAAAACGGCGCAAGCCTATTCAGATGCACAAGATAAGGCAAGGATTTTGACCGAGCGACTTTCTCGAGAAATCGGAGAAGCGGCAGCCATTCGAGATGTTGAAGGACTCTCGGGTCGGGTCAGTGTTGTTTGTCCAAACCCAATTAACGGAATTGATGATACTGGCGCGCTAGTAACTAGTCTTGGTGGCTTCGTCAAGATTGGAATGAATTACACCAAACTTGATATTGTTCTTCCGCAAAAAGTAGGTCAGAAGGGTATTGGCGGTGGTTTCATCAATCCAGCAACCGGAAAGGAAGATCCGACGCTTCGTTCTGCCGCAGGCCAAGTGCAATTGCCACTTGCCCCTGGCACAACCATCAAGCGATATTGGATTGGTCTGGCCAATCCGTTCGCCAATTATAACAATCCTTACGACGGTCTTCTTATGGCAAGAGCTGGAGGACGAGACAATCTTTTCGTTCTTTATTCAGCCGAAGTTGAGCCGGTGAAGATGACTGAGGTTCCAGCTGGTAGCGGCAACTTCATTCCTCAAGTTAATACCGACTTTTTTGATGCTGTTCCAGACGGAACCAATCGAAACCCAATCTACGATGATGCTGACTTCTTTTTGGCAACGGGTGCCGCCGCTGGTGCGCCGGTTAACAATGATGCGAAAGCGATTCGAGTTCAGAATTGGAAGCGCGTAGCGAAGATTGAAACTGAAGTCACGCGCTACGACATGGTTCAGCCGCAGTTTGACAAAACAAAGCGTTTGGTGAAGATGACCAACACCGGTGGTGTTTGGTCGCCTCGGATAACTCCGCTCGTTTTGTTCCGCCCATCTCACGTCGAGGGCGATGGTGCAGACGCTCAAGTTGCAGCATCCTTAGGCAACGAGTCTGAAGGATCCGATCAAATTGGATCAGAAGTTTTCCAAGGTCAATTCACGATGTGGAGCAACTTGATGGTCCGCACCTATGGTGTGAACTGGCAGAGCACCGATCCATATCAGATTGCTCGAAGAGACCCGTCAAATCTCGCGATCTTCTTTGTTCAACCTGGTGTTACTGGTTTGCCAGATACTCAACTTGGAACCGGAACTGAACTGTTTGACATTACGGCCTACGAAGATGCGTTTAGACGGCGAGGATATGATGCAACGAGCCGCTATCCGTTTAGTGTGGGACTTGATGCTGCAAATGTTGCGAGTGGCTGGTTAACATCGGCTAACCCGGTATTCCGCGCGAACTTTATGCCGTTCTCGACGAATCCAGCAACTGGAAAGATCATCGCTAGCTTCAATATTGGTGAAGTTGGAAACTATACATTGAATCCAAATGCGGCTGCGAACTTATTTAGCAACTTTGATCTCAATGATTTGAACTTGCCGCAATGTCCCGCACAGGGAACGGTTTCTTCAGGTTGGACCAATACTGATTCATCGTTTACTCCGTCGAATGACCCGCTCATTGTTCGACCTCTTAATTTGCCTCCTAATATGCCTGGTGTCTTTTCCGATGCTCCGTACTGGGACACGGCGTTCAATCGATTCAATATTAATCGTGTCTTTAACAAGGTTACGATCGATGCGCAAGGCGGTCAAAATGGCATCCCTTCTCAGTACGGGGATTCAGGTGGTGCTCACCGGTTTATTGATCTACGAACAATTCCACAGGGTGATGGAACCGCGAGCCCTCTCGGTCAATTTGGTCGAGCTAGGATCGTTCCTGGCAGTGAAGAAGTGTGGGGACCAGACCAGAATCCTGGATCGTTGAACAGTTACGAAGTTCGATATCATCGAACTAACCGAGAGCCAGGACCAAACCAATACCGAATTAACTATGCCGATTTGACTCCGCCAACAGCGGCTGGTTGGGCCGCACTAGGACTTCCAGTTCCACCAGCAATTTATGATCGAACGAACTTTGTCAGTGCGATCATAGAGCCACGGTTCAAGGCGGGCTATGTTCAGCTATGCTCTAGTCCGACCGTCCCAATTCCGGCAGTTATGAGAATTCAGGGAACCCTGAACGATGTTCCAGGTCGAATACGAGTAGCGTATAAATTCCAATTCACAACTCCAGATGATGTTGTGCGGACTGAGTACGACACAAGACAGCTAATGCAGGTGATCATGACCATTCGAAACTACCCGCAAGCCGATATTCCATTCCCACAGACGGTTACGATGAAAGCAACCGCCAACGTACGCAACTTTATTAGGTAATCAGAGATGAGAACGAGAAACCATAGTCGTCGACTTCAATACGGACAGACGCTTGTCATAGCGCTCCTGGTTCTATTCGTCCTATTGATTCTTGGTGCAGCTTTTGCTTCGATTTTAAGTCGAAACATTCGAGGAGCATCAGTGGCGAAAGGTCGTGGTATCAATAATGACTTGGCTGAGTCCGGAGTTCGGTTTGCCCATGCTCAATTAGTGAATTCCACATTAGGCGCCGACTGGCGAGGTATTCCAACAACCTTGACTCAGGTCAGTCCCGACGTTACTCGCGATCCCGACGCATTCTATTTACGACCACCTGCACGAACCGGTGCCGGTGCATTAGCTTTTCCTGGTTCGGTAAGAGCCGACGAAGGTGGTCCCGATGGCCTTGGTCCTTTTTTCCGAATCGCATACCGCGGTGGTCGAGCACTTGTTCGAGTTCGATATGCTCCGGGCGATCCAAGCATTTTCACCTCAACCGGTGTTGGTTACTTACGAGATCCTGGTCTGGCACGCAACTTCTTAGTTATTGAGTCAGTTGGTCGCCAAGGCGAAGTGTTGCCAAACGACCCGACGCTTAACAACGCGCGAAGCACTGCCCAGTTCCAAAACTACGCAAACCAAGCTGGATTCAATGCTGCGCACGCAAAGATGAAAGAGTTTGATGGCAAAGAGACCTCGAGTCGAAAGCTCATCGCAATGGCTCAAATTGGGTTGATCGACTACGGTCGAATTGAATTCAATAAGTACAAAGCGACACGACCAATCGAAATTGGGCTTTCACAAGACATTGTTAGGTACCGAGAAACTGCCGGAATAGAAGGAACACCAGTTAATGTTCCAACCCAGATGGGTGATGTTATTCCAACCTATGATTTCACCCCAACTGGCGCCGGCGCTTTAGCCGGAGCATTTCCCAGCGGCGGATCTTTCCGCGCTAATGGAGATGTCCGCTTCTATGGCACAGTCACGGCGAACCTAAACCAAAGTTTTGGAGATGCGATTCTTGCTTCTGGCAGTTTCCAGCAGATGCCCAATTCTTCGCTCACGATTACCAAATCGAAGTGGGATAGAATCACTTCGACATGGCAGGTTTCTCCTGCCACGCCAATGGTTTTGGACAGCTTGAATCCAGCGTTTAACACCTTGGAAGGAACATTCCGAGACGGTGTTAGTGGAACCGATGCTGCCAATTTTGTTCGAGGCGTTGGTTACATTGCATCGCCATCGATCGCAACAAATTCGGACAGTTCTGAAAGTGCCAATACCAATCGGTACTTGTCGGCGACAAAGGATTCCGGGCGACTTGGTGCCGGCGGAAACAGCGGCATATTTGGTCACGGCTCAGGATTGTTTGTTGATAATAGTTCTGATTTTCAAGTTCCCGACGATGAATCAGGTCGACGAGCAAGTGGTGCCAATGCATCACTCGTCCAAGACTGGTTAGGCTCGTTTGGTGACTCGTCAGCAGACCCAACTTTCCGAACTGGGTGGCACGGTCCGTTCTATATTCCAGTTGGTGCGTACCTGCTTCTAACCAAGGATGGCTTTGTTATCCAACGAAACGCTCATCCAAGCCAAACTCCTACCGAAAGGACATGGAAGCGAGCTGATGGAGTTGATAGTGGTTTAACAACCATTCGTTACCGGGTTGGATATGGAACTGACGCTCAGATTCATATCATCAATACGTTGACAGCGGGACTGTCTGCTTCAATCAATAACGCGCTCACTCCGGCTGATTTTAATCAGGGGCCAGTTTTCAATGGCATTCTCTACTTCGAAGGCAATGTTCGTGTTCGAGGAATCGTTCCGACAGACGTCCAGCTAACTGTTGTTTCAAACAAGACGGTTTACATTGAAGGCAGCATCTTGAAGGGTGTCGAGGCAAACGATGTAACATCTGCTTACCCAGGTGTTATTGCCAACAATCGATTGACCCGGGCTAGCAAGTCTTCAGTCATGTTGATGGCAAAGGACTACGTAACGTTGAACCCAACGATGTTCTTTGGTCCTTCAACTGAACGAAATGCTCAGGTAACACAGGGCGGTTCTGGTGTTGGTGGATACAGTCCAGATACGCTGAATGCTCCAGACGGAATGACTACATTGAACTTCGACACCGGTTTGAGTCCGTTCGATCCAGCTGATCTTTCGGTCACGCTTCCATTTTCTAGCCGGGTTCCAACAAACCTTACTTACAAGGAGTTTGATCCTGCAAATCCATTAGATCCAAATGGAACAGGCTTGTTCGTCAATACCGGATTGTTGCTAACGGAAGCCTTGAAATATGCGAATCCAGGCCCAACTAATACTTTTTACGGATTGAACGTCAACCGAGGAAGTCAAATTCTTGGCGGCAACGAACAGTACCAGTTTGAAGTTTTGAACTCGCCAACAAACTCGGCAAAGATCATTTGGGCTTCGATTAACAATCCTGCTCCTGCTCCTTTGTTCGGAAATATCTATGGACTTGGTACTGATGCATTCCAACAGGCACCGAAGTTTGAAACGGTAAATGTGCCTCTAATTTCGCCAGCGGCAACAACGCTGAGCATTGCTAACAATCGTTTTACCAACACATTTAACACGAACAATTACGAAATGATGATGCAAGGAAGTAACAGTCTTGAATTGTTCTTAACTCAATTTGGCACTCAAGCCAGTGGTAACTACCTGATGGCGAGAGCGGCCGCAGTTCCGATGGATATCAAGATCGAAGCTTCGATCTTTGCTGAAGAAGGCTCCTTCTTCGTTATTCCAGGCGACTGGTTCAACATGAATCCGAACGATCGACGCGATGCATTTGAAGCAAGAGTTGCAACATTAGTGGGCGGTGGTTCAACGTTGATTCAGGCAAGAGATGCAGCTGCTCAAGAGAGGCTTACGAACTTTGGAGCAGTTGCTAGCGCTCCATTTTACGGCGAGCCAATTGACGTGAAAATCAATATTGTTGGCTCGGTTGCCGAGAATATGCCACCTGCGATCTCAACTCAATCCGAATGGTTGAAGAAGTGGGGTTGGATGCCTACTAAGCAGGCCGGTGCTTACAACTCAGTAAATGGTGCACCAAGGTTTATTCCGGTTAACCACGTATCACCATGGACCAAGGCAAATCCTGCCACTAGGCCATTCACTTCTAATTTGACCATCACCTACGACACAGCGTTGGCGACTGGTCGAGTTGGTGGCACCTTTGGTTTTGATGCAACTGCCGATGCTTCGAATCCTGCGAATGTAAACGCAATGATTCGAACGACACAACTTAATGGAGTCACTTACCAACTGCCGCCGATGCCACGGCTGCCGGTAAGCCCAACTCTCGCATTCTTTGGAGAATCTAAGTAATGAAGAAACTACTGTCAATTATCTGCCTTGCTGCAGCAACTGCTTTCGCGGTTGCCCAGCAAGGAAACGCGCTCCGAAAGGTTGATATTCGGGCCGCGTATTTGCATTTAAATGGGGATCACCTTGCGACTGGCGTATCGCAATCCTTGACAGCACCGTTTGTTTGGTTCAATCTTGATTCAAATTTAAGCGTTAAGCCTGCTGGTTGGAATTTTTACAATCCATTAGCTCCAGGTTGGCTCGATGCAAGCGAAAGACCATTTTTCGCAGCTCGATACGCGAATACACCTCCGGCACAAGCTCCAGTCAATAAGAGAACCGTTCGATATTGGTGGCTCAATGTTGCAGAACTAACGGACAACGATTTCTCTCAACTTGATGTGGCAGTTCTTCAAGTTACAACTCCAAACTTGTCGGTAAACCCCTCAGATCGAGAAAAGCTGAGAAGATTTGTCGATAAAGGTGGCGTCCTCTGGATCGACTACACATATGGATGGTTAGATCAGAGCCAAGGCGGTCCAATATCTCATCGCGTCTATGTACCTGGTTTGCCTTTAACAACTTCGCAAGCCGATTACACAAGTCCGTTGCTCAGGTACCCGTCATCGCTCACTACGAATGAAGTAGGCGTGATCACCCTTGGTCCACAATACACAACGCAACCGACCAATCTTTTTAACATGGCCTCAAGTGATCTCGCAACTGAGGGTGCATTGCCAGTAGAGCCGCTGATGTACAACATCGTTGGTAACAACGGAGAATATGGCAAGCTGAAATTTGTAACTGGAGCTGGCACTGGTTTACCACCATCAACTGCTTACTCGAAAATCGGTGACGGCTACATGATCATCACAACTCGTGGCGTCAGCGAAGGCTTGAACCGAGTAGGTTCTAACCTCAATAGAGAGTATTATGCTGCGGATCCTGCAGGTCAAACCGGTGGCAATTCAACGGCAACATTTTATGCCAATACGGTTGCAAAGTTTGTCGTCAATGCCGTTTCTCTTTCTGTTCAGTCCACTCAAACAGGATCTGGATCGCGAAAGAACTATAGTGCTTTCATTGATACAGGTGCACCTCTATTGCAGACTTGGGCCGCACCCTACGCAACTTCGCTCGGTACTTCGGTTGTAACCTCAAGTCCGAAAGATTTTCGACCACCAGTGATCTATAAGGGAATGACGTTCTCAGTTTCGGACGACCAAGTTTTTTGTCACGACGGTAATCCGAAATCAGATGCTGACAGAGACGGAAATATTGATGACGGATTCCCAGACTTTAACCAAGGCAGAGAAGAGGATCTCATTTTTGCGACCGCTCCAGTTGCTGGTGGAATTTCAAGTGCTGTTTGTGTGGAAGTCGCCAATCCTGCCGCTGGAGTTCCTCAAGATCAACTCATGGTAACGACCAGCGATGGTCGTCTCTTGGTTTATCCAATCTTTGATCCGTTCACTCGCAGATGCCCAGCGACTGAGGTTTTGGCTCCAATTGCGGCGCTGTCTCCTGGTCTTGGTGGAGCTGGTGGGTTGGCTCCAGGTGAAGTTCCAAAGGCGCCAACCGTACACGAAGGCATTGCTTATGTAGTTGACTCCGTCAATGCAGCCGGCTCATTTATTGGTCGAGTCTGGCAAGTCAATCTCAAAACGCTTCAAGTAGTTCGATCCAATTCTGCCGGAGGAAACGCATTCGTTTTTGGTGGAACTGGAAATGCAATCCAAAGAATTTCTAGCTCACCAAGTGTCGGTTATATTCCGATCCTTGATAACTCAGGCGGAATGGACAGAGTTATGTATCTTCCGCTCAAGGAGCAAGGTCTTCCAAGTATTGCCAATGCTGGAATGATGAGTGTTTGGGTCGGAGCAAAGGGCGAAAGACCAATCTCCGTAACTTCGGCTCCTGGTATTGTGACAATTACTACCCGAGCTGGAAACCAGGGAGGATTGCCGATCTACATGGGTACTTCCGGCGATCCGTTAGCGGTTCATATTTCATTGGTTCGAAAGACCGATGGTTCTGTTTACACCGCGGCTCAAATGGCGGCGCTGTTTAGTGGCGGAATTGCAGAATCTCAAGGAACATTGACCCTGACACTTGCTCCGCTCGCGGTATGGCCACCTGCCGACGTCGATCCTGACAATGGAGTTCGAGTTGACTATACGATCGATTGGGGTGCAGCATTCCCGACCTTTAGTGCTTCAATTGAACGGGGACGATTGAATTTCCCTACGCCAAGCGCTACACAACGAAGCATCGTTGATGGTCTTGCATTGTCACCTTCTGGAACGGTTTATGTAACTTCAAGTACTCAAAACCCCACGCCGGCATTTGCGGATGTCAATAACTACTTAGGCTCCTTCTTTGCAATTCGAGAAGAGGGACGTGGAATTTTCCGAATGGTTTACCGTTGGGATCTGTATCCTCAACATACAGTAACCCTTGGTGGAGTTACCAGAACCTATCCTAGTTCAATTCCAGACAATGACCCAATCCAAAGTTTGAATGTAGGTGGCTTTAGCCTTGCTCCATTCCTCGGTGGAGGATTCAGATCGGCTTGTTTCCAAGGTGCCCCAGTTGTTCGAAATGGTGATGTATTTGTCACCGCAAGCGGTAGTAAAGCTGGTTCTCCTGCTTCTGCATTGCTTTGCTTCAAGGACGATTCGAGTGCTCGTGAAATTCGATTTGGACGAGAGATTAGCTCTCAAGCAACCATTGTTCAGCCAGACTTCGCGAGATCTCCGGATCCAACGAAGCCAACGACTTTTAGTGTCTTGAGCCCAAGCTCGTTCCGAATTGAAAAGGAACCTGGCGATGTTGGTTCAACCATCCGAATCGATAACATGATGAACACTCAACGTTCTCAGATTACGGATAGCATTAGTGCAAGTCAGCCAATCATTTTGAAAGAGCAAGGCAAGCCCGACGTTGTCCTTGATCCAGCAATGCAAAATGACCGTTGGAGCCCACTCAAGTGGTACACGATTTTCCACGGAATGACAACTCAGAGCAGCGCATTCTGCTCAGGAAATACTGTTTTCGTGAGCGGCGGCTCGTTTGTACCGTCAATACTATCGGGATCCGGATTCTCCTCTGACGGTTTTGTTACCGCGATTAGAACTGACTTCGATCCAAGTATTGCCCAAAAGGCTAGCCAAGCCCACGTTCCTTACGATCCCAATCCTGCGAACTTTGTGCCAGTAAATATTGTCGCTGATGATAACCGGCCTTATATGAGACAGGTTATTTCAATGGACTACTTGAGAACTGGTCCAGGTTGGGCAACAACGAACGTTGATATGTCGAACTTGTATCCAAGTCAGCTTTCAGCATGGCCACAGTTCCCACAAAATAAAGAAGAGCGAGGTCGAATGTCATTTGATGACTTCCTCATTCGGCTTAACCAGTGCACCTTAAGAGGCGGTCCATCGGGATCACGAAGTACTAGCCGAGGTGTTGTTGGTGGCGACGGAATCTTGATGGCATGGAACGCTAACCAGACATTCTGCTTCCGAAGAGCAAATACTTGGGTTGCAGACGAGGGGCGAATCATTTCACTTGACCCAAGTGGTAATTCAACATTTGATAGTTCAATTCAAACCGTAACTGGAGCGACCGGTGGCAACACTAATGGTGCGAACTTAACCAAGTTTGATCGACCAACACGTGTTTATCCTTTGACCGACACCGGAGACGTTCTAGTTGTTGATAGCAATCAGAACCGTGTCCTTCGAATGTCTGCAGGTGGTTCAGTAAGTAGAAATCTCACTGAAATGACCCTTGATTCAATGTTTGTTCCTGTCGGATACAAGAGCAGTGATCCGCTCACTTTCTCAAATCCTCGGGATGCAGCAACCTATGTTTCAGAAGTTGCCGTAGCGAACAATCCGTTCTCCAATCCTCGCCCGCTAGAGTCATGGAGACATTACTTGGTGGCCGATCAAGGCAACAATCGATTGGTTGAAATGGTTGACCGATTCCAAGTGGATCCAAATTCTGGAAATGTCATTGCTCGAATTTCTGAAGGAACTCTGCTTTGGCACTCTCCACCAGCAATTTCTGGAAAGGGCTACTCATATAACTCCCTAACTCGCGTCCAGATTGGAGCAGGAAGGTTTATTGTTATTGCTGGTCTTGGCGGCAAGGCACCTTCGAGAATCGATTCAGGGGAGCCTAATCTTAGTTCCACTTTGATTGGCGACCAGAATCCGCTTGACCTTCGGTCTTCAAGTGTAGGCGATGGAGGAATTGTCATCTTCGATTCTGCGCTCCAGGGTGGGTATCGAGTATTCAATCAATTCAATACGCCGTTTGTCGACCATACAAGAATCTGGGACTTCAACGCCGGACCTCAAGCCTGGTCTGTTAATCCGGCTATGAACTTGGCGCCAAGAGCTCATTTCATGAGTAACTTGCAATCAGTTACCGCATCGTTGATTCCTCCAACTGTAGTGGGTGCTCCACCGCAATTGGCAATCATGATCGCTGACGGGACTGGAGTTTATGAAGTGGCAACCAACTCGGCAGACCCAACCGTCCTTGACACTCGTTGGATGCTTCCAAATTGGGCATTTAGAGCGACAAGAAGACTTGGAGCCGCAGGTGGTACCCCAACTTCGAGCAATCCGCTAGGATTCTTCCCAACGTATGCTCGACGACTTGATGAAGATAACATCATGGTCGTTAATGGGTTCACAGGCAAGACCATTGATCTTTCAACAAATTACAGTGGTGAGGTTCTCCAATTTGACGGTCGTCTCGACCCAATCGTTGGTCTCCAAGCACCAACCTATGTCAGCCAAGGATATTCGCTTAACACGGTAAACCTTGGATTCAACACTCGCAGTATTAAGCTCCGATTTGGTCCAGTCGAAGGATCAAGGGGTCTATTCCTGCCCGTTTTCGCCGATCGACGATAGAGCAGCTTGAGGCAAAGCATGCATAAGATGAAACTAATAGTAAGTGCACTGACAATCGGAACCGCAGGATTGGTTTTAAGCCAATCCGCAACCGACTTTCCAAACTTGAAGGGTAATAACCCTCGTACAGGTGTATCCGGTAACCCGGCGGCATCTGGACCTGGTTATTTGAATCCCCAATCAGCGACTTTACCGAGCTCGCTGCGTTGGTTCAGACCATTCGTGTCAGCAACCCCAGTTGGGTCATTGCGCCTCAATCAGATCAACCCACTCAAGACCATCATTGACAACACTGACCTTTTTGGTTCAATTGTCAACCTCGATGCAAGTGGAAACAACGTTGGTCCTTATGATCCCCTTCCTAACGGTAATGTTGCCTCTACCGGTACTTGGAATGCACCCAATGAGTTTGAGGAAGCCAAGTCCCCATATCTCATATCGATCCGAAGAAATATCAACCTCGGAAATGCAGTACCGTTTCAACAACGAAATCCTGGACTTCGACATCCTGGACATTTGTGGACCCCGGCTACGGCGTCACTTGGTGGAGTAAACCAAGATCCTCGACAAGCAATTGTCCCGGCTAGCCTCAGTACCTTCTCTTGGACGTTTTCACCACGAGTGTCAACATTGGTTGGCGCAACTTACGTTGTCTCCAATGATCCGAATCCTAAGGGATACGCGTTATATGTCTGGATTCCAATTGGCTTAGTATCACCCGGCGGCGTGCCAATGCCAAGACCACGCTACTGGTCATACGAAATCACTTATGGCATTGGTCAAAAGTATGTTGACGTAGTTGATACCGAGGCATCTGGTGGCGGTTGGGTTCGACTCGGAAACGGAGGAAGGCCAACTAATCAGTTATTCCAATATTCAGGCTTGAACGGAGCAAATCCATGGCCAATCACCATCAAGCTTTTCAATACAATTTCACGAGATAGCACCGACCAATTGACAGAAACCGTCAATGCAGGAAACCCTGCCAGCCGGTTCGCAGTTTTTGCCGACGCGGCAATGTTCTCTGCCGAAACTGACAACTATATTGCTTCGCCAACTTCCGCAGGATTTGGTGGTCTTGACGTGCGAGTTACGGGCGGAATCAATGAGAGAATTATTGACCCAACCACAATTCCTTCCGTCACCTCGACTAATTTCCGGGCAAAACCAGAAACGATTGACAATGCCATTGTTCGTAGTTTCAACTATAACACTGGTCAAGAGCGATGGAAATACAGTCCTTCTGAAGATGGTCCCACAACACTAGCTTTTGATAACACAAGTGTTCGATTTACGCCAACAGTAGGGTTTACGCCATCGGTAGACAATCCGAACGCGAGGGGTGGCTCTTACTTGAAGACACTCGTCACTAGTCCAGTTGCGACCGAAAACGTTTTAGTTAGTCCGCTAACTGATCTCACTGACGGTTCCTATCAAATCTATATGTATGTTGGCGGAGACGTTGTTGCTCCACCTGTGGCATATGCACAATCTGCTCAATACGAAGTCTTTGAGGGTGGAGTTTCGGCTGGTCGGTTTACCATGGACATGAGTGGACCTCCTGGATGGAAGCAAATTGGAAATCGAAGATATATCCACTCAAATACCGCCGGTCTTGAGCTTTCGGTTCGAATGGAGAATGTGAGTGCCAATCCGCTCGATGCCGGTAAGAGCATCTACGTTGATCAATTCAGATTCGTGGGTGCCCAAGGAACCACCATCAAGTCAACTCCAGTACATGCTCGAGCTTTAGTTCGACCTGGTCCGGGACTTCCACCTGTTGATACCAATGTCGTGCTAATCGCCGACGAGCGAGGACGCATTCACTGCGTTGATGCCAATGGTAACGGAGATGGGACAACCACAAATTATTGGACTTATCCAACGTCAACCGATGACGCAAGCGATCCAAACTTGCAACCTGGACAAGATCCAACTGACCCGAACCTCCTTGGTGTTTACCAAAGATTCGATGGTCAACTGGACACTCTTGAGGCTCAGATGCCAGTCGATTTTGACTTGAGTACCGCAGTTGTTCAACGAATGACGGTTACGACACCTGGCGGTCCAGTTCTTCGTGACTACCTGATTATTGGTAGTAAGAATGGTCGCGTTTATAGCATCGCAATGGAAGGTCGGGGAGACTTTGCCGGTGGCAAAGGTTCAACGTTCCGTCGATGGACTTATCCGGAGACTTACCCTGCCACGATTCCTAAATCGAGCCAATTGGGCAATATTTCATCGGTTGTATCGGCCAACCTAATCATTGCTGGACTTCCTACTGACGTGGTCATCGTTGCAACTGAGCAAGGAAGAATATTCTGCCTCAATGCTCAAGGTGACTTCACATATGCCAACGGAAGCGAACTAAAGACAAACGTTATTTGGCAGTATCCTCCGGCAAACGTTCAAACCCTTCCTGCGATCTGTGGTGCGCCAACTCTTGATGTAGCCAACAACCGATTATTCTTCGGAACCAAGAATGAGGATGACAATGCGGCTCGATTCATGGCATTAGATGCCAGAACGGGAGCACCTCTTTGGGGCAATCCAAACAACTCAATCGTAGATGCCTACGTCGATCCAAATGGCGCAGTTCCGCCAAAACAAATCGACTGGCTCAGCGGTTCATGTTACGTCAGCGCGGCTCAGCTCAATAGCCTGCCGTCACTTTCAGGACCAATGCCAGATACGGTTTTCGCAATGAACGAGAATCATGGTGTCTACGCAATCAATGCGGCTACCGGTCAAGTCATTTGGCGAACTCAAGAGTTGCAATCTGGCGGCGTTGGCTCCCTAATTTATACCGAGATGAGAGCGTATGGAGCTACATTAGCCCTTGCCCAATTCCCGGTTATCATGGTTCCAACCGAAGGTGGTCGATTCGCGTCACTCTTTGCCAGACTTGGTGAAGAAACGAGATTCGGCAATCGAATGGCCTGGGGCTACGATATGGGCAATCCAATCAAGGCTTCGATGGCAATCTCGAACAAGTGGCTATTTGGTGCTTCAACCAATGGATACCTCCTTGCTTGGTCTGATCTCGGAAACGGCGGATCTAACCTTGGTTCAGGAGATGTTGGACCTGGAAACGAATCGATTCCGGACAATGATCCGAACTACGATAGCTACAGAAATTGTGAAGTTGCGTTTCTAAGCCCAACTGGCTTTGCAAACCTGAGGGAGACCTTAACTGGTACGACCACCGGATCAAGAAACTATGCGCAAGTAATCAATAATGCTGCGATTTACACTAAGCCGTTCGGCAAGCTCATTGCGCCTTATAGAAGCACGCATGGAGCGGCCTTTGAATGGGGCGAAACGATTTATCTTATCGCCTATAACTTCCCGTTCACGACTCAAGATACGAGTGGAAATGATGTTGCTCCTCCAGTTGTTGAAGCAACTGTGACTACAGAAGGGCGAGCGGGTCGACCAGTGGTAGCAGAAGCTCGAGTCTTTAGAGACCGAACTTCGGCTGATCCAGATGGTGGATATGCAATTTTCCAAATTCCGTTGACTGCAGGTGGCACAACGTCACAGACTCCGGGACCAGGATCCATTCGAGTTCAAATTCGAACAAGTGCGGTTAACAATAACAACACTCAACAATCCATCTCCCTGAATCCGCAAACGACTCAGCTCGATTATAAGGTTGCGAATCCAATTGGAATTTCGGTTGAAGACATCTTCCGAACTGCGCCAACCTCTTCATTGGGTGACACGATTATCCCAACTGAGGAAGATGCTCTTCTGAACGGATCGGGAACTGTTACTCCAACTCGATTGGGTCTTCCAGTCTTTGGTGACAGATTCGGAAAGTCTGCCGGAACGATTGCTCATGGAGCCAATAAGAGTACGAACATATTTGTATTTGATCGAAGCTTGATCACGTTGCTCCGAGGAGAAAACCGTGGTCTTGAACTTGTCAGAGTGGACCGAAAAGATCTGCGCTTCCAAGGTGGAGTTGCAGCGATTGTCAAGCCATTCGCAGCTGTTCCGGGTATCGGTGGCCTTTTGGGCAACTTTGAAGACCTCCCTGGAAACTTCCCGAACACTTCTCTCGACTATCCAGACGTTCAAAGAGAACAGGTCATAGTCAAGAAAGATCCAAATGGCTTTGTTGAAAATCCAGTCTTTAGTCCAACGACCTTGTCTGGACCACAATTGCCTGGTGGCGGATATGTAACTGAGGCAAACGCGAACACGCGATTAATTCAGCCAACTGTCTTCCAATTCACAGTTGATATTCCAAAATATCAACCGGTTAACCTTGGCAATTTCTCCATTCCTAATCAGAATGGTGGTTTCTGGCAGGCTGGATACACCGGACGATTCACGGTGTTCGTTGATAGCGACCAAAGTGGAAGCTTCAGCGGCGGATCACGAGAGGCTTACCGATCATTCAACTTGGCTGCTGCGGTTTCGCCAGACGAAAGAATTGAAGTAGGAAGTCCAAACGTTGATCTTGGATCATTGGCTGGTGGAGCAGGCTACGATGCTCGACTGGCTTACAGCAACACATTCCCTTACCGAACCCTTTCGCCAGCTACGTTCTTTAATCCGTATGATCCGGTCTATACGAAGATGTTCAAACCGTTTACTGCATTCAATGAAGGAAACGTAAACTTGTTTAACGTTCGATTGGCAAAAGGCTCATACGACGTTACCGGTGGTCTTTATTGGCCATGGCAAGTACTTTCGGGTGGAAACAATGCCGACTTATGGATTGATGCCGCAACCGACGTTCATTCGAACCTTGATCGAAGATTTGCTCCGGAGTTCGCTCCAGGGTTCAATCCGATCGTCGTTCAAAAGCCTCGTGTTGGCGACTCAAGAGGTCGACAGGTAAAGGTTAACCCAACATCTCGGGTTAATCCGAATCTACCGGGAAGTGGATTCTCGCTCATTGCAGGAAACGCAAACTTGGAACCAACGATCAGTGTTACTCCACCATTTGGAATGCCAATTGGTCGATACTCACAATTGATGCGCCTGGTAGAAGATACTGGTGGATCAGGACCTGGAATCGGAACTGGTGACGAAAGTCTATCCATCGGATTCACTGCGTCATCGACCGTAGTCCCATACGAAGCATTCAGTGACCCAACATTCACCTTAACATTTAATGTGAAGGAAACTCAGCTCACTGGAGGACGAAGTACTTATACTTCAGCTGGAATCCATGAAGGAAATGTTGTTACCCCAGCGGCTCCTTCCCAATGGTCAGATATTCAGCCTTCGGGTCTCCGAACTCAAGATGGCAACGTTCTGATGGCATTCGCTTCGAATCGTCCAAGCTTCTTCCCGGTTGCAGGAAATCCAAATCCTAACAATCGAAATACGAGAATTATCATCAGCGCGATGGCTGGAAATGTTCTTGGAGCGGCAGATGGTCGAGGACAGGATTCTCAAATCCGAGATCTCAACAAGTTCACTCCAGACGATCCTGCTAATCAGCGATGGTTCCGAAGTTTGAACTCACTTCCAAATGTTCCAGATGCAACCATCTTCAGGAACAACCTTACCAACGGCGTATCGGCTCCTTCAAATATTGGTGGAACGCTTACTGCCGACGTGTCGTATGGCAACCCAGTATGGTCAACCAACGGCGATAAGGATCTCGGAGGAGCCGTTCAAGGTTCATCATTCGTTGCCTACACGGGCACCGCAAAGCGGCAAACCAATACGGGAATTGTTGATGATTCAAGAATCATTTTAACAAACGTTGATGTAAGCGGCGGAGTTGGTGGAACGTTCGTTCTCGATGCTGATCCACTCTCGCTCAAGGGCAGACCTACCATCATTCAAGACGGAAGAGACGTTCATATCTTCTATCCCGCTCTGAGCAATGGTGTTTGGTCGATCTATCAGTCAACCTACAATAACCTCACCGGATTTACGCCTCCTGTGATGCTGCAATTTGGTTCAGGTTTTGAATCTGTATCCAATCCAGCAGTCATCTACAGAAACGTACAACTCAATGGTGTGGCATCAACGGAATTCGATCTCACCTTTACTGGTCGATTGCGAAGTAGCGGGGTAAGCGAAGTCTTTATGGCTCGACTAGACCGAAACCTCAACTATCGAACCTTCGGACAGATCAATCCGGTTGGCGTTCCAGTTGTCCCTGGAACTCAAATTGTTGAAAATGCAGTTTACGATTCAAGATTTGGATCGTACAGAGTTCGAGGATCGGTTTGGAATGGTCAGTTTGACATCGCAGTGAATGGCACTTCGATTCTAACGAGTTCTCCAGCTATCGACCGCCAAACGAAACTTCAGAGTGCATCGACTATCTTTGGTGGTCGAGCAATGATCGATACTGAATTAGGAACGATCAAGATCACTGGAGCACCGCTGCCAAAATCAGCTCAACTTCAAGTGACTTACACGCCGACATTCATGAGATTGTCAGAAACTGGCATTTCAGGCTACACAAGTCCGTCGCTAGTGTTTGATAACCGACTTGAAAACTCGAATACTCGTGGAAACTATGCTTACTGGAAGACGCCTTCTGGTCTGAACGAAACCGCGGCGAGCGTCAATACGTTTGCCGACAGAATGGTCATGTCCGCTGTCAGAAGCGCAACGACCGGTGGTCAAACGGCTCGGCCTATAATGGGTACATATCGACTCGGTGTTCGAATGGGCAGATCGATCCTTACGAACCCTGACGGATCGTTTGCTGAATCAGTTACGGTTACTGGAAACACTGGCTCATATCAAATTGATCCGGCAGCAGGTCGCATTTACTTCACTAGGTTTGATGAAGATCGTTCGATCAGAATCCAGCTTGGTGGTGCAGGAAGCATTCCTGCAGTCGATGTAACTCGCCCTGTGACATTTGTAGGTGAAACAGCCGAGAACTTCATCACAATGGAGAACCCTACAAATGAGAGCAACCTCTACATGTTCCTTGATCCTGTTGGCACAGTAGGCAACAGAAGAGGCATGATATGGATGCTTTGGTCGAGTACTCGTGGAGGCGCGCCAAGCATCTTTATGCAGACAGTTGCCCGTAAGATCATCCCAGTTCTGCCACCAAATTGAAATTGAACTAAAAAAAGTTAGAAAGCCCTGGCAATTTGCTAGGGCTTTTTAGTGTGGTTAGTGTAAAATCCTGGCGTCAGTAGAGATGTTACGATTAGTTATTATTTTGCCGTTGACAGAAGTCGACGAGGAATGATACTATGAGTCGCCTCTGCAGCGGCAGGTTTTGCGTCTATGGCTAGTAAGCTCAGTAGTGTTCTCGGAATTGACATCGGGAGTCACAGCATTAAGGTGTGTGAAGTGAAAGCTTCGGGCGGAAGCGCAACGGTATCAGCCGTTGGCGTAACCCCAACACCCGAAGGTGCGGTTGACTATAGTGGTGTCTACAATAGTGAAGCGGTTGGAGCTGCCCTCAAGCAGATCATGGCCCAGGTCGGTGTTTCCTCATCAGCCGCGGTCGTAACCATTGCCGGACAACATTCCGTACTGGTACGGGTCGTTGAAGTTCCCCGGATGGATCCTGACAAGGAATTGAAGTCTCACATGGAATGGGAGATCAATAAGAACATTCCATTTGCAGAAACCAATATCATGTCGGACTACAAGGTCCTCCCTGGCACCGATCCAAATTCAGCAAACATGGATGTTGTTATGGCAATGGCACCTATGTCTGCCATTGAAACTTTAATGGACTGCATCAAGCGTTCTGGCAAAAAAGCCGTAGCAATCGATGTAGAGCCTCTTAGTATTGCTCGGTCAGTTGCGATCAGTTATCCCGAGTATGCAGGCGAGAATGGCGTTATTATGGTCGACATTGGCCATTCAACGACTTCTATCAATGTTTACGAACGAAACAACTTGGTGTTGCCTCGGCCGGTTCCAGGCGGCGGTGACATGGTCACCAGGGCAATTGCTGATGCCATGCAAACAGGTGTCACTGATGCAGAAGCTTACAAATGTTCAACATTTGTCGTTCCAGAATCAGCAACAACTGGTGGCGGATCGTTCGATCCATTCTCCGTTGGTGGTGCCACTCAGTCGTTTGATCCAGGCTTTGGCGCAACCTATCAAGCTGGTGAGCCAGATTATCACGCAACGACTTCAATGGATGCAGTGCCGGAATTAGATCCGGTGACTGGTCTGCCTATTGAAGCGGCCGCTGATGCTGTTCAAGGCTATACAAACGATCCGTTCGCAGCTTCAAGTCCTGAGTCTGACGCTTCTGCTCCGCAACCAACAATGGCTATGCCGGAGTCTCCTTTGGTTCAACATGCTAACTCTGACCAAGTTTTTTCTGCAGTTCAGGGAATTCTTGACGATTTAATTGCTGAATTAAGGCGATCTATAGATTATTATAATGGTCGGGGTGGAACGGTTTCAAGAATCGTCCTTTGTGGAGGTGGATCAAAGTTGAAAGGTCTTTCAGGCTATGTTCAGCGATCCCTCGATATAAAGTGCGAGGTTTATGATCCGCTTAGAAATCTAGGTTTCTCTTCCAAAAAAGTCGGGATGGATTATGTCAACGAGTATCGAGAACAGCTCGCAGTCGCAGTCGGAAACGGATTGCACATTTTGTTCGATTAAGGGGAAACAGTGAAACTAAATCTTTTACCTAAGATCGTCGATACAACGGGCCGCGCAAAGCGGGCGTTTTTCGGCGGAGCGCTAGTACTGATTGCATCAATTGCTGGGGCGTTTTATATGACCACCACTGCATCAGGTCGACTTGCAAAAGCAAAAGAGGCCGATCAAGCTGCGCAACCTGCGTATGATCAGGCTGTAGCCACAGCAAACGAAGCCGACGCTATGATGGGCAAGGCTGCAGTGCGGCAATTGGTTGTCAATACTTCATTAGCCAAGTCAATGATGGGCGCAAGCAGGACTTATCCTGACCTTTACGATTTTGTGAAGCCATATATTCCCGGTTTCTTCAGGATTACCAATCTTGGTGCAACCCCAATTGATGGAACTAGTTGTACTGTCAACATGACGGGAACCGTGAAGAATGCTCAGCAGTATGCTGAATTGATGTTGGCTTTGCTCAGGATTCCAGGTGCAACTGCAGTTACTCGATCTGGGTTCCAGGCAGAGGACAAGGTTGTTCCAGCATTAACATTGGTTGATCAGAAGGGGACCCCAAGGTTTGAGAGTAGAGCTCCAATTCCAGACGATGCGCTTGAGCGATTGGCGTACTTCCAAAATGAAACGTCTCCAACCGGTTTTCTTAATGCAGGAAATTTTGGGAACATGGAAGAGGCAACTGTAAAGGGTGCTAGACCGGGCGAATCGGTTATCGCTGTTTCAGTCACTATTCCTCGAAATATTCAGACACCAAATCCGCGGGCGACGATTCAGAGCCTGGCTGGAACTGGTGGAGCTGGAGGCGCGGCGAGGCCTGCATCTGCAGTAACTCCTCCTCCTGCTGCGGCTGGAAAGAACGGGGCTGGAAGTACTCCAGCAGGAAACGAATAATGTTTAGATCCCTTTATCCAAGAACCATTTGGCTGATTTTCCTGTCACTTTCGGCAATTATTTTGTCGCTTGGTGTTTTCAAGTTCTGGTTGCCAGTGCAAGAGGAAACAACGTTCTATGTAAACCATGCCAACAAGCTCTATGAAGAGGGCAATAAGCTTGGTCAAGCAGTAAAGAAGAGGAATGCAGCGATTGAGGCTGTTAAGTCGGCCGAAGCTGCATGGTTGCCAATTGTGGCGGCTCATACGCCAAGCCAAGTGACTAGCAATGGTGGCATGAATATTAATGTCAATCAGCTACAGTTGCTTCTTGATACAAAGCGATTCCGAAACAGCATTCAAACCGCTCTCAACAATCATTTGAAGATCGGTGGAGTGAAAGTTATCGGGCCGCGAGTTGCCGGCGTATCAGATCAAGATGAGCCAAATGCTGTTCTGGCTAGTTATTACAACTATCCAGGCGTTCCATTCCCAGTTGTTATTCAAGACCTAGGTCAAGTTACCGTAACTGGTACTTATGATCAAATTATGAAGAACGTAAGGGCGTGGGATAATTTCCCAAGGTATCTGGCGGTCGCTCACGGATTGCAATTGCAAGGAACCGCGCCAACATTGACTGGAACCTATAACTTGTCGATCGTCGGCTATATCCGGTACGACGGAATGTTCGGAGCATTGCCTGTTACTTCAGGTGGTGGTACCGGAGGTGGAACTGGTGGCGGATTCGGGGGACCTGGCGGCTCAGCACCAGGTGGACGACCAAGTGGACCATTGCCTGGTGGCGGACCTAGCGCTGCAGGAGTAGCTGGAAACTAATGAAAGCAAATACAAAGTCATTGTCATTGTTAGGTCTCTTTGTTGTGATCGGGTTAGTTGGGTGTGCAGATCCTAACGATCTGCTTGTGACAACAACGCCTGCGCCAGGGAAGCAATTGAAGGAATATGTTCCTTCTGCGCCGGCCGGCGTTTATAAAGACATCGCGAAGTCATTGAATCCAGCCCGAAACAATCCATACATTACATCAACAGTAAGATTCGGGCGGAGAAGTAATCCATTTGCTCTCAATGCTGATGAGAAAGCTTTCGATGTAGCACAAGCTGCCGAGAAGATTGTTATTGATGGCGGAGCATTCGGGAGTATGTATGAAGAGCCTGAAGACAAGCTCCCAGCTGCAGAACCAATGGAACCGCAGCCATATCGAAGACTCTCGGGAATTCTCATTGGAGATTCCGTTTTGGCTATTCTTGAAGAAGGATCAAAATCAACAATCGTTCGACCAGGAATGATGATTCCGGACACCAGTTGGAGAGTTATCTCGATTGATCGAGATAAAGCTATTCTTCGACGAGAAGGCAGTACACGGTTGCCAAGAGAAGTTGAAGTCAGATTGGAAGTAGGTCTTCCATTCCAAGGTGGCAACGGCGGATTTGGTGGTGGTGCTCCACAAGGCGGAGCGCCGCAGGGCGGGCCACCTCCTGGTGGCGGCGGTGGTAAGAGAGGCGGCGGCGGTGCTGCAGCCGGAGCCAACTAAACAATTTCAACACAACGATAGTAAGATTAACTAAGAAACGATTTAAAGAGAGGAACGTCCAAATTTTGAGGTCAAGAAACATGAAAATTAAAAACATGATGATGGTAGTCGCACTTGCGATGACAACGGCTTGCATGACCCCGCTGGCAATGGCTCAAGGAGATATCCTTGACCATCAGATCAGCTCGGCAGAGTATCAGAACTCTGATCTTCGAGAAGTACTAAAAACCCTTTTCAAAGAAGTCAATGCTAGCTACAGCATCCCACCAGACATTCAAGGCTCAATCACATTGAGCATGAAGAATGCCAAGTTTGAGCTCGTTCTTCAGAACGTTCTCAACCAGGTCAATGCCACATATCGATATGAGGGCGGCGTCTTCGTTATCCTCCGACGAGAACCAATTGGTGATCCAAAGGGTCCAGACGATTCAACAGTTCCTAAACCACCAAATTCTGGAAAGATTATTCGAAAGATTTACATCCGATCTGCTGATCCACAGCTCATCGCCATGCTTATTGGCGGAACTGGCGGTCAACAGTGGAACGGAAGCTCGGAAATTACGAGTCTAAATCGAATGGGAAGCCAAGGCGGTCAAGGTGGCGGTGGTTTTGGTAACGGCGGCGGCGGCGGCGGCTTTGGCGGCAGCAGCGGTGGTTTTGGCGGCGGCGGCGGCGGTGGTGGTT
>JBAXBU010000007.1:0-75648 GCA_037141835.1 Armatimonadota bacterium | reverse complement strand
ACGCTGTTGGTATCCGGAGCGTAAACCCTATTCCCGTTAACCGATGGATCCATATCGCCTTGTCGTGGGACGGCAGCGGCCAATCAGCTGGTCTAAGACTCTATGTCAATGGAAAGCCAACTCCTACGACCGTCTTGGTCGACAATCTTTGGAAGAACATCAATGCCTACGGTGACCTCGGCAGCGGCGGAGCATGGGCCTTCGGTCAACGCTTCCGAGACCTCGGATTCAAAGGCGGCAAACTTGACGATTTAGCCTTCGCAAACCGCTCACTCAGCGATCTGGAAGTCGCTCAACTCTTCGACGGTCATTCACTGAACGATGGACTCAAAACCCCGAATGAGCAACTAAAAGCGTACTACGTCTCGGCCCTCGATCCAGCCGTCAAAGCGGCGCAAACCGCAGTTCAAAAGGCTCAGGGAGACCTCATGAATTTCGAGAATGGAATCTACGAAGTCTCGATCATGGAGGAAGCAAATCCCCCCGTACCGGCATACGTTCTTGCTCGCGGTGCCTACGACGCACCAAAAACCGATAAGAATCGAGTTGATCGAGGAGTTCCAAAGTCTCTACCGGCGATGGCTTCGTCAGGTCCAAACAACCGCCTCGCGTTAGCAAAATGGGCAACTCAACCAAACCATCCATTAACCTCGCGGGTTGCCGTCAATCGAGTTTGGCAAATGCTTTTTGGTACCGGACTCGTCGAAACGAGTGAAAATTTCGGGGTTCAAGGAGCCCGACCAACCCATCCCGAACTGCTCGACTTTCTTGCCCGACGGTTCGTAAGTTCTGGATGGAATGTCAAAGGTTTGGTCAAGAGCATCGTCCTTAGCTCTACCTATCGTCAGGATTCGGTGCGAACCACAAAATCAATGAAACTCGACTCGGACAATCGACTTCTATCCCGAGGTCCAAGCGTTCGATTACCCGCCGAAATGGTCCGAGATACGGTTCTTTCAGCATCTGGATTATTAAACGATAAGCAAGGTGGGCCTCCAGTTAACCCTTACCAACCCGCCGGACTCTGGCAAGAATTCAATACCATGAGCCCTGGCTTCGTCCAAAGCAAAGGAGCCGACCTCTATCGTCGAAGCATCTATTCGACCTGGAAACGAACAACTCCAGTGCCGAGCATGATGACGTTTGATGCGACTTCACGCGAAGCATGTACGATTCGCCGACCATCAACCAACACTCCCCTCCAAGCATTGGTGCTGCTTAACGACATTCAATTCGTCGAGGCGGCTCGCGCCCTTGCCGAACTAGTCCTCAAGCAGAATTCTTCCGATTCGGATCGAATCAAGTCGGCCTTTCGAAAGTTAGCTTCACGAGAGCCTGACGGAAGAGAACTTGCGATCCTTAATCAAGTCCTCACCGAACAACGCGATCAATTCGCGAAGACTCCTGAAGAAGCGAAGAAACTTGCCAAGATTGGTGAATCCAAATCGGACAGCACCCTCAATCCAATCGATGTTGCCGCTTTTACCATGACAGTCCAAACTGTCATCAACTCAGACTCTGTCATTTGGAAACGATAAATCATGAATTCCTTCGATCCTGACCACCCAATTAACCAAGTCCTTGGACTGACCCGTCGCGAGTTCTTCGGCAACACCGCAAAGGGCCTCGGATCAATGGCTCTGGCTTCCCTTCTTCCGACTTGGGCGTTCGGCGAATCGAACGGTCAAGTAAGCGTCGGAAAATACCATCATCCGCCAAAAGCCAAGCGGATCATTTACCTCTTCCAAGCCGGTGGTCCTGCTCAACAAGACCTCTTTGACTACAAACCGATGCTGAACAAGCTTCACGGCGAAGCACTTCCCGAAAGTGTTCGTCGTGGTCAGCGCCTGACCGTCATGAGCGCAAACCAAGGAGTAATTCAGCTCGCCGGATCACCGTTCAAATTCGCCCAACATGGCCAAAGCGGAGCCTGGATGAGCGAAGCACTTCCTCACCTCGCCACTGTATCCGATGAAATTTGCTTCATCAAGTCGATGTTCACCGAAGCGATCAACCACGACCCCGCTATAACTTTCTTCCAAACCGGAAGCCAAATTGCCGGGCGACCTTCATTCGGTTCGTGGCTATCTTACGGTCTTGGCTCAATGAACCAAGACCTGCCATCCTTCGTGGTCCTTGCCAGCGTAGGAAAAGGCGACCAACCACTGTATGCTCGACTATGGGGAAGCGGGTTCCTCGATTCGCGTTATCAAGGCGTACGATTTGGTGCGGGCAAAGAGCCAGTGCTTTACCTTTCCAATCCCGATGGAGTCTGCGGCTCAGGTCGACGAGCTATGCTCGATCGACTGAGTGAGCTCAATCGTCACCAATACGAAAAGGAACTTGATCCCGAAATCGAAAGCCGCGTCGCTCAATACGAAATGGCATACCGAATGCAAACCAGTGTGCCCGACATCATGGACATCAGCAAGGAGCCGAACGAGACCTTCGAGCTCTACGGTCCAAACTCGCGAAAGCCCGGAACCTTTGCCGCCAACTGCCTGCTTGCCCGTCGTCTAGCCCAAAAAGGAGTTCGATTCATTCAGCTTTACCACCAAGGGTGGGATCAACACGGTGACATCAAAGGGGGCATTGGCAACCAATGCAAAGACACCGATCAGCCGACGACCGCGCTCATCAAAGACCTCAAGCGTCTCGGAATGTTAGAAGACACCCTCATCGTTTGGGGCGGAGAATTTGGTCGAACCAGCTACTCGCAAGGCTCCAACGATCCCAATAACTTCGGTCGTGACCACCATCCCCGGTGCTTCACGGTTTTCTTGGCGGGCGGAGGATGCAATGCCGGCACAACCTATGGACGGACCGACGATTATGGCTATAACATCGCCGATGCAAACGGAAATCCTCTCCAACCATCTAAAGAACAATTTACCGAAGGTGCCGTTCACGTTCATGACCTTCAAGCTACAATTCTGTGGCTGATGGGCGTCGATCATAAACGCCTTACGATTCCGCTACAGGGCAGAGATTTCCGATTGACGGACGTACATGGTCACGTGGTGCAGAAGCTAATGAAAAGCTGACCTTGCTGATACTACGGAAGCAAAATCGCCCAATTGAGTGAGGAGTCCGTGTGGCATATTTAAGCGCTTCCTATTCAAAATCCGCAGAAGTGTCCTTGTCCGCAGATAAGAATTCACTAGGAATGACAAAGGCGCAATCCCAATTCCAAACACCAATCACATCACTCTCACGCCTCTCCATACACAAAAGCGGAAATCTACCAATCCTATCAATGCCAAAACATCAATCTTTTTTGCCCTTTTCAGGTAGCGTTTTGGAAATCGAAAATGATTAAGATTTCTTCTACTCTCGTTCTTGGCATTGCCCTCGCTACAATGGCAAACGCCCAAGGCAAGTCGTCGTTCACTCCACCAAAGGCATTTTTGCACTATGCACTTGACCGAACCTGTGACCTCATCAATGTCGACATTGATATGGATATCGACTATCCAAATCGAACCTTCAAAGGGACGACCATCAATACGCTGAGTCCACTCCGAAGTGGTCTCAAAGAAGTCATGCTCATGGCTGGCGTGCCACTCAACATCACGGCAGTAAAGGTGGACGGCGTTACCGCACAATATCGACGAGACGGAAGAAATCTTTTCATTGCCGTCAAACCAACGGTGCGCGGCAAAGAGTTTAAAGTCTCAATCGACTACAACGCCAAAAACTCAAAAGCCCGACCATTCGGCGGTGGCGGCGGCGGATTCCATTGGATTGAGCCGACGAAAACCAATGCCACCCGAGTTGGCTTTTGGACTCAAGGCGAATCCGAAACAAACTCCGAATGGTGCCCAACCTGGGACTATCCCAATGACTTCGCAACTAGCGACACTCACTGCACCGTTCAATCCGACTGGGACATGATTGGAAATGGAAGCCTAATCGGAACCAAGTTAAGTGCGGACAAAAAGAAGAAAACTTTTCATTGGAAAATGACTCAACCGCATGCAACCTATTTGCTGACCTTGGTTGGTGGTCCCCTTGACATCAAAAAAGACACATGGGAAGGTGTCGACCTTTGGTATGTTGTGCCGCGTGGCGAAGGCTATTTGATCGACAACTCCTTTGCGAATACCAAGGACATGCTTAGCTTCTATTCCAAGGCACTTGGGGTGAAGTATCCGTGGCCGAAATACGCGCAAAATGCGATGTACGACTTTGGTGGCGGAATGGAAAACGTCTCGGCAACAACTCTTGGCGAAGGCAGTCTGACCGAAGCCCGAGACGGCTACTTCAACATGGATAGTCTGAACTCTCACGAATTGGCGCACCAGTGGTTCGGCGACCTAGTGACTTGCAAAGACTGGGGAGATACTTGGCTGAACGAGAGCTTTGCCACGCTCTTTCAAGCTCTCTACTTTGAGCATAGTCGAGGCAAAGATGCCTATGACTGGGAGATTGACGGTAACTTCCGCGGCTATTTCCAAGAAGCCCGACAATACAAACGACCGATCTCGACCAAGATGTACGAGAATGGTGATGTCATGTTCGACTCGCATACCTATCCAAAGGGTGGCGCAGTCCTTCACACCCTTCGAAAGATGATTGGCGATGAAGCCTTCTTTGGTGGTCTTAACTATTATCTGACCAAGTGGCGGCACACGCCAGTCGAAAGCGCTCAATTGCGAAGAGCCTTCACTGAATACTGTGGAATTAATGTTGAGCCTTTCTGGGCGCAATGGTTCGATAAGCCAGGTCACCCAGTTATTGACTATTCATGGGTTCACGAAGGCGGCAAAGTAAAGCTAACCGTCAAGCAAACCCAGGACACTGGCGATGGAACTCCAATTTATGATGTCAAGACGTCGGTAGACATGATTAGTCCAAGCGGAAGTCATACAATGATGCCAATTCATTTGACCAAAGCTAACGAAACATTTGAGTTTGCCGCAACAAGCAAGCCGGGTGCCGTTGTCTTCGATCCTGAACATGTCTTCCTTCGCGAAGTCCCTAAGTTGAACTGGGATGCCTCCGAATTACCCTTGATCATGAAGTACGGGAAGAACGCGCCTGACCGGGCCGAAGCAATGCGACGCCTGATGGACAAATCTACGGACGAAGTGATTGAAATGGTCGCCGATGCGGTCGCCGCCGACAACAAGCAGTCCCTCGTTTTCCGCAACATCAATGGGCTAGTCAACTCAGCCAGACCGCAGTTAAGAAGTTTCTGGATGAAGCAATTGGAGCATCCAAACTTTGAGCGCCGTGCCAACGCAGTTAGCGCCCTCAGCAAGCTAGAGCCAGATGCCGCAACAACCGCGAAACTTCGATCTCTCATCAACGACAAAGCACCCATTCAGGTAGTGATCAACAGCATCTCTGCGCTAGCAGCTTGGGACAAAGCCGGTAACTCGGACGTGTTCAAGATCGCGCAAAAGATTGCCGATCGTCGAGGACGAATCAAGGCCGCTGCCGATCGCGCTCTTGCTGCTAACTAGAAAACGAAACTTGCTTGAGAATAATTGGCAACCAGGGAGCAAACTTCTCTGGTTGTCTCTCAATCTCGATTCGAAGATCGCTGATGCTAACCCATCGGCTGGCTTGGACCTCGTCGGGGTTGAGGCTCGGTTCTTCGGTGAGGACGCCGACTAAGATGTGGTCGTGCTCTCGTTCGGTATGCCCCGTCACCGGATCAGTGGCTTCGTAACGCACGACGGCAAGTTCTTTGACATTTGAATAAACGCCAAGCTCATGCAGCATCGCCCGATGAGCCGCATGCTCAATGGTCTCGTCTACGGTTGGGTGGCTGCAACAACTGTTTGCCCATAGCCCGGCGAAGTGATACTTTGCTTCTGAGCGCTGTTGGATCAGTAGGCGACCTTCTGCGTCAAACAGGAATACCGAGATGGCGAGATGCCAAGTCCCCTCGTTTTCATGGGCAGCGATCTTCTCAATTTCTCCTATTGATTGACCGTCATCATTGACAGCTTGGATCATGATTGGATTCATACACGGACTCCACTATCCGCGACAAGCTTAGTCAGAATCGCTTCATCCTTCAACATGACACGCATGGCGCACTTGGCCTTGTGAAGCGAATTTGTCCGAGCTCTCTGACGAAAAACATCGTAATCCTGAGCTTCAATCCTATCCAAAATTTGACTATAAAGAAGGCGAGAGAGAAGAACTGCTTTGCGCATTCTCGGCGGAAGCTTGTAGATTCCAAAGTCTGAATCTAAATACAGTTTCCGGGCTCGCTCAATTTCGTACTTCATGAGGTTCTTAAACTGCGGAGTTACGACTTTTGACTGTAAGTCAGACTCGGTTACTCCAAATCTCCACATATCCTCGGCTGGAAGGTAGATTCTTCCTCGATCAAAATCTTCGCTAATATCGCGTAAGAAGTTGGTCAATTGCATTGCTTCACCGAGGGCTTTTGCGCGGGCAATTGTGTCGTCGTCGGTTCGAGCGCACATCGCGTAACACATCATGACTCCGATGGCACTGGCGCTACCCCGCATGTAAAGTTCAAGTTCTTCGTAGGTTTGGTAGCGGGTCTTCGAGACATCCATCTCCATTGCATCGAGGAAAAGAAAAGCTTCGTCGAGGGGAATTCGGCTCTCGGCTGCAGCATCACAAAATGCACGCATTGCAAAGTGCTCCGGGCACTTTCCGTCAATTCCTCGAATGAGTTGGTCCCTCCAGTCCTTCAACAAGCTCAGTCGTTGATTGCAATCCATTTCTCCAGGATTATCGACCCACTCATCGGGAACGCGAACGAAGGCGTAGATTGCGTGGACCTTCCATTGGATCGATTTTGGAAAACGAAGAGTTGAGTAATAGTACGTGGTGCCGAATCTCTTGTGAATTCTTCGGCACTGCTGAATATCGGATGCGGTCGCGTAATTCGTTTTCATTGCTTCCGGAACCTCTTCATACTCATACGTTCATTAACACTCGGTGTTCCTTTCGATAGAACCTCAAAGCTAACTTCTTTACCAATATCAAAAACTAAGCCATTGAGATTGTGTTGTAATGTCTCTTCGCATTCACCGAGAGATTTGAAGGAGTGAGGAATACCAAAACTCATCCACGCTTCCGGTCGCTCGTGCATTGAAAGTTCGTAATGGATCGCAACCGGAACCAAGCTAGCGTTCGGAACTTTATTTGCGACCACTTCCAAAGATCTTCCGAAAGGCAAAAGGCTCGGGGGACGGTGGAGTATTCCTTCTGGAAACAAGATGAGCGAGCGACTTTCCGCCCTCATTGTTTTGATTGTCGTTCGGACCGTCTTCGCGCGCCCAACGAGATCACCCTTGGCAAATCGCATTCCTCCAACCTTGCTAAACAGAGGAAACGAATCAAATTCTTCAATCCAGTCCAAAAAACGAATGTCGAGCTTGGTTAATGCTTCAAACATCAAATATCCATCCAACCAACCGTGATGGTTTGCATAAAAAATCACTGGCTGCTTTAATGGGTCTTTGGGAGGACACCAATAGAGATTGCGTAAACGAGACTTCACCGTTCTCCGGATCATCCCACCAACGGCCCTTCCGATGATTCCTTCTTCTTGCTTCATGCGGGAATCGCACCGTCCGCAATCAGTCTTTGTTCAATAAGTTCAGCAGAGATCAGGACCATGGGAAGGCCGTTTCCGGGAAGGGTGCTCGCACCAACAAAATAGAGGTTTGGATTGTCCTTACTTTTAAGTCCTGGACGCATAAACGCACTCTGAAACAAGTCATGACCAATGCCAAACGCAGCCCCACGATCAAGATTCAGTTCCTTCTCCCATTCTGCAGGGCCACGCCGCTTGATTCCACGTATTTTGGTTCGATCAAATCCACTGAGCTTCTCAAGTCGATCAAAAACCTCATTCTCCAAGGCTTCAACCATTTCAGGTGTCCGCTCAAATTCAAGATTGGGTACCGGGATCAATAGGAACAGGTTGCTATGACCTTCTGGAGCAAGAGAAGGATCGGTTTTGCTTGAGTTGCAAAGGTAGAACGCAGGATCTTTTGGCATTGATGGCTCGTCAGAAATTGCCCTCAGGTTGCCAGCAAAGTCAGCTCCAAATAAGACATTGTGATGTTCAAAGCCATCTAACTTCCCTTCGTAATCCATGTAAACAAGATGGGCCGAACATGAGTAACGGAGCTTTCGCTTGGTCGGCTTCTTGACAAGCTCACGTTGAGCGTAAGGCATATCGGGGTTTGCAATGACAATATCAGCGGTAATCGTTTCTCCAGAATCAAGCGTGACGCTTGATCCATTGATAGCCGAAACGTTCGCATTAAGCCGAATAGTGGCTCCTCTCGCGATTGCTAACTCAGCAATCTTATCGGATATTGAACCCAGTCCCCCTTTTGGATAGAATACACCTTCCCCATACTCCATGTACGCCAAAGTTGCGTAGAGCCACGGAGCATTGTAAGGAGAGAGTCCAAGATACATAGTTTGAAAACTAAACATCATTTGCAATCGAGGATCATCGAACTTGGTTTTGAGCCTCTTGGCTAGGTTGGTGAGCATGTGATGGCTCAAGACCCTTCCGAGCTGTTTTGGACTAGCAAAGTCCAAAACTGACCGAAATTCATTGCGGACAAAATTAGGGATGACCATGTCGTATAGCGACTTCAGTTCATCCATAAACGCTGGATAGGCATCGGCGTCTTTGTCTCCGCTCATTCGGCGGATATTTTCGACCATTTTGCTTCGGTTCGTAGTCCCTTCAACCTGAGTTCCATCGGCAAAGAAAACTCGATAACTTGGATCGCAAAGGGTGCAAGGAACGAGAGATTCAAAGTCTTCGCCTACATCGCGGAAGAGCTTTCGAAATGGATCGAGCATTAAGAGTAATGTTGGCCCACCATCGAAATGGCAATCCCCAACTTTTTCACGGCGGTTTCGTCCACCTACAGAGTCATTTTTCTCAAGAATAGTGACGCGGTGACCGCGATGGGCGAGGCGCAAAGCAACCCCGAGACCACCGACTCCGGCACCAATAATGATCACATCCTTGGACATCAAACACTTACTACGCAGCACCATCGAATTGAATTGCGTTCAGACCTTGGTCAATCGGTAATGTAGATAGCCAATTACCAAAGTAAGAGCAGCCAACATAACCCATGCCCAGTTAAAACCATGAACAAACCCACTAAACGAAACAAACATGCAAAACAAGGTAAGCACATCAATGCTTAACTGATCATTAGTTGACTTGTCCTTCCAAGCAAGAAGTGATCCAGCAATCAATGAAACAGTAAACCAACCGACAGAATTTTGGACTGGAGCACCGAACAGCGGACCCACTTCCACCCATTTCCAGTAACCGAACAAATTTGTCATAGCCTGTTCCATCGGAATATCGATAATGGTTGCAATAAGAGCACTTGCCAGCACAGCGGACCAAGGACCGAATCTTAGCCTCGCCAAGCGATAAGCTCCGCCAAGTACCAAAAGCCAAGCGAATGGAATCAATAGGGGGAAGCGATGGAATTCGCCGAGTGCTACCGTTGGCCACCACCGATCCGTATACTCGTAGTGTCCAAACGGAAAACCAGTGAATAATCCGACGACTTCAGCCCCACCACAAATGATGAGAACGCCAATCACTGGTTTCGAGTCTCCAATCGAAATTGCGGCTATGGATGCTCCACACAAAATAATGAGAACGGTCACAAGTGGAGCGACAAAGCCAGCGTCAACTTTCATCCATGTTGAAAGGGCTGTTCCAAAACAAGCGAACAACACTAATCCAACGAAGCACTTCTTCAAGATTGAGTTAGCTTGCTTTGCGGAATCAGTTTTCTTCACGAAACAACACTTTACCGAGAGACCATGACATTTGTGATCTTCCTTGGATTTATCTACGTGGGCATGCTTTGTATTGCTACAGGTAACTGGATACTCATGAAACGGCCCGCCGGAGTCGCTGATCCATGCTTTGAGGTGATGATTCCGGCTCGGGATGAGGCGGAAAACATTGCCGCAGTCGTCCGCCCCCTCATTGGAAACGGAGTTCGTGTAACCGTCTTTGACGATGAATCAACCGATGAAACTTCTGATATCACCCAGAGTCTTGGAGGTCGCGTTCTTCGACCTGCAAATTCGCTACCGGAAGGGTGGACAGGAAAGAATAACGCTTGTCACCAACTTTCCTTGGTTACCATAGAGCCTTGGACAGTGTTTCTTGATGCGGACACCGTTCCAAGTGAGAACTTTGTCAGTCGACTCTCATCATTCCTTCAGAATTGTGATCCTAATATTCAAGTCGTTTCGGGCTTCCCAAAAATGGTGCCCGGCGAAGGTATAGAGCCCGCCTATCTTACATGGGTCAGTTGGATTTTGTTAGCCACCAATCCTTTTGGGCTGGTTTCCGTTACCGGCAAAGGACACAATCGGTTTACGAATGGTCAATTTGCTGCCTGGCGAACCGAGTGCCTTCAACAAGTTAGACCCTATGAGCAAGTTAAATCCGAAGTTCTGGAAGATGTCAAAATCGGTCGATTACTCGGGAGCCAAAAGATACGGGTTGAAAATATCAACCTCACTGGGATTTTGAGCGTGAAGATGTACAAGGATGTTAAACAGGCGATTAATGGGATGTCGAAGAACTCCTGCGATATCATGGGGAATCCTTTTGCATCCATTGGTTTGGTTCTGTTGCTACTGCTCATTGCCTGGGGATGGCTATTTTGTGGAAATTTTGCTTTGCCCCTTCTCACAGTTCTCTTGGTTGGGAAATTGGTGACTGACAAAGCAGTTGGTGCTCCACTTTGGACTTTTCTGTTCGCACCTTTAACCATAACTGCAGGTGCTTTGACGATTATCCGATCTATGCATTGGAAACGAAAAGGACAAGTTCACTGGAAAGGGCGAATCTATTGATCGTATAGTTAGGGCTGTGCCCAATATCAGAGCCGCAAAAGTCTTATTAGTTCGAATGGCTCGATGGCCCTCGTGTGCATGGAAGTGGCGATCATGTTCAAATACGAAGGGTGATCCACTTCCTTTTGTAATTACAGAACATCAAACACCTTTGCGACGCTCACCAATCGTTAAAAATGAAACTCTACAACTAGGAAAAGAGAAAAACATTAATGTCGCCGCAAGTCTTCTGAATGGCATTGTAATTGGTCCCGGAGGCACTTTTTCATATCATCGTTCAGTGGGAATCCCTCATCGTGGCAAAGGCTTTGTCGAAGGGTTAGAACTAAGGTCCGGCATCGAAGCTTCTGGAATCGGAGGGGGCTGTTGCTCAGTTTCAAACTTACTATTCCTTCTCGCGATTAAATCAGGATTAGAAATCGTTGAGAGGCACCGTCACGGACTAGACCTCTTTCCAGACCATGGGCGAAGTGTGCCTTTTGGCTGTGGTGCTACGATTTTCTTTCCTTATGCCGACCTTAAGATCCAAAATCCTCATGATTTTCCGGTTCGGATTTCGCTTCAAATTAGCGAAACCCATTTGATTGGTCAAATTCAGTCTGAAGAAGATCCAGGATGGCGGGTTGAGTTGATAGAAAGGGATCACCAATTTCAAAAGTCAGGTGACGTTTGGACAAGGGAGAATCGAATTTGTCGCAAATATTTATCGCTAGATGGAACTCTCATCAAGGAAGAAGAAGTCGTCCAGAACAAGGGGCGATGCTTGTACGATCCAGAAGAAGACCCTTTATGAATTAGTCTATTGGATCCACTTTCTTTGTCTCGTTTGGCAAAGAGTCAATGAAGATTGCGTGACCATCAGGATCGATCAAAGAAGCCGATCCGCCACCATCAACAAGTTTAGGCTCCGTCGTAAAAGAATGTCCTTTTTCTCGAAGTTCATCACATATTGAAGCAACGCTTCCGCCTCTGAAATTGAGAGATATTTCGGTACTCATGAATTGAGGCTCAAACAAACCAAGCCTCAAAGTTCCATTGGTAATGATTGCCCAACCTTCTTCGTCGGAACCTTCGACTTTCCAAAAACCAAGGTCACGATAAAACCTTCGCGAAGCCTCTGCCTTTGAAACTCGAAGGCAGACATCACACCAACCTAAATCCATTCTGGGATTCTATCCGAACTTTGAACTTTAAGGAATTAGGCGGATCAATGTTCCGTTGTTGAGATCACAAATCATAATTTCGCCATTGGCATCGGGAGTCACCGATACCGGCCCTGAAATCGCGTCTCCAGCCAAACTAATGTTGATTGCGGACGTATGATTGGCAATTGAGCCTTGAGCCACCGAATTTGCTTCTGCACCGGTTAAAGAAAAAGGAATGGAAGCGATCTTTGCGCTGATGTAGTCAGCAAAGAAGTACTTGCCTTGAAATGATGAATCAAGAGCCGTTCCTCGATAGATAAATCCACCAATAATTGTCTCTCCAAATCCATGACTGTATTCAAGAATTGGGTTCGTTAGCGGGGTGAAAAATGCGGGACCTGTGTTCCCAGAAGCATGGAGAGCTTCTCGCATATTCCAACCATAGTTCCTCATTCCAGTAAATGCAGGCTCATAATTCAATTCTTCATACGCGTCTTGCCCAACATCTGCGATAAGCAATCCTCCAGTAACAGGATCTATTGACCACCGGAATGGATTCCTCATTCCAAAACCCCAAATCTCCGGATTCACTCCGCTGACACCGACCCACGGGTTTGATGAAGGGATTCCGTAATTCTGGTTAGAATCGCTTGGAAAATCATCGGTGTTAACATCTATGCGTAGAATTTTGCCAAAGAACGAATTTGGTGTTTGGGCATAGTTATTTGGATCGTTGCCCCCGCCCCCGTCGCCGGTCATCATAAATAGGTATCCACCAGTTCCAAAATTGATGGCTCCTCCCTTATGGTTAGTCTCTGAAGTTTGCTGGAAAGAGAAGATCGGGAACGGACTTCCAAGCGAGGTGCCGCCAGGATTCATGGTGTAACGGACGATTCGAGTCTCAATTGGACTTCCGGCATTGTAGTGCAGGAAAACATGCCTGTTAGTGGCGTAGTTGGGATCGAATGCAATACCCAACAGTCCGCATTCTCCGGCGGTCACAACCGTGCCCGTAATGTCCAGTACATCGGTTGATTGCAAGACGTCGTTTACCAGTAGTTTGACCTTACCGGAACGCTCGATTACGTATGCCTTAGTCGGTTCTCCAGGGGCAGCTACATAGAGCATCGGAGCCGACAAACCCCTTGCAACGACTTGTCCATGAATTGCCGGACCAGGAGGAACAGATGGCCCTGATCCACCGCAAGAAATCAGTGAGATAGCCAATGAAATAAAGCAGATTTCGCGAACTCGACGAAGCATGAGACTATTATACAAGTCGAATTAACAGGAGAAAGTTTGCCCATGGTTCAAACTTCGCATGTTTCACCCAGGATTCTGTTATAATTCAGGTATTAGCGCGAGCTGAATCATGAATAAATCACTGAAAACCCTTGGGGCTGTACTTTTGGTAGCTGCTGTATCGGCAGTTTCCTTCGGTCAGATCATACCAATGGGTGTTGGAAAATCCTATGTCGGCAAGACCGTTGACATGAAATCATTCCAACCCCAAATTAACACAACTTTTCGGGCAACACAGATGGAGCGCGAGCATGAACTGGATCGACGGCGCCCCCTTGGTCAACCCAGCAACCTTATTGCCGGTGGCACCCTTTCGGGTACCCGAATTTCCTTGACAAGTCCTTTGTTTAAAGGAATGGGTTCCACTGGTGCTGAGCCACCTGATCCAGACCTCGGAGTCGGACCAAACCACATTGTCGAAGTCGTAAATACCTCAATTGCTTTCTTCACTAAAACAGGAACCAAGCTTTTTGAACAGCCTCTTGACCAATGGTTCAGTTCGGTTTCACCTGAGCCTTTTGAGTCTGATCCTAAAGTTATTTATGATCAAGTAGCTAAGAGATGGGTTGTCATCATTTTGAGTCTCAAGTTTGCAACATCTGGAGGAATCTCTGACTTCCTTATTGGCGTTTCAAACACATCTGACCCTACTGGAACTTGGAAGCAATACAAGGTCAGTAACCTCCAAACAGTTGGATCAAACACATACTGGTTGGACTACCCTGGTTTTGGCTACAACAAGGATCTCATTTGTATGGCCGGAAACATGTTTGCAATGGACGGAAGCACTGGATACAACGGTGTTCAGCTCGTTGCTTTCAACAAGGCAACACTTTATGGTGGAACCGCAACGCCAACTTCGTTCTCAATGCCTAACAATGGTACGACCCAATTCACGAAGACGCTTGACGGAACAAATCCGGCTGTTTATGCGATTGAAGCTGAGTCACAAAATTCAATTCTGCTCACTGCGCTCTCAAAATCTGGATCAGCAATAACTACAACACAGGCTTCTGTTCCTGTTCCTCAATGGGAATATGATCAAGGATTCCTTGTTGGCCCAGGTAACGTTGTCGTTCAAACGAACGACCCAAGACTGCTTGTTGCTTCATCGTACAACGGTCGAATCGTTACCAGCCATCACGTAGCAGTTTCAAACTCAGATTTGCGACCAGCAGCTCGATGGTACGACATTAAGACTAATGGATGGCCTGTTTCCGGCACTCCAACTCTTTTCCAATCTGGTCAAGTTAATCCACCAGCTGGACATGGCTACTCATTCCCTGCGATTAACATTGACAAGAAGTTCGGCATCGGCATGACCTTCTCAATGATCGGTACAACGACTCCAGGAAAGGTAATGGGTACAGGTCGAAGACCAAGTGATCCACCGGGAACCATGGGTTCTCCTATTGTTTTGGAGAATTCCAATTCAGGAACATACAACGGCTTCTCGACTCGATGGGGTGACTATTTCGACGTGGAACTTGATCCAAATGATTCCAGTACTTTCTGGGCCGTTGGTATGGGTGCAGGAAGTAACGGTCGATGGCAAACCTACATGAAGAACTTTAAGGTCAGCTTGCCTGATTCTGAACTTATTCAAGTAATGCCGTCTGGAGTTACTACAGTTGCAGGAACCTTGTTGTCTGGCAACAAGAACAGCCTATTCAGCCAAGATGCAGTCACCTTGAACATTCAATCAAAGGCGGTTAGCGGTTTGGGACAAGTTGGTGGATTCAATAGCGTTTATACGCTTCCGTTCAGCGGTGGTGTTGATACCCTGCGAGCCTTCGTTACTGCTTCGGGACCAACTGGTTCCTCCGCACTTGTTTCATTGCTCAATGTTCAGAAGGGAGTCTATGAGCAAGTAACAACCTTTGGCTTGACGCCATCCGGTGCTTCGAAAGCTCTTGAACTCACACCTGCTCAAATTGCTCTGTACGTAAGCAGTACAAAGCAAGTATCAATGATTGTAAGAGCTGTGAGTCCAACTCGACCAGGTGCTGCTCCGACAGTGTTTACCTTTAAGACCGATCAAGCAACCCTTGGTGCGGCTGAAGTCGTAAACTAAGTTCTATTCATGAAAAAGAGACCGTGCCAAATTGGCACGGTCTTTTTTGTTTCTTATCATGCTCAAAAGCCGTTAATACCACCTTCAAGTTCGATGGCATTTCACGCCATTTAAGTGTCTTTGAGGAATCTCGTCAAAATTCGTTGCCATTCCAGATATAATTTGAGTTCCAGAGCGAGCCAAATCATGAACAAATTGCTTAAAACTCTTGGGTCTGTACTTTTGGTTAGTGCCGTTTCGGCTGTTTCCTTTGGGCAGATCAAGTCAATGGGAATCGGAAAATCGGTCCTAGGCGTTACCCTCGACACTAAGAAATTCAATCCTCAAATCAACACAACATTTCGTCCAAATGTTATGGAAAAGGATCACGAATTGAAGTTTAATTATCCTCTTGGGCAATTGAACAACCTGATTGCAGGTGGAACGCTCACAGAATCCAGAATAAACCTTGGAAACAATTCCAGATTTCCTGGGATTTCGGCAACAAGTCTTGAACCACCCGATCCAGATCTCGCTGTTGGCCCAAATCATATTGTAGAAGTCGTTAATTCCAACATCGCCTTCTTTACTAAGACTGGCACAAAACTCTTTGAGCAACCAGGACAGCAGTTCTTTCAATCGATATCTCCAGAAGCATTTGATTTCGATCCCAAAGTCATCTACGACCAAATTGCAAAGAGATTCGTTGTTCTTGATTTGGGGCTCAAAGACGAAGCAACCAACGGGACATCGAGCTTCCTGATTGCGGTTTCAAACACTTCTGATCCAACCGGAACTTGGAAACTTTATAAAGTTGACAACAAGCAAACTGAAGGATCAAACAGCTACTGGCTAGACTATCCGGGCTTGGGTTACAACAAAGATATGATTTGTATGACCGGGAACATGTTTGCCATGACCGGCAGTTCTGGATTCAATGGTGTTCAAATCATGGCGTTTGACAAAGCAACCCTGTATGGCGGAACGGCAACACCATTCAAATTCAAGAGTGGCGGGTTTACTGTCCAACTTGCTAAGACAGAGGACGCTACGACGCCAGCTGTCTATGCGGTTAATACCGAATCTCAGACGTCGATGACTCTGACAGCCATAACCAAGTCTGGCTCGTCGTTTAACGTTACGCAGGCTTCTGTTGCTGTACCAAAATGGGACAATGATCAAGGATTTATCACTGGTCCGGGTGGTGTTCAGGTGCAAACAAACGATCCACGTCAACTGGTAGCTACGTCATGGAACGGTCGAATTCTATCTAGCCACTCCGTAGCAGTTTCGGGTTCAGATCGGCGGCCAGCGGCTCGTTGGTATGACTTCAAAACCAACGGATGGCCAGTTTCGGGCACTCCGACTCTATTCCAATCAGGACAAGTTAATCCGCCTACCGGTCATGGATATTCCTTCCCAGCTGTCCAAATCGATAAGAAAGGAGGAATCGGAATGACGTTCTCGATGATTGGCTCATCGACTCCTGGCAAAGTAATGGCCAGTGGAAGACGACCATCAGATCCACCAGGGACAATGGGTGCTCCAATTGTTTTGGAGAATTCTCTATCTGGAACCTACAATGGCTTCTCCTCACGATGGGGTGACTATTTTGATCTTGAGCTTGATCCTAATGACTCAAGCACATTTTGGGCTGTTGGTATGGGAGCCGGAACAAATGGCAGATGGCAAACCTTTATTAAGAGTTTCAAGGTCAGCTTGCCCGACACAGACCTTCTCCAGGTACTTCCTTCGGGAGTAACCACTGTCGCCGGTACCTTGATGTCTGGAAACAAGACCAGCTTGTACAGCCCGGACTCGGTCACTCTTGACATTCAATCCAAATCAGTAAGTGGATTGGGTCAAGTCGCTGGATTCAATAGTGTTTACACCATTCCTTTTAGCGGCGGAGTAGACACCCTTCGAGTCTTTCTCAAAGCATCAGGAGCAACGGGCTCTTCGGCCCTTGTTTCTTTGCTAAACGTGCAGAAAGGAGTCTATGAGCAAGTAACGACGTTTGGATTGTCTCCAACAGGTGTATCGAAAGTACTGGAATTAACGCCAGCTCAAATTGCTCTATACGTCAGCAGTACAAAGCAAGTCTCGATGATCGTAAGAGGAGTAAATCCTACTCGTTCTGGTGCCGCTCCAGCGGTATTCACTTTCAAGACTGATCAAGCAACATTAGGCGCGGCTGAAGTCGTAAACTAGGTTCAGTTAAAGGGAAATGGACCGTGCCGATTTGGCACGGTCTCTTTTTTTGTCACCGGCTTGCCATCAATTCTTATGGCATTTATACGATTAGTACATGTGTTTCCCAGGCAAAGTGGGTAACGTTGGGAAAAATACGTCCGTACTTTAGTCGTTGATTTTCTGAACGGATTTAGTATTTATATAGCCTTTCGGTATAAAGGGACACACACAAATGAAAACACTGAAAAGTTGGTCGTCAATGGCCTGCCTTGCGACGTTAGCGCTAAGCGCCGTCTCTGGAGCACAAAGCTGGACAAAAATAGTTGCGACTGGCGGTCCACAACAAGCTGGCGAGCCAATCCTTCTTACCGATGGGACAGTTATGGTTCACGACATCATGTCGCCAGATTGGTATCGGTTGACACCCAACAATAAAGGAAGTTATGTGAATGGGACTTGGAAAAAAGCAGCAAGTATGGCTGCAGACTATGGTCCCCTCTATTTTGCATCAGCGGTTTTGAAGGACGGACGATTGCTCGTAATGGGTGGCGAATACAATTTGGGACCTGCTGTTTGGACCAACAAAGGTGCGATTTACGATCCAATCAAGAATAAATGGACATCCATGTCTGCACCGACAGGTTGGAACAACATTGGCGACGCTCAATGTACCGTTCTGCCTGATGGTACATTTGCCCTTGCAATGCCGTTCGATACAAGAATGGCAGCACTGAATGCTTCTACTCTTACTTGGACCCCGATGAGCAATGTCGGTAAAGCAGATCGACATGATGAAGAGGGCTGGACACTGATGCCAGATGGCTCAATTTTATGTCCAGACGCTGAAGCAGCACCTGGCACTGAGCGATATCTTCCAACCCTAGGAAAATGGATATCTGCCGGGGCAACACCAGACTTCTTAACTGACGCTGGTTCGGAAGAAATTGGCCCTTTGGTATTACTTCCAACTTGCAAGGTTCTTGCGATTGGAGCTATTGGACACAATGCAATGTACACCCCGGGAGCGAATCTCTTGGATACCGGTTCATGGGCTGCACTTCCTGATCTTCCGAATATTGGTGGACAGTTAGGTTTAGCCGATGCTCCAGCTTGCTTATTGCCGAATGGACACGTACTGTTTGGTGCAAGCCCTGGCGTCTTTGCAAGTCCGACGAACTTCTTTGAATTTGATGGTACCGGAGCCTTTGTTCCAGCACCAACGCCAACAACTGGAGGCGCTCATCCTTGCTTTACTGGCAACTTCCTTATGCTTCCAACGGGACAAGCACTTTACACAAACTTTAGCTCAAACGTTGAAGTTTATGACTATGCCGGAACGTTCCAAAATTCTTGGAGACCAACGATCACCTCAGTTCCATCGATATTGATTCTTGGCAAATCGGCTGTACTCAAAGGGCGACAGTTAAATGGTCTTTCTCAGAACAGTTTTTATGGTGACGATAGCACGAACGCAACAAACTACCCGCTTGTCAGGATCACGTATAAGACTGGAGCAAAACATGTCACATACTTCCGAACATCTGGACATAGTTCGATGGGTGTCGCAACCGGCCCATTGGTGGTTTCAACAAACATTGACGTTCCGTTGTTAGCTGAAACCGGACCAGCGACACTGGAAGTTGTAGCTAACGGCATTCCTTCTTTGCCAGTCAATGTGACCATTGCAAAAGACGCGCTAAAGCCGGATGCAATCGGGATGTTTGAAGGCGTCAGTAGCGTGGGTGGCCTTGCGAACGTCATTAGCTCTGATGATTCCTACTTCAAAGTTAACTCAATCCTTTTGGCTGGTACCGGTCATGTTGCTTCTGGATTTGCAACTTTCACAGTACCGGATTTAACAGCTTCAACTCTTCAGTTCTCTTTTGAGACGAGTACTACTGAACTTGTTCAAGCCTTGTACTTTGTCTACAATTACAGCACTGGCAAGTATGTTAACTTTGGAAGCGTTTCTCAGTCTGGCACTGACAAAATAACAAACTTTCAAGTTCCCAATGCAACCGCCTATATTGGACCAAGTGGAGCCGTAAAAGTCTTGGTGAGAGCAGTCAATCCATCGAGGTCAAACAAAATTGCCACACCGACAACACTCAAGTTCGATCAAGTTACCTTGACTCCGGGATAGGCGCAAACCCGACTAACAAAAAAAGAGCTTCCAACTTGGAAGCTCTTTTTTTTTGGCTAACCGTTTCGCCTTTTCTTAGTGCGGCGAGATTCCCAACTATAGACTCCAAAAATCTTTACATCAACTCCACGCTCAACCCATCCAAATAGGTACTTAGCGGCTCCATTTCTACCTAACGGCATTCGGATGCAGCCGTGAGACGCCGGATAACTTGGCACTGAAGGGTAGCCATGAAAGAATACATCGCCATTGACTTGAACTGCGTAAGGCATCTCCGCATTGTTGTATTTGCGGGAATAATGCATCCTTTCTTTTGGTCCAGTTTTGAAATCACCATTTGGCGTATTGTGACCTGGCCGACCGGTACTCACATTTGACTTAAGGACAACAATGTCACCCTGAAAGGCGGTCAGCTCTTGGGCGGCCTTGTCGACTTCGATTCGTTTTTTGCCGATTACTACATCAAAAATATTTGCGTAGTGCTGGATAGTCACTCGGCCATCTTCTTTGGTTGGCTCAAGTGTTCCATCGAGCTTTTCAATGTCACGGATTGGAATAATGATGCTGCCATTAAAAAGTCGACGAAAGCCAGTGAATGTTTGGTCACCAATGGTCATGACTTTTTCGTTTTTGTCTAAGTCCAAATCGAGCGAAAGGCGCTCAGACAATGTCCTTGCAAGAACATAGGTGACCCCTGGTTTATCAGCAAAGGTTATTCCTTGAACATCTTCACTTTTGATTGGGACTATTTTTGGTACTTCTAATGGCTTAACTTGCGCTTGGGTTCCTTCTGCCTTTGGTGGGGACTGGGGAGGGGTAGCTTGCTGCGGAGATATTCCGGTAGAAGCCGTTGCAATACCTACTCCAACTATGAAGATGGCACCTAGAAACAAGGGCACAAATCGCGCCTTGTTTGAAACTTTTGTCAAGGGGTTTTCTAAACCTTGAGACCGATCACTAATATTCAATGTAACTCCGCAAAATCAATAAAAATCTATTCTACTTATTGTGCATTGTGGAAAACTTTTTTTAGATTCAAAATGACAAATTATTCAGAGTAAATGGCATTTTTGCTCGTTTTGTTGAATGCACCGAGTCAGTGGGCTAGAATAGTTTCACGAAGGGACGATGAACATTTCCAGAATCTGCATCATATCCTTTGTTTTGCTTACCTCGGCATGTGCTCCAACCGCGAACGACGAAAAAATCAATATTCGGTACATGGCTTGGGGAAACCCCGAACAGTTAGCCCTGGAAGAGCAGCTTTGCGAACAATTCAATCGGGATAATCCCGACGTTCATGTCAAGTTCCTAAAAGTACCGGGTTCGGCATATGCAAATAAATCCGTTGTCATGCTCGCTTCAGATACGGCACCAGACGTTCTCCGGGTTGATCACTATAACTTCGCGAATTTGCAAAAGAAAGACTTCTTCTTGGATATGTCGGAACTTGCCAAAAAGGATCCCACTTGGAACGAGGATGATTTCTTTCCTCAAACTATCGAAGAGTGTAAAGTTAACAACCGATTGTTTGGGCTTAACGTTCTTTTTGGTGGAACCGTCATTTACTACAACAAAACAATGTTTGCAAAAGAAGGTGTTGAAGACCCCTACAAAATGTGGACCGAGGGAAGATGGACCTACAAGTCATTCGTTGATTCAGCCAAGAAGATAACCAAGAAAGATTCGCAAAACCGATTTATTCAATTTGGAGTAGCACTTCCGATTTTTCCAACTTGGACTCCCTTCGTTTATGGTTTTGGGGGCGTACTACTCAATGAATCGCACACCAAGTCAATGCTTGCCGATCCCAAAGCTGTTGCCGGACTTCAGTTCGTTGCAGATCTGCGCTACAAGCACGGTTGTGCGCCAACTCCAGCTCAAGCAGCAAATTCCGCATTTACCTTTGAAGGTGGAAAACTCGGTATGAGTATTGACTGGATGGGAATGACGCCACGATACCGAAAGGCAGTTAAGGATTTTGAGTGGGATGTCGTACCATTGCCGGTTGGACCAGTATCAGGCTCCACAATCGTTAAAGGTAATCAGTTGGTTATTCCCAAGCATACTAAGCATCCCGAAGCGGCATGGAGATTTGCTCGATTTATAACAAGCCCAGAGACGGAGCAACAACTTTATGTTACTAACCGCCGATGCTTTCCAACTCGAAAAGCAGTCGCCAATAGCCCTGAGTTTCTTGAATCCACCTTGCCACCTACTCAAATTCGGATTTTCCTTAGTGCGGTTAAGGGCGGAAAGCAGTTGCCAATCGATGAGCGATGGGCGGAATGGACAACCACCATGAATAACGAGCTTGATGCCCTTTGGAGTGGTCGAGAAACCGATGCAAAAGTTGTTGCCGAACACGCCGCCCTGGCAATCAACAAAGTGCTTGCCGAGGAACCCGGATGGTAAAGAAGCGATCTCGAAAGCGGCTCATTGACCGGCAGGAGTTTTGGGGATTTCTTTTCATTTGCCCGTGGTTAATTGGCTTCTTGATCTTCACGGTTGGGCCAATGCTTTCGTCGCTTGTCCTTTCGTTGTACAAATATGATCTAGCCAATTCAAAGTTTGTTGGGCTCGAAAATTATCGACGACTTTTGACCCAAGACCCTTTGTTTTGGAAATCATTGAAGAACACGGCTCTCTATGCCCTGCTCACGGTTCCACTTGGCGTATTGGGATCCCTTGCCATTGCAATTCTTCTCAATCAGCCAATCAAGGGAGTGCGGTTATATCGAACATTGTTCTACTTACCATCTATGGTTCCGGCAGTAGCCTCTGCACTAGTATGGCAATGGGTCTTCAATGCAGACAGTGGCATTCTTAACCAAGGACTAGGGTTTCTTGGTTTACCGAATATTGAATGGCTCCAAAACGAAAAATACACCCTATTTGCCTTTGTCCTGATGTCCCTTTGGGGAATCGGCGGTCAGCGAATGATCATATTCCTTGCCGGACTGCAAGGAATTCCAGAAAGCTATTATGAAGCAGCCAGACTGGATGGGGCTGGAACTTGGACCCAGTTTCGACATATCACCCTACCCTGCCTATCTCCCGTCATGTTCTTCAACTTAGTTTTAGGGTTAGTTGGTGCATTCCAGGTGTTTACCAGCGCTTACATCATGACCAGTGGAGGCCCTAATAATGCTTCGTTGTTCTATTCTCTTTACATCTTCCGGAACGCGTTTGAGTACTTCAAATTGGGCAAAGCCAGCGCAATGGCTTGGATTCTCTTTGCAATTTTGCTGACCTTTACGCTCATTCAATTTGCCATGTCAAAGCGTTGGGTTCACTATGAAGGTGAAGCAAAGTGAAACGAATTCCGACCTACATCTTGCTTATTTTAGGATCTCTCATGTTCTCGATCCCCTTCCTTTGGACGATTTCTACAGCGCTTAAATCGTCGGCGGAGTATGCCAAAGACCCGGGACGACTGATTCCCGCAAATCCCGATTTCTCAAATTTCGCCAAAGCTTGGACGGCATTACCCTTTCCAACGTTTGTGATGAACACTGTTTTCATCACGGTGATCTGCACAATTGCACAGGTAATTACTGGTTCATTAGTAGCCTACGGATTCTCAAGATTTACCTTTAAGTGGAGAAATTTTCTCTTCTTCACGATGTTAGCTACCATGATGTTGCCCGGCCAGGTAACCCAGATTCCGGTGTTTCTTGTTTGGCGAAAATTGCACGCGATTGATACCTTTTTCCCGTTGATTGTGCCCGCGTTCTTCGGTGGCGGGGCCTTCAATATCTTCTTGCTTAGACAGTTCTTTCTGACCATTCCACGTGAACTTGATGAAGCGGCGATGATTGATGGTGCGAGCTTCATAAGGATCTGGTGGAGAATACTTCTGCCTCTTTCTGGTCCGGCGATTGCCTCAGTGGCACTCTTTTCATTTCTGGGCCATTGGGACGCATTTGAAGGTCCGCTCATTTATTTGAACTCTCCAGAAAAGTACACCGTCAGCATTGGCCTGCGCATGTTTCAAGATACTTTTGGGACAAACTTCGAGCAGGTGATGGCGGCATCTCTTGTACACATCTTGCCTACAATTCTCCTATTTTTCTTTGCACAGCGTTACTTCCTTAAGGGAATTGCATTGAGTGGAATGGGAGGCAAGTAAGGCCTTGGCGCATGTTATTGTTTGTGGTTTGGGCCAGGTGGGCTATCGCGTTACGATGCTTCTGCTCCAGATGGGTCAGTCGGTAACCGTTGTCGCCGAAGCCGCTCGAGCAGAATTTGAGAGAGAGATTCGAGAGCTTGGTGCTTCCGTCATTCTTGGCGACGCCCGGGATAGCCTGATCCTTTTAGAGGCCAAGATAAATGAGGCAAAAGCACTCATTGCGGTTACTGATTCTGACCTAACGAATATCGAGATTTCGTTAGACGCTCAGACTCTCAACCCTGCTGTTCGAGTGGTCGCCAGATTGTTTGATCAAACCCTTGCCAAGCGGTTAGAAAAGTCGGTAGGCATCCACCGAGCCCTTGCGATGTCGGTTTTGGCGGCTCCAAGCTTTGCGGCGGCTTCAATCGGATCGAATGTTATTGGCTCATTTGATTTCGAAGAAAGTAATTTCGTTGTCCATTTGCCTAGTGACGGCGAAGCGGATATACAGAAATCCAACCATCAGAGCATTTCCAAACGAAGAACGAAGAAGCAGAAAATCAGTGTAAAGAACTTCTTTCGGAATATTCCTCCACTTCTCATTTGGTTGTTATTCGGAATTACCATCCTGTCGATTACAAGCATATTGGTTTTTAGCGCTTCCATGAAGCTCTCGCCAATTGATTCGACTTACTTTGTCATCACAACGCTCACGACGACAGGTTATGGGGATATCAGTGTCAAAGATGCCAACGTGGCAGTCAAGCTTTATACATGCTTGATGATGATATTAGGTTCTGCTTCAGTCGCAATTCTTTACTCGATCATTACCGACTACTTTGTATCTTCAAGATTTGCCGAGATTCTTGGTCGCCAAAAGGTCTCGGAGAGTGGTCATGTGATCGTGGTTGGGATTGGCAATGTTGGTTTTCGCATCACGGAAACACTGACCAAGCTTGGATACGCAGTTGTTGCGATTGATAGTAGCGCAAATGCCAAGTATCGCAGCTTGTTAGCAGAGTCTGTGACGTTCATTGTGGGAGACGGCCGAGATGATGAGACCCTCAAGCTAGCCGGTATTGAATCCGCCATGTCAGTCATATCTGCCACCCATGACGATGCAGTCAACTTATCCTCTTGCTTGGTAGCCAAAGGGATCAATCCAAGCGTCAAGGCAGTGGTTCGGCTTTTCGATGGCGGGTTTGCTCGCAAAGTAGAACGAGCCTTGGATATCGACACGGCACTGAGTGCTTCGAGGATTTCAGCACCCGGCTTTGTCGGAGCGGCAATTTATGAAGAATCAGTGTTTAGTTTTGTCACTGATGACGAGTTTGTTGCCGTGATTCCGGACGGACCAAAGTTTATATTTGTCCGGAAAAAACTTCAAATCACTACGCCGAAGCAATTTTAGCGGGTCGGGTCATTCGGTATCGGTCCAAGGCAACGGCCACAACAATGATGAGCCCCGTGACAATTTCTTGAATCCAATTTGATATTCCGAGCTGAGTTGATCCCATATTGATAGTGGTCATGATCAATGTGCCAATTGCCGCACCAATCAAGTTCCCCTCCCCACCTAACAGGCTCCCCCCACCAATAACGACGGCAGCAATCATTTTGAGTTCATCGCCGGCGGCAATCGTCGGATCACCGATTTGAACTCGAGAAACTTGCATAAGACCTGCAATTCCGGCAAAAACACCGCATATGGCATAGACTCCGATCTTTACGGCGTTGACATTGATTCCACAAAGTCTTGCCGTCTTTTCATTTGAGCCAATGGCAACAACATTTCGACCAAAAACTGTTCGATGAAGAATGACGGTCATCAGGATGAGTAGGATTACCCATACCCATGCACCTTTTGGGATGAGCTGCCATCGTTCGCTCTTGGCTAATGAGGCGGTAAAGACCTGCAACCAAGTATCCGGAACGCTACCAACCGTTTGCTCATTGGCAAAACCTTTCGCCGCACCACGGAAGATCAACATACTCGCCAAAGTCACAATAAAAGGTCCTACTTTTAGCTTTGCAACCAAGATTCCATTGATAAGGCCAGCGATCAATCCCACCAGAACGCTTACTCCGATCCCCAGAATCGGATTGTTTGTTGCTTTGAGCACGAGGGCAACCACAACTGTTGTTAAAGCGATCGTTGAGCCTGGACTAAGATCAATTCCGCCAGTCATGATAACGTATGACATGCCTATGGCGCCGAGGCCCACGATTACGCCTTGACGCATCATCAGTTCTAGGTTGCCTGGATTGAGAAACGGCTCCTGACTTGGCTTAAAGTGCCAGATGAGAAACATAAAAATGACATAAATTAGAACCCAGGCAATAAAGACCCCAATGACTCCTTTCGCTTTCATGATGTAACGCACAACTCCATAAGTTTCTCTTGACTAGTTTCCGCGACCGGAACGAATTCGCTAAGGACGCCGCGACTCATGACCGCAATTCGGTCACATATTCCCAATAATTCTGGCAGGTATGAACTGACGATCAGTACGGCTTTCCCGTCCTTTGCTAGTCCATCAATTAATTCGTATATTTCGGCTTTGCTGCCGATATCTATTCCCCTGGTTGGCTCATCCAGGATCAATACTTCGCAGCCGGAATGCAAGAGTCTGGCGATTGCAACTTTTTGTTGATTGCCGCCCGACAGCTCGCTGATGTTTTGTTGAACCGTTCTTGCTTTAACTCGAAGTTTAGTTGAGAATTCTTGGGCTACCTTCTCGTTTTTTGATGTTGAGAACTTCCATCCCTTGCGACCTGGAAAAGTCAGATTCTCCGCAATCGACATGCTAAGTGCCAGCCCCTCTTCTTTACGATCCTCGGACACAAAGCCTGCTCCAAGTTGCCAAGCGTTTCGGATGCTTGTTGGACTTGACGAGCCGACCTGAATTTTCCCAGATTGAACTTCATTCAGTGAAAAAATCGATCTCAGTAGTTCAGTTCTTCCTGCACCATTTAGGCCAGCTATTCCACATACTTCTCCTCGATGCAGTTTAAAGGTTGAATTGTTGGGCTTTCTATTTGCCCCAGTCAAATGGTCAACCTCAAGAAGCGCAATGCCGACATGGCGTTCGGATCGTGGAAAGAGCTCAGTCATATCACGGCCTACCATGTGGTGGATGATCTCGGACTCAGAAACTGACGACATCAAACCTTGATGAATAAGTTCTCCGTCTCTTAAGATTGCAATTCGATCAGCAATTTCTCGAAGTTCGTCGAGGAAATGAGAAATATATACAATTGCCTTGCCTTGAGACTTCAACCTCTTAATTAAGTCAAATAAGTTTCGAATATCACTTTTTGTTAAACTGCTCGTGGGTTCGTCCAGCAAAACGTACTGAGAGTTAATTGCTTGTGTCCGAGCTATCTCGACGACTTGTTGGAGCGAAATCGACAGATCACGCACGAGTTTTGCAGGATCCAAATCTTGATAGCCCAATGACTCGAGAATTGGACGAGCCAATTTTTCCGCCTCTTTTGGAGAAAAACCACCCTTACCCATTTGACCCAAGTAAATATTCTCTGCAACCGTCATGTGCGGGCAGAGGGCAAGCTCCTGATGAACCAAAGATACTCCCCGGCTCAGTGCCTCTTGGGGATTCTTAGGATGATATGCATGTTCATCAAGCATCAACTGTCCTTCGTCTTGAGTTTCTTCTCCGGACAAGATTCGCATTAATGTGCTTTTGCCGCTGCCATTTTCACCGGCAATAGCAAGGACCTCTCCGGGACAAATTTGGAGAGATACATTGATGAGTGCTTTCGTTAAGCCATAACTTTTATGAATTCCTTGAGCTTCAAGCATGGCTTTTTTGTTTTACCTTTTAGCTCTGCGCAAGTTCATTGAGAAATACAACTCTTCCTTCACGACGAGACTGCTCTGAGGCAAATACAATCTTGTGGCTCATGAGCGAATTCTCTAAATTTGTCGTCACCAGGCTAGGATTATCAGATTCAATTGCCTCAATAAGGGTTCTCATCACCAAAGGATCTGCTCCGCCATGTCCACCCTCTCGGGCAGGAACCTCAATGACTTCATGCTTCTTTTCGCCCCAAAATTCATGAACTTCTACTATTCGAGTTTCCGTAGCGGCTTCTAAATAGCCTTTCGTGCCGTGGATTCGAATCCTTCGACCTCCAAATGGCGTGAACGCGGTCATTGTAAAGGTGACCGTTTGTCCTTTCTTGAACTCCATCGAAACGACTTGGTGATCGACAACGTCGTTATCGGTTTGGAACACACACTTGCCGTATGGACCACTTTGCAATGCTTGCGTAAGCAGGTCTCCAGTCATGGTTAATCCAACCGACTGCCCCCACCCCTTACCGGGAGTCCCGTAGACTTTCATCGCATGATATGGGCACTCTGGCTCTGCCGGGCAACCGTCAAGGCATCGAAGCGGTGCACCCGCGGGTGCGTTTTCTTTGCGAAAGAATGACAAGGATCCAAACGAGTTGACGCGGACACAGTCGTCATGGACAAGGTCAAACAAGATGTCAATGTCATGACAGCTTTTCGCTAAAAGCATAAAAGCGCTTCTACCTTCGTTGCCCCAATTACCTCGGACAAATGAGTGGGATTGGTGAATATGTTCGACAGCTTCAAGTTGGTCGACACTGACAATGTCACCAATTCTGCCCGATCGTAGTACTTCCCTAACTGCAGCATAAACATCGTTGTATCGAAGGCTGTGACAGACACTGGCAATTGTCCCGGCTTTTTTGGCTGCATCGGCAATCTTTACGCAGTCGGCGAGGGTACTTGCCATTGGCTTTTCGAGCAGCATGTGGTAACCAAGGCCAAATGCTGCCACGGCAGAATCTACATGGTGTCGATCCATTGTAGTGTTCACCACTACATCGGCAAGTTTAGGCTGCGACAAAGCTTGCTCCCAAGTTTCAAATTGGAGTTCAACCGGAATGTTATGCATTTCGGCAATTTTCTGGCGGCTTTCAGGGTTTGGTTCAGCAACCGCAACCAGGGTCCCAGGAGCGTAATCCTCCGCAAGAATTTTGGCAAACATGGTTCCTCTTGAACCTGCCCCTAACAGCAAAAAAGTTAACTTGGTTTCCATTGAATCCGTTAATCCTAGCACATACTGATTTTCCAGTCGAATAGCTGTAAACTATCAACCTAACAAAGCGTTTAAATTTAGAGGCTTAGTATTATGAAATTCTTTCTTCTCACTTCTGCGATGGCGGTTCTCGGAACTGCCTTCTTAACCCAATCTGATCTTCCGGCAGTGGTCAAAAGCCATGTCACAATTCTTCAAGACGCCAAGTCTCTCAAAGCTGAGTTTACAGTTACAAAGCTAAGCGGCGGGCTGGAAAAAGGAACTCTTACCTATTCAAAAGCAGGGATGTACAAAATTGATATGCCATCCAAGTTGATTGAATCAGACGGAAAGATGGTTTGGACCCTAAACAAGCAAGCAAACACATACACTGAAATGCCAGCCTCGTTGGCGCCAACAAAGGATTTTCATGTTTGGGCTTGGGCCGCGTTCTTTGGGGCCGATGCTCTAAAAGGAACCAAAGATTATTCAGTTAAAGGCAACAAAACGATTAAAGGAAATCCGGTCACAGAATATGCCGGAAAGATGGCAAATGACAAACCATTTAGCCTGTTCTTGGACCTGAAGACTGGTGTCGCTCGAGGGGCGAGCAATTCGGAAGTCGTTGTAATGGCGCAAGGCGACATTGTCCTCGGAAAAGAGGTTATGGATGTCAAAGAATTCACGTTTGTACCACCTGCCGGAGCAAAGAAAGAGGAGAAGCCAGCTGCTAGTTCAATCACATACTCCCAGGTTGAAACAATTCTGAAAGCCAACTGCCTCCCATGCCACAGTGCCGGAAATCGGAAAGCCGGTTTGTCAGTTGATTCCTATGAAGGCGTAATGGCAAAGGTTGTTGCTGGTAATGCAATGAACAGCGGACTTTTCCGTACCATAGGTGGTCCAAGAGCCACGATGCCACAAGGAAAAGCTCCACTCGCAAAGTCTGATCTTGACATCATCGAAGGATGGATTAACGCAGGCGCTAAGAACCAGTAATTCGAGATTCTTCGGAATCACCAATCGAAAGAATGGTGTTCTACAAAAAAGAACCCCGCCAGATTCGGCGGGGTTCTTTTTTGTAGATTTATGGCGAACTACTTCTTACCAAGCAAAGCCTTAACTTCGTCAGATTCCATGTTCGCTTTGTCAACCAAAATGGCACCAGTGTCAATTCTCTTTTCAATCGTTCCACCCTTAAGCACTTTGACCATGTTTTCTACGGCGAGCTTGCCCATGTTTGTTGGATTTTGAAGAACAAGTCCTTCGATTTCTCCGGAAGTTACTGCTTCGAGCAATTCTTTGGATGAATCAAATCCAACAAATTTGACCTTGCTGGTTAACTTGCCATTTTGAAGAGCCTTCATCATGCCGAATGCAGTGGACTCGTTAGGACAGAAGATGCCTTGAATGCTGAGCCCTTCTCCGGCTTTGAATCGAGTGAGAAGGTTCTCACTCGCAGTTTGTGCTGATTCCCGAGTTGCACCGCCATGTTGCTCGTCGCTAACCACTTCGAGCCCACCCTTTTTCGCCGCATCCAAGAATCCTTTTTCGCGAGCCATTGTGCTTGCTGAGCCCTCGGCATATCTCAGCATAATGACCTTTCCTTTGCCTCCAAGGGCTTTGGCTAGCCTTTCTCCGCCCATGTAGCCAGCTTTTTCGTTGTCAGTAGCAATGAAGCTTTCTGTTTCAACGTCTTTCAGACCACTATCGACGATGATCATCTTAATTCCTTTAGCGATGGCTTCTTTGGATGGAGTTTTCAGAGCTTCTTCATCAAGCGGAGCCATGATGATGCCATCAACCTTTTGATTCGTGAAGTTTTCTACGACCTTAATTTGGTCGGCCTTGTCATCTTCCTTTTGGGGTCCTTTCCAAATCAATTCTACGTCATTCGCGGCTGCAGCACCTTCAGCACCAGCTTGCATTGCCTTCCAAAATTCGTGGGTAGAACCTTTGGGAATAAATCCTATTCGGAGTTTCTTAGTGGTAGCGCCTCCGGTCGCGGAATTGGTTTCCGGGCTGGAACTACACCCGACAATCGAGAGAGCGAGAATTGCTATAAGAAATAGGCTACGTTGCACCCTTTCGTTTTACCAACTTTGGGGGTTTTCGGCAATACTAAATGGTGTCAAGTTAAAGAATATTTCTGCTTGAACCTCCATCAATTCCGATTTCATCCAAAAATGTCCTTAGTCACGAATCAGATGGAGAAATGGAACTATGCGCCACTCCCAGGATTCAAATAACCGAAAAGCCGTGCAACGTCGAGAAGTTTTTACTGCCTGGATATTACTGTCAGCCCCGATAATTGGGTTTGTAGCTTATTTGATCGCCTATCTTGGTTTGCAGATTGGCCGAGGGAATTTGCCGCTTGTTGCGGCAATGGCACTTGCTGTATCTTGCCTGTTGCTCTTGTCATGGATGTTCATCATCAATACCGATGCAGATTGGCGCAAAACAGCGAAGTTCATCGGCTTCGGCCTTATTTTCGAAGGCGCAGTGCTTTTTATGACAAGGGCATCCGGTAAAGAAGCTTCAATATATTTTGGCGCAGGATCAATCCTCATCGGACTCATCCTGCTATTTGGCTCTAAAAGGCACTAAACGATCAGGGCTTTACAATTTCCGGGGAAGGCAATCCAAGGCCTTCAATCTGTTTCAAGATTTGCGCCTTGTCTCCTACAAGGACAAACATTGCCTTGCTCTTGCTCAGGTACTTCGAAGCGACCGAGTTAAGGCGTTGAGCTTCAAAGCCCTGAATCTTTGAGATTCTTTGGTCAATATCGGACAATGTAACTCCGGAATCCATCACAGACGAACCGACGGTTACAATACTTTCCAATGAAGTGAACTCAGTAACAATATCGGTTCTCATAATCTGAGCAGCCTTCCCGGCTTCGGTGCCATCGATATCTCCTTTTTCAAGTCGAGCGATCTCATTAAGGAATTCCTTTATAGAAGCCCCAGTTACGTCTGCGCGAACGGAAGAGGACATCGAGAACCAACCTATGTAAAGATCTGATGCGAGACGCGATCCTGCCCCATAGGTATATCCCTTATCTTCGCGCAAATTCTGATTCAATCGGCTCGTGAAACTTCCTCCCGAAATCATGCGAACTCCGTCAAGCTCGAGGTAGTCAATGTCATTTACGTTTACCGCAGGGAAAAGTACGTTTATGACCGTTTGGACGGCGTTTGGTCGGTCAACAATCACCAGTCTTGCGCCTTGACTCGGAATTGCAGGGATGCTAAATTTCGTGGTTCCAATCGTTTTGCCCTGAGCTGACTTTCCGACCGTAGACGACAACATAGCTTTGGCGTCAGCCGCGCTCCAACCACCGGCTACAAAGAATTCTGGCTTCAGCTTCTGAATTTTCTTCGCGGTTGACAATACGTCTTCGTACTTTATTCCAGTTACGCTTTCGATGGTTCCTGCAACTGGTTTGGCATATGGGTGGCTTTTACCCAGAAATTCTCGTTTCGCTACTTTCTGAGCCACCGAATTGGCCGAGTCATTCTCTTGGGTCAGTTGAGCCAGTAACTCAGCTTTGTATTGGTCAAAATCGTCTTTGGCAAGGGTAGGAGCCGACAGCACGCCTTGGAACATGGCCAAGGCTTGGATGGCATTTGAGAGTGGTGCTTCGAGGCTAATTGTAGTTCCGCGTAACGATGTTCCACCACCAACACTTGCGCCGATAAGATCAAGCTGAGCAGAGTATTGAGCGCCAGTTAACTTATTTGCTCCCCGCAGCATGAGCTCCGTAGTCATTGCGTTCAAGCCTGGCTTGGAATCTTCAATCGAACCAATGTTAAGATGGGCCCGCACCGAAAACATTGGTACACCTGGTCTACTCCAGTAAGACACGGAAGTGCCATTCGGCATCGTCATCCGCGCTGGCTTGGGGGTCGTGAATAGAGTTGCTTTGTCAATTCCCGGCTGATCATCGCGCGGATTTTTTGTCGGAGGAGCGGTTTCAGGAATTACTCGGATTGTTAAGTTCTTTCCAGTTAAGTACTTTCCTACAGCCGCCTTAACTGCGGCGGGAGTGACCGCCTTGTACGCATCTATTTCTCGTTGAAATGAGTCAGGGTTCCCGTAATAGAATTCATATTCGTTCATCCGGTCTGCCTTTTGGTCAAGATTCTGAAGAATAGAAGAAATGGCTGACTCTTCCTTAGCGACTATTCGTTTCAGTTCATTCGCCGTCGGCCCATTCTTTGCCAAGTCATTAATAATGGATTGGATTGCCTTTTCCATATCACCTTGCTTCTTAGCAGGTGCCAAAGTTGCATCGATATAGAACATCGATCCAAGGTATTTGCTGTCCAATCCTGCAGAAGCTTCGGTAGCAAGACCGAGTTTGTTGACCAGTGTTTCTTGCAATCGGCTTGCTAATCCGTCACCTAAGACCTTGGCTGCGATTTTCATCTCGATATCGCCATCCTTAGTGGTGGGAGGAGTGTGCCAGACCATAACGGATTTTGATGCTGAAACGGCATCAACAAGTGTCAATTTGGCTCCTGGAAAAGTGAACGGCTGTACCTGCTTTCTTGGAACATCGTTTGCTCGCGGCAGGGTGCCAAATAGCTTGTTTACCAGTGGCTTGATTTTCGCGGGGTCGAAGTCTCCGGCTACTATCAACGACGCATTGTTCGGAACATAGAAAGTTGAGAAGAACGATTGGACATCCCCGACTGAGGCGGCAGATAGGTCCTCATGAGAGCCGATCACGGAAGTTGAATACGGATGCCCTTTGGGATACATGAGACTGTTGATCATCTCATAGGCCTTTCCGTAAGGAGTGTTCTCGGTATTTTGCCTTCGCTCATTCTTGACAACATCTCTTTGCAAGTCAAGTTTCTTGAGGGTCATTGCTTTGCCAAGATCTTCAAGTCGATCAGCATCTAGCCAGAGCAAGGTAGGAAGCAAGTTTGAGGGTCCAAAAGAGTAATAGTTCGTCCGATCTTCGGCGGTAGAGGCATTGTTTTGCCCACCGGACCTTTCCATAATCTGGTCAAACTGACCACCTGGAACTCGGTTTGTGCCCATGAACATCAAGTGCTCGAACAAGTGGGCAAATCCACTCCTTCGCTCTGGCTCGTCCTTTGACCCGACATAGAACCAGGTGTTAATTGTCGCAACTGGAAGGGTTTTGTCCACATGAAGAATTACTTTTAGCCCGTTTGCGAGGGTGTATTTTTCATAAGGAACCTTGATGGCCTGAGGTCCTCCTGTGGACAACAAAGAAAAGATTGCAACCGAGAGAAATGTCATGTGACATAGTTTACGTTCAAAGCAAGTACTATTGACATCAACGTGCTGAGTGCTTTTTTAGGATTTCAAATCATGGTTGGTCTTCGCACCCGATATGTGGACCTCAACAGCCGACCTGAACTGCAGGTAGTTGTGGACCGTGAGCAAGGACAATACCTTGGACACCCAACAACACTGCTTTTGCCCGACGGAAAAACGGTGTTGTGCGTCTACCCGAAAGGCCATGGCTCCGGTCAGATTCTTTATAAGCGAAGCAATAATGCTGGACTAACTTGGTCTGGACGATTGACAACACCTCCAAGTTGGGCAACAGGCAAAGAGACACCGACTATTCACCGGCTCATCGACGCCAGCGGAAAGGCCCGATTACTTCTATGGTCAGGTCTCTATCCTGCGCGAACTTCGCTTTCGGTCGATGAGGGCACGACCTGGTCTGAATTGAAGCCTGCAGGCAACTGGGGAGGAATTGTTGTCATGGGCGCCTTGGAGCCTATTAGAGGACAGAAAGGTTCGTACGCCGCGTATTTCCATGATGACGGGCGGTTCTTTGCCGATAGCAAAAAAGCCACAGGAGTTTTCACTTTATACCGGACCATAACGACCGATGGGGGATTGACATGGAATGCCCCAACGGTCGTTCTTAACCGGAGCGACCTTCATCTTTGTGAACCTGGAATCATCCGATCACCAAATGGGAAAACTTTGGCGATGCTGCTTCGCGAAAACAAACGAGTTCGAAACTCACAAGTAATTTTCAGCAAGGATGAAGGTCTAACTTGGACCGAGCCTCGGGACCTTCCCGCAGAATTAACTGGCGATCGCCATGTTGGCAAGTACCTTAAAGATGGTCGACTCTTTATCGGATTTCGTGACATTTCGCCAAAAGGCACTGGCACTGTGACCGACGGAGACTGGGTCGGTTGGATAGGGTCCTTTGACGACTTGGAAAAAGGATTACCTGGTCAATATCGGGTTCGGCTCAAGGATAACACCAGCACTTGGGATTGCGGGTATTCAGGTGTCGAAGTTTTGCGAGACGGGACCATAGTTACGACGACATATGGGCACTGGGATCAGGATCAGCCGCCGTACATAATGTGCGTTCGATTCAATCCGTCAAAAATGCCAGAACTTCATCCATATAGAAATTCACAAAAATAGAATTGAGGAATTCAGGCAAACTATAGAAGTGATTCTCGTCATTGACAACTACGATTCCTTTACCTATAACTTGGTTCAATACCTTGGACAGTGTGGTGCTGAAATTGCAGTTAAACGGAATGACGAGATTTCGCTTGAGGAAATTCGCGACATGCGGCCAGCTGGCATCATGCTCTCTCCGGGTCCATGTACTCCAAAGGACTCGAAAATTTGTCTCAGCGTCTTAGACGCCGCTTTGAAGCAACAACCAGGATTCACCCTTCCTGTCTTTGGTGTTTGTCTTGGGCACCAGGCAATAGGGGAAGTAACTGGAGTGCCCGTTGTTGTGGCCGAGAAGATTATGCACGGCAAGGCATCGTTGGTTCAGCACGATGGAAAAGGGGTGTTTCAGGGCATGCCAAGCCCATTTAGCGCCGTTCGGTATCACAGTCTCGTAATCGGAAAGTCAACGCCTCCGCCAGGATTTATCGTGACGGCGAGATCACTTGATGACGACGAGATCATGGGCGTCCGGCACGAATCACTGCTAATTGAAGGCGTTCAATTTCATCCTGAGTCAGTGTTGACTGAGCAAGGATTCACGATCGTGGAGAATTTCTATAAATCCACTAGCGCAAACTGTCCCTAATCTGCCGCTTAATTGAATTCTTCGCCGTAATTCCGTCGATTGAAGACATCGAAACAACGACTTGAGTATCACCTTCATTTCGAACTCGGACGGTAAAGGTTTTGTATCCTTTTTCAAATTGTACTGGCAAGTTGTAGGTTAGCTCCCATCCTTTGCTGATGACGTCCCTAAAGGTTGGTATCGTATCGGCGGTATCAAATGCAAGGCACTTCCCCATTTGTTTTTGTGCATCATCGAGAACGGTTTGAACTTGCTTTCGCGTGCCCTCTAATACAAAGGAACTGGTGTCTTTGTTTGCGTAATGGTCTTTAATCAAGTTGTTTACGAAGGTCTTGTTTTTTCCAATTCTTGCGGCTAATTCATTAAAGGATGACTTTCCAATGATCGCCATTGGCACAACGAGACAGATTGCGGATCCAAGAATCCATGCTAGCCAAGGTTTTTTCTTTCGAGATTTCACTAACGATAGTGAACATTCGTTGAGTAATCAGAGTTCCAATTACCAGGGGTTAGGGACTCTTTGAACCAGATGCCGGTGCCTTGTCAGGATCAAGGCTTATGGAAGTGATTTTCATCTGCTCTTTGTAGTTTTTGACCACGACAGTGAAAACTCCATTGCCTTTCTCAAACTTTGCCTTCGCGGTTAACGAAACAAAGAATCCTTGTCCGTTCCCTTCACTATTGGCCTTAAAAGCCTTTGTTCCTGTTGTTACCTCACCTAATTCGACAAGTGGTCCGAGGTTCTTTTTTAAGGTCGCAAAAAGCTTCCTTGTTTCCTCACGCTTCTCGGGTGTGTTGAAGGAATCATCAGCGAACTTGGAGAATTCATTTTCGTCCCAGTTTTTTGTTGTGCTCTTGAGGACATTTGCGACAAAGACTTGGTCTTTGGACACAGCCTCCATTATCTTCCCGGTGGCGGATTTGAAGAAAAAGAAGATCCCAGTACAGCAAATTACTAAAAGGGCCAGGAAGACCGCTAGACCAATGCCAACCTTCTTATTCATCGCATTCCTTATCTCAGCGGTTTAGTCCGTTACTTTCTTCGCTTCTTCAATGTTGATGTTGGTTGGAATTCTGAAAATGAAGTCTGAACCCTTATTTAGATCCGATTCAACCCAGATTTTGCCAAAATGAACATTTTCAACGAGGTGCTTGACCAAGAAAAGACCAAGACCCGTTCCATAAATTCGTCGGTTATCTTCGTTATTAACTCGGTGGAACCTTTCAAAGACTTTTTGGAGGTGATCCTTGGGAATTCCAAGCCCTTGATCCTTGACTCCGATGACCAATGTTTCACCTTCTTGCTTCGCATGAATAACAATATCTCCACCATTTGGCGAGTACTTGATTGCGTTGTTGAGAAGGTTGGTCAGGATTTGATCCATCTTATCTTCGTCCCCTACGATGAGGTCGGGAAGATCGCCCTGAACATCTAGTTTAATAACGTGCTTGTGCGTAGCTTGCTGTTGAACTTTCTGCGCCTTATCAAGGAGTGTCTTGATGTCAACATGCGTATAGTTTGGCTTCAGTGACTCACCAGCTTCGATTCTGCTCGTGTTGAGAAGATCATCGATTAGTCTTCGCAACCGGTCACATTCGCCAACAACAATGCCAAGGAATTCTCTTTGATCGGCCTTGTCATAAAGTTCATCATCAAGACCATCGAGCAATGTACTGGAAAAGCCCTTAATTGCCGTAAGCGGTGTTCGGAGTTCATGAGAAGCCATGGCAACGAAACTCGACTTCATTCGGTCAATATTTCGAATTTCAGTGACATCTGCAAGGATAGCTACAACCCCAATTCCCTTTCCGTCCTGCCCAAGAACGGAGGCAAATTGTGATTCATAAATTCTCTCGAAACCACCGAGGGTCAAATGAGTTTCAACCTTTCCTGGCTCGGCACCGTCAAGTGACTTTTCAATTGCTCCAAGGAACGCAGTATCTTTGACAATATCTTCAAGATTCTTGCCAAGACTATCGGCAGGAGCCTGAAAGATAGCCCTAGCGGTAGCGTTGATTTGAAGCAGTCGTCGATCTGTAGAAACCAACATGAGACCAGCCGTCAGCGACTCAAAAGTCTGGGCCAATTCTTCTTTCTCTTCAACGATCTCTCGATACATTTGAAGGTTGGCGATAATTGATCCGACATTGCGCGCCATTCGCTCAAGCAATCGGACATCTTCTTCATTAAATTCTTCGTTATGTTTCTTATTGAACGCGTGAAGAACACCGATCATGCTCTTTTCAATAACTCGGTTTTCATCATCACGCTTTTCAATTACTAGCGGAACGCAGACGCCGTTCACCACATGCATGAGGCCAAACGGTTCTTCGCGGGCTTCAGGAATTGCTTCAATATCTTGGTAGATGATTGGTTCGCCATCCCGGAAGACTTTTCCGGAAATTCCGTGGGTTGCCCTTACTTTGAACGCGTTAAGATGAATTTCATCGACACCAAATGCCGGAGGAATTCCTTTAAGATCGCCCATTTCTCTGTCATGGAACATGATCACGATCTTTTCTGCTTGAAGAATCATCGCAATTCTTTGAACCAATCTTCGGAGAGTGACATCAGCCTGATCAATCGGCGTAACGTCAACTTGCTGTTCCATCTTGGATGCAGAAGGGACATTTTTATCCGTTTCAAGTTCGCTAATACGGAGTTTGAGTCGCTCTATCTCTCCTTGAAGCTCACGATTTTTGTCTTGAAAATCTTCCGCCATTTCCGAATATTCCTCTAAAAAAGTCACTGAACGTGGTTCAATGAATAACCCTATAAGTATGACCTTTTCTCGACCATAAATGTTGTGATCTACGATGGCATCCGAACGCGAACTATTGCCTTTATTTCCTTTGAACTTGGTTCTCTTCCCAAATTCGAGGACTCAGCTCCATATCTTTGAGCAAAAATATCGGCTCATGATAGAGTCCTGCCTGGAGAGAAACCTTCCATTTGGCATCGCCTTAATCCGCTCCGAAGGTGAAGCTGGGGAAGCATCAGAACCTTATTTGGTTGGGACGAAAGCCAGAATTCTCGACGTTCATCGTTATGAAGATGGCCGTTACGATCTTACGGTCGAAGGAGTGGAACGATTTCGAATCCGCGAATTTGACTTTGAGGCTCCTTTCTTACGAGGAACGATTGAGAATATTTCTGAACTTGAAGAGGAGGATCACGAGCATCTGTTTGAATTGTGTGCTGAGTCCCGCGAACTGGCCGAGTCGCTGCTCAAAGAACATGTAGATAATCAAGAATTTGCGATTAAGGTTCTATTTCCCGAGGATCCTGAACAACTCTCATTTGCTATTGCGAATATGTTGGATTTCTCCCCCATTCGGAAGCAGTTCTTCCTGGAACTAGTGGAAACGTCTGTTCGGCTTGAATACTTAATTGAAGTTCTTCGAGAGCTTTCAAAAAGCATCGTTAGTCCGTTGCGAAAGTTAACTGCCGAAGATCTCCGAGATTGGGTCACCCCAAACTAATATAATTAGTTAAAATCGGCACTTTGTTATTCACTTGTTAGCCAAATTTGCAAATATGCCTAACTTATTGGATTTAGAATCAATAATTGAACTATGAATCGTAATTTCGCAAACTTCGGCATCGGTCATGTTAATCCACCGATTTCAGACTCCGCCATGTATGAGTTTGATACGGGTGCTCAAATGACCGAGATGTTTGAGACAGGAATTGCCGGACGCTACCTCTATGGTCGACACTTAAGTCCATCAAACCACCTGCTCGCCGAAGAGCTTGCCCAGCTTGAGGGAACTGAATCTGCTTGCGTGATGGCGACGGGAATGGGGGCCATTTCTTGTGTCGTCATGCAGCTATGTCAGACTGGCGACGAGATTGTTGCCAGTCGTACCGTATACGGTGGCACCTACGCCCTCTTCGCCAACTTGCTACCAAAATTTGGGATAAGGACGAGTTTTGTCAATATGAATAACTTGGTCGAAGTTCAACGTTCCATTACAGACAAAACCAAGATCGTTTACTGTGAGACTCTTAGCAACCCATTACTTGCGTGTCCTGACCTGGTCGCTTTAAGCAAACTTTGCAAAGCTCAAGGAATCAAACTTGTTGTCGATAATACGTTTACGCCGATTATTGTTCACCCGGCTACGCTCGGTGCTGACATTGTTGTCCACAGCCTAACCAAATACATTAACGGCATGGGCGATCATCTTGGCGGAGCGGTTTGTGCTTCGAGTGAGTTCATTGCTTCATTGCTGGATGTCAATACGGGAAGTTCTATGTTGCTTGGTCCGACAATGGATGCTCAGGTTTCAGCCGCTATTCGCAAGAACCTCCAGACCCTGCCGATTCGGGTAATGCAACACTCTAAGAACGCCATAACAGTTTCGAGGAAACTTCAAGAAAACGGTTACCCTGTCGTGTATCCGGGATTACCTTCTCATCCAGACCACACTAGATTTTCCGAAATTGCTGATCCTGCCTTTGGGTGCGGTGCAGTATTCACCTTCGATTGTCGGGACCGAGAAACCGCAGACCTATTTATGCAGGAACTCGTTCGCAAAGGAATTGGCCATTTAGCCGTTTCCTTGGGATTTGTCCAAACGCTCTTTTCGATGCCAGCTTGTAGCACTTCTTCCGAAATACCGGAAGAGGAACGTGACCGAATGGGCTTAAGTACTGGATTCGTCCGATTCTCAGTTGGAGTTGAGCCGGATAGCGAATTGCTGGCGAATCAGATTTTGGATGCTGCGAACAAGATAATAAAGTCGTTATAGCGGCTTTGCCATCACTTCAAAGAGTCGAACCACCTTATCTTGGCCGCTTGCTGCCAACCGTGTTCCATCTGCGCTGAACGCAACACAGCATATTGGGCGGCTACTTGCTTCTAAGCGAACGTTTCCGATTCCTTTCGCCGCATTCCACAATCCAATTGTTCCGTCTCGTGAGGCAGAGGCAAAAAGCCAACCATTAGGGTGAAATGCGAGAGCTTCGATTGGGCGCTCATGGCCATATAACATTTTGATGAGTTGTCCGGTGTCAAGGTTAAACACTCGGATGCTAAGATCAACTCCGGCGACAGCAATATATCGGTTGTCCGAGCTAAACGCGATCGCGGTCACGACCGATCGAAGTTTTTCAATTGTCCTAAGCCACTTTCCGCCTTTCGCTTCTCTGATGGCAACTTTTGCATCGGCAGTTCCTGATGCAAGAAACTTTCCGTCTGGACTAAATGCCACCGCGGTAACGCTGGAGTTTTCGGTTCTGAGTGAAAAGCGAGCTGACCCCGTTGTGGAATCGCTTACTCTGAGGTGATGGTGAATTGAACCCGCTGCGACCGAATTACCGTCTCCAGATATGGCAAGGCAGCTGACCCATTCTTCATGGACACCGCGCCAAGAAGTCACGGTTTCGTTTTCTAAGCACCAGACATTTACTTGACTATCGTTACTTCCGGCGGCAACGACCTTATCTTCGGCAAAGGCTTTGAGAACAGAAACACTGCCTGATTCAAGTTTTGTTTGGCGAGACTTTTCACCGGTTTGCGCCCACCAAATGAGCTCATTGTCAAAGCCTACTGAAATCAATTGACCTGAATCAGGGGCGAAAGATACTCCATAGACTGGGGTCTTGTGCCCATACAGCCTCTTGATCAACTTGATGCGAACGGGGTTCTTCGGTGAGTGCTGTTGAATAGTTTCCCGAACTGCACCAGCCAAGACGGCGTCGTACTCTTCCCTTCGCGCTTCGTCCATGAGCGTTTCAAACGCTTCATTGATGCGCGTCATGTCGTCGTGAGCGTCTGGAGAGTCGCTTACGTCGGGATGATGCTTTTGGGCGAGCCGACGATATGCTTTTCGTATCGTGTCAGTATCGGCTGCGGACCCCACACCAAGAGTTTCATAGTGGGTCGGCGCGGAAGTGATCAATTGTTGATCTCAGGTTCAATTATGGCTGAAAAGAGGCGAAAAAATAAAGCCTCAAGCATAGCTTGAGGCTTTATTAAACGGTTTATACCGTAGTCTTACTTGCTTGACTTTCGTCGTCGAGCAACGAGGCCAATGAGACCAAGTCCGATGACTGCGAAGGAAGCAGGCTCAGGAACAGCGGTCGCGTCAATCGCAATCGCTAGGTTTGAATCTACACCAGTGAAAATTCTTCCCTCAGCTTGATCAATAACGCCATTATTGTTGACGTCTCGGAACCAGCCGTTTGTACTACTTCCAACAGTCAAAGGTGAGCCAGTGGCCATTGTAGAAAGTCCTGCACTCACATCGTCATTGGTAATTCCATTAACTGATGTCGTAATTTCTACTCCAAAAGTCGGTGCAGTTAAGGAAGTTGGAACGATGACGGCATTTGTAAATGTTACAGTCGCAACAGTAAAGAAGCCGTTTGTAAGTGCGAATGACTGAAACGTCACGTTGTAGTTGCCCTGAGCACCGCTAAAGAGTGGAGTAGTAGCACCGGTACCTGGGGTATTTGTGTCCCAGAACTTCATGTTTACGTCAAGGTTGTTTGAAAACGGAGCTGTACCGCTGTTAACCAAGGTGAACTTTAGTGAGTTCAATTGGTAAAACGTATTGGTTCCAGTTAATGGAGCCAAAGTTACCACGTCGGCTTTCTTGCCTCGTGGCGTGCTACCTGTGTTGGTGATGGTTCGTAGAGTTGTTTGACCTAAATCGGTGTACAAAGCATCGTACACGACGGACGCGAAAGACGAAGCCGACGCTGCACCTACCGCTAATATTGTTAAAGCTTTTTTCATAATTGCCCTCCAAAAGCGGTCAAGCAACATTGCCCAACACGCAAAGTAGACAGCTCAAGTATATCAAAAACCTCACAAACTATGTTAAGTTTTGATAAAGCCAGTAAATTTGCGGGCTAGTTCTTACGGATTTCCAACAGTAATTCTGCTGTCTTGGCTTTCATCAGTTCGGCATCGCCTCGTGTTTCCACATTGAGTCGAATGACTGGTTCAGTATTGGAACCCCTAAGGTTAAATCGCCAATTTGGATATTCAATGGAAAGTCCATCGATTCGGTCGATGGTTCCACCTTCGGCGTACAATTCCTCAACCCGTTTGAGAACCGTCGGAACATCCGTCACCGTTGAGTTCACTTCTCCCGAGCACGGATAGTTGCTGACCATCTCTCTCACGAGGTCCCCGAGCGACCTGCCGGTATCGGAAACTAGCTTGGCAATCAGCAAGAATGGGATCATGCCGCTATCGCAATACCAATGTTGCTTGAAATAGTGGTGAGCACTCATTTCACCGCCATAGGTGGCATCTTCAGCTCGCATTTTCTCTTTGATGAACGCGTGACCGCTCTTGCAGATAACCGCTCTTCCACCCAGCTTCTCCACGATGTCGAGGGTATTCCAGGTTAGGCGAGGATCGTAAATAATGGTCTGGTTTGGATCGTCTTTGAGAATTGATTGGGCGAGAAGTCCAACGATGTAGTAGCCTTCGATGAAATCACCGTGTTCGTCGAAGAAGAAGCACCGATCATAGTCGCCATCCCATGCAACGCCAAAGTCAAAGCTCTCCCGGTGCATGAGGGCAACCGTTTCAGCTCGTGATTCTTCAAGAATCGGGTTTGGAACTCCGTTCGGAAAGTTGCCGTCCGGTTCAAAAAGACGTCTAGTTACTTCTAACGGAAGGTGAGGAAGTAATTGTTCAAGGGCTACACCAGCAGCACCGTTGCCGACATCACACAGCACTTTGAGGGGCTTTAGCGAGCTTGGAGAGACGATGCCGAGAAGATGTTGGACAAAGTCATCGTAAACGTCTTGGTCAACTCTGGTTCCTGTGCCAGTCTTTTCCCATTTCTGTTCAAAAGCTCGTCGCTCCATTTCGAGCAAGCCGGTATCAGACGAAACTGGACGACTCTCTTGCCGGACCATCTTAAGTCCGTTGTACTGAGGAGGATTGTGGCTTGCGGTGATCATGCATCCGCCGTCATAGCCATAGAATGCAGTGGCGAAGTACACCATTTCGGTGCCAACCATTCCGAGGTGAACGACGTCGACTCCGGCATCGTTCAGACCACGAGCAAAGGCATCGTAAAGATCGGGTCCAGAAAGGCGAATGTCATATCCGATACAGACGGTTTTCGGTCCTAGCTCATCAGCGTAGGCTCGACCAATGTTGTAGGCCAGTTCCGGGTTCAACTCGGTGGGAACAACCCCACGGACGTCGTAAGCTTTGAACGCAGGAAAATACTTGCCCATTTATCCTATGGTTTTACCGCAAACGCAGGCAAAGTTACCGGCGACGTCGCCCTATTAACGCACACAATCCGAGGGAAATCACAACGAAAGTAGCTGGTTCAGGAACACCATCGGCGGGATGATTGAGCAACCACATGCTGGTATTCATGATCAACTGCTTGTCGTTGGTTGCATCCCAGCCATTGAACAGGGTGTCACCGGTATCCCCCGTTCCGTCGTCAAAAGGAGAGCTATCCCCTGCCGCCGCAATTCGACCAAAGCCATAGGTGGAAGTAGCAAACATGACGCTTGACGAGCTCTTTGCCGACGAACTCCACACGTCGGCGGTAGCGAAGCGATTTGCCGTTGTGTTGACCGTCATTGTGCAGCCCGAGGCGTACGAGAAATTGGATACCGTGCCGTAGCTACCGTGGGTTCGGAGGTTGGATGTCGAAGGATCCGCAAACGGAGACGCCGGCGTAACGCTGTCGGAATTAAACGTAATCCCAAATGGGTTGGTGGCAATCCCATTATTGTTGAGAAGATCATTCCAAACTTGCAGCGAGTCCTTTCCGTCGTTGTTTCGGTCCGAACTGGTGTGGTCTGCCACCATAAAGAGGCTCCCCCCATCGTGAACGTAATTCAAGATTGCTTTCTTTTCTGCGAATGTAAACAAGATATTTGGTTCACAGACAACATACATTTTATAGTGGGAAAGGTCTTGGGAATTGCTTGAATCACCATATGTAATCTTCTTATTATATGCAAGAGTTTCCGGCTTGTATCCAGCCTTAAGGAGACCGACACCCCAAGCTGAAAGTGCGCCTGTCCATGCGGTCTCTGGGGATGAATTTGTGATATTTCCGTAGCCAGGATTGGGGATTCTTTGTGGGTTCGAATCGGTTCCTCCCCCAACTTGACCAGACCCCATTGCGGCCGTGCTCACACCAAGGTTGTGGAGATCGGCATCGATGACCCAGTCAGCGTTGCCCGCCATTTCCGCCTTTGTAGCGTCAAAAAGCACTTGGGCCCTGGAGAGGGAGATGATCGACAAACAGCCTATAAAAGTAAAAATAAGTCGCATAGCGAAGTCGTTAGTGTACATCGAAAAGTAGACTTGCCTTATGATCGCTAAACTCGTCGGGGCACATATGCCAATTAAGAATGGCCTTGGCGGGGCCGTTCGCGAAGGAAAGAGAATTGGCTGTACCGCAATTCAGGTTTTTACAAAAAGTCCTCAGCTCTGGAAGGCGAAACCAATTACGGATGAGATGGTTGCGGACTACAAACTGGCTTGCAATGAGACCGGGATCACCGAGGTTGTTTGCCACGATTCTTATCTCATTAACTTGGCGGCGGCTGGAGAGGAGTTGCGGGAAAAGTCGATTGCGGGACTCACCGACGAGATGAATAGATGTGCTCAGTACGGCATCAAGTATCTGAACTCCCACATTGGGGCGCACGTCGGGCAAGGCTATGACGAAGGAATTCGCTTGGCCGTTCTTGGGGCAAAGAAAGCCTTAAGCGATTCGGATCCTTCGGTGATGCTCGTCATGGAAACCACGGCGGCGACTGGCACTTCCTTGGGGGGAACCTTTGAAATGCTCCAGGCTGTTTTGGACGGGCTCAATGGAGATAAACGCGTGGCGATTTGTGTTGATACTTGCCACATTTTCGCGGCTGGATACGACATTCGAACTCCCGAAACATTTAACGAAACCTTTACCAAATTTGAGTCAGTTATTGGCTTTGATCGGCTGGTCGCTGTTCATTGCAATGATTCGATCGGTGGGCTCGGCAGTAAAAAGGACCGCCATGCTCATATTGGAGAAGGCGAAATTGGTGAAGAAGGGTTTCGACTACTGGTGAACGACCAGCGGTTTGAGAATATTCCAATTCTGCTTGAGACTCCAATTGAGAATGAGGGACACGAAAGAGATTTGGCGAAATTGAAGAGCTTCTAGATTTAGCGAACCGATCTAGGAATCAACTTCCAAATGGCTATATGTTGCCGATTGATCTCGAATACAAAGATGGTGTCTTTCGAGACCTTTGTGTCCGGGTAGGCGGCGGCATCGAGATAGTTTAGCGCCTGGAAAAGAACTAGCCTTGCGTCAAGACAGGCATGTTCGCCGTCATGTACAAGATGAATTGCATTTCTTTTCATTCTTTTCGGGCATCTGGGAATTGTAGGTTCGTTTCGTGACGCCATTAGCTCCGGCAATTGAGGACATCCAAGACTTTGCCCAAAGCATTGTTAACACAGTTCGTGGACCCCTCATTATTTTAGATGGCCAGTTGAAAGTTCATTTTGCCAATCGCGCCTTCTATCAAACGTTCCAGGTTTCTCCCGCGGAAACAGAAGGAGAGCTCATTTATGAACTGGGAAATCGACAATGGGACATTCCCTCTCTACGAACGCTTCTTGAGGAGATCATTCCAGAGCAAGCAGTATTCAACGACTTTGAGTTGACTCATGAGTTTCAGAGGATTGGGCGAAAAGTTATGTTGCTCAACGCCCGCGTCCTTCGATCTGGGCAAGAGACAAAGTACTTAGTCCTCGCAATTCAGGATGTTACGGATGATCGTCGAATTCACGATTATGAGGTTGAATTCACAGCCGAACTACAGAAGAGCTACGGGAGGCTGCAGGAGCTTGAAAAGATGCGTGAAAGCCTCACACACATGATCATTCACGACTTGCGTACACCGCTCACTTCCCTCATCGCCGGAATGCAGACACTTGAATTGGTCGGTGAACTCAATTCATTGCAGATGGAGATGAAAGACATGGCGGTAGAAGGAGGCGAGACGTTACTGCGCATGATCAATGATTTGCTTGATGTAGAGAAAATGGAGGCAGGCGCGTTGGAACTTCAGGTCACCGAATTGAACCCAGGGAACTTGGTTGCAAAGGCATGTGCACAGGTATCTTCGCTATGCGAAGCGAAGGAAATAGAGCTTATAAGTGTTGTTCCAGAAGGGTTGGCTCCTTTGCGTGGTGATGAAAGCAAGCTGCTTCGAACATTGGTTAACTTGTTGGGCAATGCGATCAAATTCACGCCTTTGAAGGGCAATATTACGGTCGAAGTTTCTCAAAACCTTGAACAAAATTTGACTGTTTATTCGGTGAGTGACACCGGAGAAGGTATTCCAGAAGAAGCATTTGGTCTCATTTTCGAGAAGTTTGGTCAGGTAGCAACAAGAAAAGCCGGACGCTCCCGAAGCACTGGGCTGGGCTTAACTTTTTGCAAACTCGCCGTGGAAGCCCATGGCGGCCAAATAGGGGTTCAGAGTGAGGCGGGTAAAGGCAGTAGGTTTAGTTTTTCTATTCCACTCATTGACCCGCCCCGCCCGTGAACGTCACATTTCCCGATTCTAGTCGGTAGGGAGTTCCTTTGGTGGTCGTGTCGCAGAATTGAAGCGATTGAACTTGTCGCCAAATTTGACGCCATTGGCAAACGCTCCGCCATTACTCAGCATCCACCGGTCGCCCTTTGGACCAGCCGCGTAGTCGAACCGGTCTGCTTTGCCTGTAGCATCACACGAGAATTGGGCTTCGAGGTGTTCCTTCCATTTGCCGTCGCTTCCGCCGATAAATACGGGTCCAAACTCAGCCATGCGTTGGAGATTGCCATTGCTACCGCCGAAATTTTCGTTGAATGAGTACAAGCCTTTCATGAAGGAGCCGTCTTTTGGTGCTCGGAATTTAGCGATGAGCCCCCATTGCTTCTTCTCGTTGAAGTAATAGTAGCCAGAGTAAATTGTGGCGTCTCCTTTTGGTTCTGCGTGTACCAAGAATCGATGAACCGCATTTGTTTTCCAGTTGTAGACCAGGTGGCTATGTCCACCGGTGCCTTCGTTGCCAAAGTCTCCGGCGACGACATCTTCCCCTTTCTTCAGCAGTTTCACTCGATTATCATCACCGACTTTATTTCGGTCAACTGCTTCCTTTCCGGCATCCCACACGGAGAAAATAATACGTCGCTCAGTTGGTGAGTTCACCTGGATTCCGAAATAACCTCGGTGCCAGCCACACGCCTCGTAATAAGTGTACTTGGGGTCAGTCTTTGGGCGAATCTCGTTATAGAACCACTCCGCTTTTTCGGTAGCTTCTAACAGATATTTAAGGTGGACGCTTGCACAATTGCGTCGTTCCTTGAGGTTGAACCTTGCGCCTTCAAGGGCAGAACCTGCAAGCTGAAGTCCTTGGATCGTGCCAAAGTCCGACGAGCTGCTTGGGGACACGTGAACAGTAATCCTTCGATAGCCAGGCCGATTAATGATGAACTGAGCAACTTGGCTATTGGATACCCTTTCAATTTTGTTGTCTATCTGTACCGAGAAACTGACTCCAGGCTTACCGCCCTTCAACTGAAGGCTTAGGTTCCCTGCTTTAAGGTCACCAATCCAAACGAGGCTTTGCTTAGCGTCTCGCCACGGACCTGCGCCATTTTGCTCGATGGGAATTCCTTCGTCATTTGGTTCTGAGTATGCTGTGAACCCCGGGACGAAGAGTGTTGGGGCAAGGACAAGAGCTGCGAGAATCATGATCTCAGTTTATAGCCTTATGACTTGAATTTCTGAATTGTTTGGTACCCGAACAAAAGGCAGCGCAAATGAAAAAGTGTCCTAACTTGTGTCTGAATACTATTCCGTAACTTTCAGAACGCTAAGGAAAGCTTCTTGCGGAAGTTCAATCGAGCCGATTTGCTTCATTCGCTTCTTACCTTCTTTTTGCTTTTCAAGCAGTTTTCGCTTTCGGCTGATATCGCCACCGTAGCACTTTGCAATAACGTTCTTTCGGTACGGTTTGACCGTATCAGCGGCGATGACTTTGGAACCAATGGCGGCTTGGATTCGGACTTCAAATTGTTGTCTAGGTACAACCTTTCGAAGCTGTTCAACAACCCCACGTCCGCGGTTATAGGAGAACGACTTATGGACAATGAAACTCAGAGCATCAACAATATCCCCGTTGAGGAGAATGTCAAGTTTAACCAGATCGGAGACCACATACTCGTCAATGTCGTAATCGAAGGAGGCATAACCCCTCGTTCCCGACTTCAACTTGTCAAAGAAGTCCATGAGGATTTCGCCAAGCGGGAGGGTGTAGTAAAGAATGACTCGCTGAGGCGTCGGATACTCCGTTTTGGTGTAGGTTCCGCGACGATCTTGGCAGAGGTTCATGACCGCTCCAACATATTCAACCGGAACCATGATGGTTGCCTTTACGGTTGGCTCCTGGATGCTCAAAATTTCGTTGGCATCCGGAAATTCGCTCGGGTTCGAGATGTGGAGCATTTCGCCATCTTTTTTGTTAACAATATAGTCAACGCTTGGCGCCGTGAGGATCAGGTCAAGATTGAATTCTCGCTCTAACCTCTCTCGAGCAATTTCCATGTGGAGAAGACCAAGGAAGCCACAACGGAATCCAAAGCCGAGGGCGGCAGATGTTTCTGGTTCAAACTGGAGTGAAGCGTCGTTGAGCTTAAGCTTTCCGATCGCATCTCGAAGGTCTTCGTATTGATCACCGTCCGTTGGATAGAGTCCGCAAAAAACCATGCTCAGGGCTTGACGGTAGCCAGGCAGCGCCTCGTTGGATGGATTCTCTTTAAGGGTGACAGTATCACCTACTTGCGCATCACCGATGGACTTCATGGCGGCAGCGATGAAGCCTACTTCGCCACAATTCAAACCATCGTTAACCGTTAGCCCGGGACCGAAGTGGCCCGTGGCGTCAATGACGTAGTCTTTGCCCGAAGCCATCATTTGGATTCGGTCGCCTTTCTTGATCGAGCCGTCGATGACCCGGATGTACGCTACCGCGCCTTGGTATGCATCGAAGTGGCTGTCATAAATGAGTGCGCGAAGTGGTTTGTTCGCATCACCCTGGGGTGCAGGAACTTTGGCAACAATTGCTTCGAGGATTTCATCAATTCCAATTCCCGCTTTTGCCGAACAAGGAATGGCGTCTGTTGCGTCGATTGCAACTGCCATTTCAATTTCGCGTCGAGCGTGTTCGACGTCGGCATGAGGAAGGTCAATTTTGTTAATGACGGGAACGATTTCTAAATTCTGGGTCATCGCCATGCTGGCGTTCGCAATGGTCTGGGCTTCAACGCCTTGACTCGCGTCTACTACGAGCAATGCGCCTTCACAAGCAGCTAGAGCCCGAGATACTTCGTAAGTAAAGTCAACGTGCCCTGGGGTGTCAATAAGGTTAAGCTCGTACTCGAGTCCATCTTTGGCGATATACAAAAGGCGGACAGCCGCCATTTTGATGGTGATTCCACGCTCACGTTCGATATCCATCGAATCAAGCATCTGCTCCTGGGCAGTTCCGCGAATGGCACCGCACCGCTCAATGAGGCGGTCAGCAAGTGTTGACTTGCCATGATCGATATGCGCGATGATGCAAAAGTTGCGGATGCGCGATTGATCCATAAGGAAGGTCCCGTGCGGGAAGACATAGTGTACCTTTCGTCGCGACAAGTACGATGGCGAAAGAACTGTGCAAGCCAATGGGCCGAGCAATTACTTGCTCGGCTTCTTTTTCTTGGCTTTGGTCGGGTTGACTTTCCGTTCACCCACGACTTCATCGAGTGCCTGGGTAATGGCACTCTCCAGGTTCATGATCTTCATATGCCTAGCAATTGAGGATCGTACAACCTCTTGTAGTCCAGCGAACGACAAACCTTTGGTTCGCTTGATCACTAAGGTAGCAAATTCAGGCTTCAGCTTCGTCAGACAAAGTGATTCACCCAAATATGCCGCCCGACTCTCCGCCGATGGATTTGGAAACTCGATTTCCACATCGAATCGACTTGGACGATTTCGGATCGCAACATCCAGCTTTTCTAAGTGATTCGTGGTTACAACCGTCATCACACCACTTAACGTCCGAAAGCCGTCTAACTCGTTGAGAAAGTAGGATTTATTTCGGTCATTGATGAGTGAATCAACATCCTCCATAATCACGATGCTTGGGGCAGTCTCCCTTGCTCGTTTATAGATTCGATTAAGACACTTCTCTGAGTTGAAGTGGCGATCGTATAGTGATCGAACATAGATTGTCGAAACATTTAGTTCATTCACTAACGCTCGGATGGTTTGCGTCTTGCCGTTTCCTGGAGGCCCGTGCAAAATTACTCCTCGCTTCCAAGGAATTGAACTTTGTCCGTACCACTCCTTCTGGGTAAAGAAGTCGCGAACCCCGCCGGCTAGTTTGCTAAGAATGTCTTCGTTGAGAACGAGATCCGAGAGTTGCTTCTCTTTAATTTGCTCCCTCAGTTCTTCGTCTCGAGAGAAATATCCCTCTTCGAAGACGGCTATTGCTCCCGTACCCGATGAGTTCCAGGTGCAAACGGCTTGGAAAAACTGTTCACACAAGACGATGGTCTTGCCGACGATGAACCATATTCGATCACAGTTATGCATGGTTGCGCGAACAACGGTTAGTCGCTCGCCTCGCCAATTCATATCCATGACTGCGCTTTCGGGAGACATGTCAATTTGACTGTCATTCCATTCGGCCTTCCAATGGCCGTATGCGTCGTCCCTAAAAATGAGTTCGCATCCGCCAGAATTGGCGTAAGCAACGGGATCAAAATCCCAATCCTCAGTTTCAAGTACAGCTTGGTCGGTGGCCGCCATACGCAACGCTTTCGCTATTGAAAACGAAATTGCGTTGTTGGGCAGACACAATGATGCCGAAAAAAGTTGAGTTGGTAACTTCATGTAATGCTTGTAAAAAGTAAAAATTCACGACGAAGCCGGACCTGCTATGGAGGTCTTATGAGAACTGGCTTTGACGTCGGAGTACAAGCATCGCAGAAAGATTATGGCACAAAAAAAGGAGGTAGGGTTCCCTACCTCCTTTCCAAGTTCGCAGCGTGATTAGTTTCTGAGGAATTTGAATCCTAAGAATGAAGTGAATGTGTTCAATACGAACGCAGAGTTAGCAATTGACTGCAACTGATTCGCGTCTGGAGTATTGGTCTCGGTGATGTAGACCAAGTCGCCCGGCATCAACTTCACGTTTTGAGCAAAGTCTCCACTCTTAATGTATTTAACAAAATCAGCGTTGATTCTGAGGTATTCACCAGGTCGCCCAGGGAGTTCTCTCAGGATGAAACACTTTGAAAGTCGTGATAGGTACCGGATTTCTCCTCCCGAAATACCAATCGCATCGGCAAGACGCATTGTTTCACGATATGGATAAAGGCCAGGTGCCTTAATAGCGCCCATGACAAGAATTCGGTTCTTTTGCTCTCGAGGGATGTTGAGAATGTCTCCATCTTGAAGGTTAAAATTCTGTGAGTTATCTCCGAGAACCGTCATCGCATAGAGATCGATGGGGATGAGTTCTTTAGATCCTTCTCGTCGCAAAGTCGCCTTTCTGAGGTCGGTTTGGTCGGGCACTTCTCCGCCGCTGGCACTAAAAAGCGTCATGACCGTATCTCCAGGTCTAAAGAAGAATTCTGTGGATCGCTGAACCATTCCGGTTACGTTTGCTTTTAGCCTCCGGTAGGAAATAATCGAGACTGAAATAATGGGGTCTCGTAATTTAAGCTTTGAAACATACAAGGTGTAAAGCATGCTTTCAACTTCGCTTACCGTCTTCCCTTCAACTTTCAAGTTGCCAACAAATGGGGCTCCGATGTATCCATCGATTCCAATTGGAATATCAGCGCCAATCTGTTGCTGATTGAACACTTGGATTCTGAGGACATCCTCCGGTTTAAGCTTGTATGTCTTTTCATCAAAGGACTTTTGACCAAATGCCACACTCGCCAAAATACCAAGCAAAGAAACCCATATTGCAATCTTCCCTAATTTAATTCTTTTCACTTTGCCCTTGAACTAAGATATTAACATATTTCTGCCTTTCAAGTTTTTTCCTTCGCCCTTCAATTACGATCGTAAATTCACCTTTTGAAGGCACGTCGGTCTCACTAGGAATTGTCGGCAATTCTGAGCGGAAAACTTGCTGATTTTTTTTTGTAATTTCTCTGCAGATAGCGTACCGACGGTCTCCGAGGACTTCGCCAGCTGCTTTCAACAGATTTTTGAACCTAAATGGAGACTCGAACAATACGATCGTATAAGGAGATTCTCGGAATATCTCTAGCTCTTTCTTCATATCCCCTGGCGTTCGACCCAAGAAACCGAGAAATGCGAACCGCTGAGCATAAAAGCCAGAAAGCATTAACGCGTTGATCACTGCGCTTGGTCCTGGAATACCGTCTACTTCAATTCCTCGATTATGAGCTAGGTCTGTTAGCCTAGCGCCTGGGTCACTAATGCCAGGAGCACCACCATCTGTAAGCAGTACGGCATGCTTTCCAGATTCGATTTCTTCTAACAATTTTTCGAGCTGAAAATCTTCTGAGTGGTCGTGAGCGACCCTCATCGTCTTCTTGATTCCTAAATGGAACGCTAGCTTGGCGCTAATCCTGGTGTCTTCGACAATCCAGAAATCTGCCTCAGAAAGAGCAATCGAAGCCCTCGGGGATATATCCCCGAGGTTACCGATTGGTGAAGCAACTAAAGTTAGCTTCGGTGTTACTTGCCTGGAGCTTTCGTCGGAGGCGGTGGTGTCAGAGTGCTGCCCTTGGACTTCTTGGCTTCCTCGGCTGCTTTCTTGTCCTCTTCTTCCTTTTGCTTCTTTAACTTCGCTTCTTCCGCGTCGTACTTCGCCTTGTCTTCTTGCCATAGCTTTTGCTTCGCCCTATATTGAGCTTCTTGCTCGGTTGTGACCAATCCAGCCTTTTGGAGTTCAAGGAACTTAGCCGATATGTCTGAGAATGTTGTTTGAGCTTGGCTATCGAACCGAACATTCTTTTCAAGTGCAATGAGCAATTGTTCGAACGCCTTCGTCTTGTCGCCCTTCTCTTTGTATGAGTCAATGACTTCTTTTCGATAAGCCCAGCTGTTAGCAAAGCCCAAGTAGTTCTCGATAGCACTGATTCGATCGTCTTTCAATTTATTCTTGTCAGCGCCAGGGGCGTCGTACAAGTGTTGAATAGTTGCTAGTCGAACCATTGCTGCGATTTCTGGCTTATCGTCATTCGACTCAACTCCCTTTGCTAGGTCAAAGATAGCTTTGAATTCTTGCTCTTGAGCAGGACCAGCTGGAGTCGCCATGGCTTTTTGATATCGATAGGCTGCTTCGTAAGCTTTGGATTCAAATTTAGGTGTAATTTTCTTCTCAACCTTGTCGAGTTCTTCCTTAAATTTCTTTTGAATATCCTGAGAAACCTTTTGTTGCTTGTATTGATTCTTCTTCGCTTCGTAGTCTTTCGGAATGTCAACTTTCTTTCCAACGTACTTCACGATGGAATAGCCTTCAGTAACCTTTTCGACTTCACTATAAGCACCTGGCTGCAGCTTCAAAATCGATTTGAAATCAGGAATTTTCTCAACTTGGTCCAAGCCAAGCTTAATGACATTTTCGCTCTTCTTCTTTTTCGGATCAGGACCTGGGTCGTCGGTATACATATCCATGACTTCATCAAAACCTTTATTGGCCTTGAGGTCAGCATATGCTTTGTCGATTTTAGTTTTTGCTGCTGCGTCGGTTGCCGCTCCGGTGCTCTTCGCAAGAATTCGCTTGATTTCGTAATTCTCGAAACCTTTTTTGACTTCATCGTCAGTTGGATTCACTCCAGCCGAAAGTTTATCAATTACAAACTGTTGAGCACCACTTAGTCTTACGCCAAGCTGCTTCTGAGGGTCTTTGAGAGCCGCATTGAGTTCGGTTTGTTGCTCGGTAAATACGTCCTTGAGGGTTCTTCCTTGAAGCTGTGGCTTCACGAGCTCTTCGAGGTCCTTTAGCGTTGCATTTTCCTTTAGCTCGCCTGACTTCTTGCCTCTATCCAGAATATTGGCCATAAAGTCTGCTTCGCTCGTGAAATGAAGGGCTTGCTTCACAGAATCATCGTCTGACTTATAGCCCATTCCCTTTGCAATTTCGTAAACTTCGGCTAGCTGAACTGTCTGGGAAATACCGCCAGCAATTGGTTGAAGTTGGTAATCCGGTGGCAACCCTTCTAGCATTTCCGGCGGAAGCTGAGAAAGCTGAGAATTCTTCTTTTGATTCTCAATCGCTAAGTCAACCATCGAGTTGGGTAGTTCGACATCACCAACCGTAGCGAATGTCTTTAGTTTCTCACCCTTGATATCGGTTGCCGAGAGCTTTTGGGCTCGGCTACAATTCGAGAACGCCATACCAAAGACCATGGCTGCGCCACAGAAGATCAGGACGAACTTTCCGCAGCCGCCCTTTATGATTTTTTCTTGAAATACACTAATTGACAATCAGATTCACCTTAAAAGTTATTGCTCCGTTATTATGACGGATTTTTTCCGAATCCCTCTTGACAGGTAGACAAACTAAGCGTATAATGCGTCTACTGCTACAGGTAGACGTGCAATATGGCAAAGGGATTGACTAAGCGACAAGAAGAGATTTTGGATTTCATTCTTCACTACGTAGAAACCGAAGGATATCCTCCCTCGATTCGAGAAATTGGACAAAATTTTGAAATTGGATCGCTCCGTGGCGTTACCGTTCACCTGGATGCACTTGAACGTAAGGGTTACATTTCTCGATCGAATACTCCGCGATCAATTAAGCTCACTCATCCGAAATTTACACCGGGGAACTCTCGGGTGACCATGCTTCCTTTGTTAGGATCAATTGCCGCTGGAGCTTTGACTGTTCCTGCCGAAGCCGACATTGAGGGCACCATTCCAGTTCCAATCGAAATGGTTAAAAATATACAAGGTGCATTTGTCTTACGCATCAAAGGCGACTCGATGATTGGTGATGGAATTATGCCTCGCGACCTTGTTGTCATTCGACCACAAAAGACGTTTCACGGCAATGATGTAATGGCGGTGCGCGTTGGCGAAGAAGCCACGATTAAGAGAATCTATAAAACCAGTAAGGGTGTCCAGCTTCTCTCAAGCAACCCAGATCATCCGCCAATAGATGTTGATCCAACTCAGACCGAAGTGATTGGCAAAGTTGTTGGGCTGATGCGGGACTACGAAGCTAACAGCTTCTAACGAAAGTTTCATGCAAATCGAGAGCTATTTCAGCTCTCGATTTGCCTTGATTATCTGTTCAAGCTTCTCAGTCGTGAGCTTGTCCTCGGCTTGAGATGGAAAGCCTTGGTATCGAACGATGCCGTCTTGAGAAATGATCAAGACATGGGGAATTCCCTCGACACCGAGAATTTTTGACATCGTCTTGTCAATATCCGTCGTGACTGCGTAGTCCATTTTGGTGCCTTTCATGAATTCCTGAATCACTTCAGGCTTTTCGTTACTAACCCCAACGATAACCAGATCCTTCTCGAATTTGGTCTTCCATTCATTCATCTCAGGAATGACTGCCCGGCAAGGACCACACCAAGTTGCCCAGAAATCGATGAGCAAAACTTTGCCCTTTAGGTCTTTGGGTGCAGGAATACTTCCGGAAAGCACTTTTCCAAACTGCAAGGTTTTGAATTCCTTTCCGCGAAAGTCATTTTTCGCATATAACGTTTTGTTGGTGACAAATTTGGGAAACTCGCTTGAGCCCTTCCAAGCTACAAGAGACACGAGCACAGGAATCGCAAGAACAGCGGAAACGACAACTTTCATGGTGAGGTTATTGTAACTCAGATTGTTGCTTTACGCGAGCGTCCAACTTACGGTGCCATCGGAATTATCAGTCAGCGAAATTCCTTCGGCCAGTAGATCTTTTCGAATGGTGTCAGCAAGTCCCCAGTCTTTGGCAGCTTTCGCAGCCTTGCGGGCTTCAATTCGCTCCAAAATCCGAGCTTCATCTGCAGAGGATGTCTTGGAATCTTCTGGCAATTCTAAGTCAACAGGGTGCCGCACAATTCCCAGGAGATCATTGATTCTGGTCAAAAATTGTTCACCTGACATTGCGGAGGCCTTATTGATTGGATCTCGAGTAATTGCTTTTGCGCCTTCAAGCGCTTTTGAGATGGCAATCGGAGTATTGAGATCAGTCAGCATCGCTTCAAGAGCTTGATCATAGAGTGATTCGAGTTCGGTCCCCAGTACATCTTCTCCTTCAGCTCCCGATTCAAGTGCCTCTTGTACTGCGACATCGGCTCTTCGGAATCGATCAATGTTTGTTTTGGCATCTTCGAGTCCCTGATCTGTGAAGTTCAAGTTCTTTCGATATACGCCTGAAATCAATGCGAAACGAATTGCAAGAGGATCTGCCCCCTTTGCCATCAAGCCTCTGACGTAGTAAAAATTCCCCAGGCTTTTGGACATCTTTTGACCGTTCACCTGAAGAAAAGCCGTATGGCTCCAATGTTCGCAGAAAGGTTTCCCAGTTAGAGATTCACTCTGAGCAATTTCGCATTCATGGTGAGGGAATTTGTTATCTTCTCCCCCACTATGGAGATCAATTGTGTCTCCAAGATATGCCCTTGCCATGACGGAGCACTCGATATGCCAGCCAGGAAAGCCCCAGCCGTATGGCGAAAACCACTGCATGAGGTGTTTGTCGTCTTTTTTCCAGATTGCAAAGTCAGATTGATCCTTCTTGTTCTCATCAAGGACAACATCGCGCACTCCTTTTCGAAGGCTTTCTTGTGTGTTGCCACTCAGCTTTCCGTAACTCGGGAACTTCTCAACGCTAAAGTAAACGCCCGTTGGAGTCTCGTAGGCAAATCCTTTTTCAATGAGATCTTCCGCCGCAATAATTTGCTCTCGCACGTGCTGCGTTGCCTTTGGCCTGACGTCTGGCTCAACCAAATTCAACAATTTCCAGTCTTCTCGATAGGCGGCTTCATAATATTCTGCCAATTCCCAAACGTTATGAAACTGTTCCCCTTCCTTCGATCGGAGGGCTTTTTCCATCTTGTCTTCACCCGTTGCGTCGGCAATGTCATCGTCGGTGAGGTGTCCAACATCGGTGATGTTGGAAACCCATGTGACTTTCCAGCCAATCGCACGGGCAGTCCGGACAATTAAGTCTGCCGACAGGAAGGATCGGAAGTTCCCGATGTGCGCGTAAGAGTAAACAGTAGGTCCGCAAGTATAAAAGCGAAGATGTCCTGGCTCGGAAGGAGTTAGGGGCTTCACTTTCCGAGAAAGTGAGTCGTAAAGGCGGAATTGCTTTTCACTCATGTGATTTTTTAGTTTACTCGTGGCATCATATATGTGAGGTTACGATGAAGAAATTAACATTTACCATTGCGTGCCTTGCCGTTTTGGCGTCACTAGCTCATTCTGAAGTTAATTGGAAGCGAGATCTCAGTAGCGCATTGAAACAGGCAAAGGCATCAAAGCAACTCATCTTTGTTGACTTCTACGCCGATTGGTGAGGAAGTTGTATGGAAATGGATCGAACAACTTATAAAGACAAGTTGGCGATTCAGAAGCTGGGGCAGTTCGTCACAGTAAAACAAAATATCGACAAAGAAGGCAAGAAGACTGGATCGAAATACAAAGTCAGTCTCTTACCGACACTCATGGTTCTGGACGGGAACGGCAAAGTTGTTCTCAAGGCAGAAGGTGCCCTTGATGCTAAAACGTTAGCAATGTTTCTCAAGGACGCCGCCAAGAAAGGTGGTTCGAAATCTCCCGCAAAGATTAAGAAATAAAAACTTTGGAGGTTAGGTTTTGCCTAACCTCCAATCTTGTCCTGTTATAATGCTCCTGAAGCACAGGCTTGGCAGGATGAACGAAACAAACCCAACCTACGAAGACGCAAAGCGTCGACTCAACAGAATTTCTGGACAGGTCAATGGCATCAAGAAGATGCTAGATGAAGAGCGATATTGCGTAGATGTACTAACCCAGGTTTCTGCTCTTCGAGCAGCGCTAGACCAGCTCGGCGTCATATTGCTGACCCATCACGTGGAAGACTGCGTTTTTGGTGAAGAGCATGATCACTATGAGTCGAGAGAAGAAAAGGTCAAGGAGCTTAGAACAACGCTCAATCGCTTTTTGAAATAGATTTCCACGTCAATTTGCAGAATTTGGTTTTCCGGCGGGATTCATAGGTACAGAAATTTAGCGATAGGCGTCATAATGACGATATGTCAGAACAAGAGAAGCCGATTTTGGAAGAAGATGCAAAGATTGCCCGAATACTTGGAGCAGTTTTGATGGTCGTTATTCCGACTTTTGGATTCTACGCCTCCTCTGCCCTTGGCAAGGAATGGCACTTTGATTACCGAGTTGTTGATATTGAAGTCGCGAAGCATGGATTTGGCTACGGTTTAATCATTGCCTTCGTTATGAACCTGTATATTTGGTTCCGGTATCGAAGCAACGTTGATAAGGATCTTATTAACGAATGGTATGATCCGCAAGCTGGTCATCACCACTAAAGAGCTGAATGTCTCTTCACGAGGTTCGCTATTTTTCTCAGGCGTTGCAAAAAGCAACGAGTAGTTTCGTCATCTATCCTGACAAAAATGTGCCCGGACCTTACCATTGCATGCTTTTGCTGCATGGACTCAGTGACGACCACTCCATTTGGCAACGCCGAACCTCGATTGAGCGCTATGTCGCGGACAAACCTCTCATTGTAGTCATGCCGGACGGCGGGCGTGGCTTCTACGTAGACGCGCTCCAAGGGTTTCAATACTTGCAGGCAATCGCTTACGAGTTGCCTGACCTTCTGGACCATTGGTTTGACATCAAAGGCAAATGGTGCACTGCCGGACTGTCGATGGGCGGATATGGAGCATTCCGAATCGCACTAGAGCGACCAGAGTTGTTTCGGTCTGCGGTTTCGCATTCCGGCGCGGTGACTATTGGTCGCTATTATCCAAACGAAGAGATTGAAACCGGAAGGCACAGCCAGGACGCATTCATCCGAGAATTTATTCCGGTGTTTGGCAAAGTCACGCCAGGTGGAAAAGATGACTTGGTGGAGCTTGCAAAGAATGCAAGTCCGTTGCCTGCCCTGCGCTTTGACTGTGGGACGGAAGATTTTTTGCTAGATTCAAATCGATCCCTTCAACAAGAATTTACTGAATTTGGAATAGACCACGAGTATCAGGAGTTTTCGGGAGACCACAATTGGGAATATTGGGATCTCCACATTCAAGAAGCGATTGCCTTTAACCTAAGGAACCTTAGCGGCGAGTAGGAAGTAGTTTCCAAATTGCCGGTTCCTCTGATCCGCAGTACCAAAAGGCGACGGACTTGACACCTAACTTTGTTGCCAGTAAGTACTTCGTTCGGAATGCTTCGGCACCGCTAAAGTGAGTATTCCCATCGATTATTTCTCCGCTTGTCGGATCAACTTTTGGGTTCTTTGGCTTAAAATCCGACCAAGCCAACGATGTAGCAGGTTTCTTGCTCCAATCGTAACCGTAGCAGGCAATGCCAACGCCGATCTTACTTGATGGCACTTGAGTCGCGGCAAAGGCTATTACACGCTCTACCCAATCATTTGGAGCAATAGCGCCTTCAGGTCCCGTACTCCAACTGTAATCATATGTCATGACGTTAAAGCGATCTGCGACTGAACCGAGGGCCTTGTAGTCTTGTGCTTTGACGGCATCCCAGCCTCCGAAAATTTCTTGTTTTGGATGAACGGTTACCGATAGCTTCATTCCTTCTTTGTGGAGTGCCCTAGCAAGGAGAACTACAAAAGTGCTGTACCGGTCTCGGTCATCGCCTTTCATCGACTCGAAGTCAAGGTCCACACCCTGGGCGCCGTCTTGTTTGAGCATTTTCACTAACTCCACAACATGGGCGGATCTGGATTCCGAAGTAGCAACGGCTTTTGTCATTCTCGTGGCCTCGAATCCGTCGGTACCTTCTCCATCTGAGTAGTTGTTGATCATTCCCAAGAACTCAACTTGATTCTTTTTTGCAATTTCTCGAGCCTTTGCAAATGTCTTATCGTAACGACTTCGACGGACTGGCATGCCGCTAGGGTTGACAGTGTAGTACTCCATAAAGACGGTGTTAAGTTGTTTAGCACGTTCCTCAAACCGTTTAATGCTCTCGTCGTTATAGCCAACCACCCACGCTGAGACCTCGGGCTTTGCGAACAATATAGGGGCAAGAAGTATGGCAATCACGGTTCCAGTTTAACCAAGAAGCGTTCTTTCCAAAGCTGTTTCCTTGAACTTGTACTCCAATCTGGGGTTTAATGAAAGTTCCCTTTGGGGCAGTTAGCTCAGTGGTAGAGCACTACAATGACACTGTAGGGGTCACAGGTTCAATCCCTGTACTGCCCACCATCTTTATCTTGGACTCACCAAATTTTAGAAGGGTGCCTATCCCAGGAATTGCCGGACTTCGACCGGAACACGGCAAGCAATAACCGCTTTTCGACCCCACTCAAGAGCATCATCCATACTCGGGACTTCAAGAACCCAGAATCCACCGACGTGAACTTTGGTTTCGAGATAAGGCCCATCCGTAATGTGGACCATTCCGTCGGTTCCCGACCGTAACGACTTTGCACTTTTGTTACAGCCAAGACCGCCAACGAAAATTCTGATCCCTGCGTCAACCATTTCATCGTTCAAGTCGTCAATTGCGCGCATCATGTCCTCTCCTTCTTGAGACCCATCGTAGTTTTCAGGATGCTGAATTGCGACTAGAAATTTTGGCATGTGTTTCTCCAGTTTTGGTCTTCGCGTGAGACGATTGCCCGACGCTCATTTTACTTCCACTCGTCAGATTTTTCTATTCACGATGCTTCTGGATATTCAAGCAATTAAGCGCGTCCCGGTTTCATCGATACACCATCTGGGCTTTTTTGCACCTCGATCCTGCCAAGCGTTTCACCGGTATGGATATTCACAATCACAACCGAGTTATCGTTACGCACGGTGACCAAAGCAAAATCACTGTTGGCAAAAGCCCATACTCCCGCCGGAGACGGATTGTCGGTAGGAATTTTCACTCCATTTGCACCCAATTTGATTCGACGAACTACGGTCCTTTCCTTAACATCACAAACAACCAATTCTCCGGAAACGGCATGAGGAATGAGTGCCCATTTTCCATTTGGAGTGAACTGAACTCGGTAAGGAAATCCTTTGGATTCTATCTTCTTGACCACTTTTCGGGTCGCCAAGTCGATAACTGAAATCGTATCCTCGGCACGGTTCCCGGCCCAAATCGTCTTGCCGTCTGGGGAAATTCCAACTCCTTCGCATTCCTTGCCGGTGGTAACCGTATCTAGCTTTTCACCGCTTTTGAAATCGAAGATAGTCACGCTACCGCCACCCATATTAGAACTCACGATCCGATTGACCCCTCGGTTGAGTGACAGCATATGCGATCCGTTTTGACCTGTCAGAAACTCCCGGTCAACCTTTCCAGAGTCCATATTTACTAACAGAAGCCTCTGATTTCTCTCGTCGGTGCACACCACCGTGCGATCGTCCACCCACTGAACTCCGTGAGGCATTGCTTTGCGATCCAGCTCAATACGCTTCAATTCCTTTTTGCTGTTCAGATCGAGCACACTTAACGAAGATCCTGGCCCGACTCCCGGCTTGTAATAATTAGTCACAACGGCCTGCTTGCCATTTGGTGAAACAGCCGATTCATGAGGACCCCCACCGACAGGAACATGAATAGCAGTACCAGCCGCTATATCAACGATAGAAGCAGTATCTGACTCCTGATTAACGATTACGGCGATGCCACTTGGTTTAACGACAAGGGCAAGCAAAGCTAGCGTGGCGATCATTTGTATCTATTACTGTTGAAAAGGCAAGAATGATTCCGGTTGAGAAAAATAGAGAAGTCAGCACAAACTTCGTAATTCCTTTGGATCAAGCTTTTGAAGATGACAAACAACCTAAACCCAATACCTTTGCTAGGTTGGCAACTATAAGGTTTGGAGTGCAAATTGCCATTATTTGAAGAGGGGCAATGAACGTTCAACAAGATTACACGGGATTCTTTATGGCGCGGCAGCCGATTTATGATCGGACTGTGAAGCATGTTGCATACGAATTGCTCTACCGAAAAAGTGATACTGCTTTTGGTCAAGAAATATCTTCGGAAGATGAAGTGATCTCACTTGCCAACGTCCTCATGGAAGTTGGATTAGACCGGCTGGCGGGAAATAAAAGAGCTTTCTTCAATGTTCCGGAATGCATGCTTGGGAGCGATGCCTTGAGGTTACTTCCCCCAAAAAATGTCACCCTCGAAATTCTTGAGGATACGGTTTGGAGTCAGCAGGTTGCAGACCATATTGAAGAGCTAAAAGGCCGAGGATATCAGCTCGCTTTAGACGACTACATTTTTGAAGATCGGCACGCAAAGTTCTTGCCCTTGGTTGACCTTGTCAAAGTAGATATCATGGGCATGGAAGAGAGCTTGCTTCGTAAGAAGATGCCCGGATGCAAACGAAAGGGACAAATCTGGCTCGCAGAGAAAGTGGAAACTCAAGCCGAGTTTGAACTTTGCAAGTCTTTGGGTTTTGACCTTTTCCAAGGATACTTTTTTGCGAAGCCTCAGACCATTCGGGGCTCTGGTGTTCGAGCAGTACAATCAATGTCCTTGAGTTTGCTCGCGAAAATCCAAGATCCAGAAATTACGATGGACGAGCTTGAACAGCTCATTATTGCGAATGTTGCACTCTGCCACAAGGTGCTTAGACTGGTCAACTGTGTTGCTAATGGACTACCAAAAAGAGTCGATTCAATCAAGCAGGGTCTGATGTTTCTTGGTACGGCGAAGATTCGTACGATGGCATCACTTGCAGTTATCACAAGCATTCCAGGAAAGACACCCGAGCTCTATCGCATGGCTATGATTCGCGCTCGGATTTGCGAACAAGCCGCAAAGGAATCTGGATTTGACTCACCGGATAAACACTTTACTTTAGGAATGTTCTCGGTGCTTGACGCTTTGACCGATATGCCAATGTCGGAAGTCATTGCCGAACTCCCGCTTGCTAATGACGTTCTTGATGCACTGATGGGCGAAAACCAGTCTAGTCAATGCGATAAGACATTGAAGTACGTTCATAGCGTCGAACACGGGAATTGGATGTTGGCAAATGACAGCCTTCGGGATGTTTCACCTGACGTGTTTGCTGAGGCAGTAGCTTGGGCAAAGGAGCAAGAACGATCGCTCGCGGCCTAACCGTTCAAAAGGATTCCGCTACCAGCCTTAACAAAAGAACGGGAACTTTGAAATGATAAAATTTGAAAAACCAAATGAATTAAAGTTCTATCCTAATTTTTCAGCTATTTTGTACCGATAGAATTATTGGATAGTCATACCCTTGTGTCCTCATGGTACAGGCCCGAACAGAACAGAGTGGTTTTTTCATGGCACGGCAACCGATCTATGATCGCGATGTTAGGCATGTTGCCTATGAATTGCTCTACCGCAGAAGTGATACTGCTTTTGGTCAAGAAATATCTTCGGAAGATGAAGTGATCTCACTTGCCAACGTCCTCATGGAAGTTGGATTAGACCGGCTGGCGGGAAATAAAAGAGCTTTCTTCAATGTTCCGGAATGCATGCTTGGGAGCGATGCCTTGAGGTTACTTCCCCCAAAAAATGTCACCCTCGAAATTCTTGAGGATACGGTTTGGAGTCAGCAGGTTGCAGACCATATTGAAGAGCTAAAAGGCCGAGGATATCAGCTCGCTTTAGACGACTACATTTTTGAAGATCGGCACGCAAAGTTCTTGCCCTTGGTTGACCTTGTCAAAGTAGATATCATGGGCATGGAAGAGAGCTTGCTTCGTAAGAAGATGCCCGGATGCAAACGAAAGGGACAAATCTGGCTCGCAGAGAAAGTGGAAACTCAAGCCGAGTTTGAACTTTGCAAGTCTTTGGGTTTTGACCTTTTCCAAGGATACTTTTTTGCGAAGCCTCAGACCATTCGGGGCTCTGGTGTTCGAGCAGTACAATCAATGTCCTTGAGTTTGCTCGCGAAAATCCAAGATCCAGAAATTACGATGGACGAGCTTGAACAGCTCATTATTGCGAATGTTGCACTCTGCCACAAGGTGCTTAGACTGGTCAACTGTGTTGCTAATGGACTACCAAAAAGAGTCGATTCAATCAAGCAGGGTCTGATGTTTCTTGGTACGGCGAAGATTCGTACGATGGCATCACTTGCAGTTATCACAAGCATTCCAGGAAAGACACCCGAGCTATACCGAATGGCGATGATTCGGGCTCGAATTTGCGAACAGGCTGCCCGTGAAAACGGATTCGATAAGCCAGATAAGCACTTTATGCTAGGTATGTTCTCACTCATTGACGCCCTCATTGATTTACCAATGGGCGAAGCCCTCGCCGAATTACCACTCCCTGACGATGTTCGAGAAGCACTATTAGGGAATTTCTGTGACAGCCAATGTGATAAGACACTTAAATGTGTACGCGAAGTCGAATTGGGACAATGGGAGCAAGTGCAAGAAACACTCCCGGCAGTGTCGCCTGAAATCTTTATCAAGGCAACTTCCTGGGCAACAGAGCAAGAAAAATCCCTTGCGGCATAGAGTCCCTACTTGAGAGTCAACAAGACGCCACCCGCAATCATTGCCGCTCCTCCGATTAATTTTGCGTCGACTTTTTCGCGAAGGAAGATTATTCCGAGAACCATTGCGATGACAAAGCTGAGTTTGTCGATTGGAGCTACCCTCGATACTTCACCACCCTGTAGTGCCCTGAAGTAGCACAGCCACGAAAGCCATGTTGCCACTGCGGAAAATCCTAGAAACATCCAGTTTGACTTGGTGAGCGAGGAGAATGCCCCTTGCTTCGTTGCCAATGCCAGACCGAGGGAAAAGACAAACACAAACCCGACTCGCACCAAGAGGGCCAGATTTGGCGGCACTCCATCCACTCCTTTTTTGGCGAGAACCGCAGTTGCCCCGGCGAATACTGCGGATAAAAGGGCCCAAATTCGAAAGTCCATATTCGACTAGACGAATCGACCGGGGACTACTTCTCAGGAAAGCATCAGTTCAGCTCGATCAATGAGTAAGTCGAGGGCTTCTGGTTTCAAACTGAAAAACAATGACGGTTCGATGAGCTCGAGCTCAGACAGCCGCCAAACTCCCGCGTCGTCCATCATTAGATCAACGCGGGCGTACAAAATTTGATCCTTAACTGGCTCAATGACTTCCCTTGCTAATGTTTCAAACTCTCCACATTCAAATGGACCATCGACACTTTCCTCTTGTCCGGCGAAGCGAGGGTGCTTGACAATACGATGGCTGGGCTCTGGTCCGATGCAGATAATTGACTGCTCACCGACCGTGTTGATGGATTCAAAATAGGGCTGAACCATGAACATCCGGTTTGGACCCATTGATTTGAGCCAAGCAATCGCATCTTGGAGTTCGTTAACTTCAAAAAACTGGGTATCCATCGAGCCGGCACCGATCGCCGGCTTGATTACCGATTTGCTCGTGAGTAATTTTTCAAGACTCTCGGCCTCGGACGTATTAATCCACTTTGTTGGCACAACATTGACGCCGCTCTCTGCAATGTCGATCAGATAGCTTTTGTCCATGTTTGCCAGCATGATGGTGCCAGGATTGAGTAGGGTCGTAACCTCGCCTGCCCGTCCTATCCAGGCAGCAAATTGCTCGGAAAAATCCGGATAATTCCATGTCGAACGTACGATTACGCCATCGAAGTCCGACCAATCAATCGTCGGTTCATCCCATGGCACCAGGTGAGTTTCGTGCCCTCGACGCTCAAACGCTTCGATCACAATCGTTTCATCAATATCTGGCTCGGGGATGTTGTAACACGTGGCAATTCCGATCTTCATGAATGCTTATAGTGTACTGAAGAGACATCTCTCAACATCTTGGCTGCTTGCTCGGGCGTAATATCCCGCTGTGGTTCGCCAAGCATTTCATAACCGACCATAAACTTCTTGACTGTGGCTGACCGAAGTAACGGTGGATAGAAGTGCGCATGTACGGTCCATGCGTTGGGCTGAGAGGAATTACCTGGAGCGTTGTGCCAGCCCATGCTGTAAGGGAAACTGGTTTCAAACAGGTTATCGTAACGAATGAGCAGTCGCGATAGAATCGTCGCGAGATCCAGCTCTACATCAGGGGTTAGTTCGTTAAGGGTTGGAACTGATATTCGCGGCAAAAGCAGAATCTCAAATGGCCAGACCGCCCAAAAAGGCACAATTGCGAGCCAATGTTCGGTCAGCTCAACAATTCGCTCACCCGACCTTATCTCTTCGTCAACAATACTCTGAAGCATTGGAGTACCGGCTCTTTCGAAGTAGGAAGCCATTGAACTTTCTTCCTTCAAAGCGAGAGTAGGTATGGAACTACTTGCCCAAATTTGACCATGAGGGTGGGGGTTAGAACAGCCCATTACTGAACCCTTGTTTTCAAAGATTTGCACCCACTCGTACTGAGTAGAAAGTTCAGCATACTGGTCTGTCCATAGCGATACTACGTTGGAAATTTTTTCCACCGGCATTTCGGCAAGGGTTAGATCATGACGAGGCGAAAAGCAGATAACTCGACATTCGCCGTTGATGGATTCAGCCTGAAAAAGTGGACTTGCCGAAGGTTGAATTGAAAACTCATCCTTGGTTAGCGCAGCAAAATCGTTGACGAAAACAAAAGTATCAAGATAGTCTGGATTCGTATCGCCACTTGCTCGCTTATTGTTCGCGCACAAATAGCAGCCTGGATCATGGGCCGGACGACTACCTTTATTCGCCACTTCTTGTTGCCCTTGCCATGGTCGTTGGGTACGGTGGGGCGAAACCAAAACCCATTCATTTAACAGGGGGTTGTATCGTCGATGTGGAGAGCTATTTAAGTTCGTCAAACCTAGGTTCAGGTTACCTAAGACTCTTTTGGGGAAGGTTTCCAGTTAAAATAAGATGTGCTTCATAGAATTCGCCTCAAACTTAACGCGGCCCTTTGGCGAGTTCTCACCCCGATAACGATTACGCTTTTTCACAAGCTGATTTATTTTCATCGTCGAGATACCACTTGGAAGAACACAAGGTGGATGGGGACCCCCGTACAGCAGATACCCTTTGATCTTTGGATTAAGCAGGAAATCATCTATGAAACTCGTCCTCAACTGATCATCGAAACAGGCACATTTGATGGTGGGAGCGCGATGTTCTATGCATCCCTTTTTGATTTGATGGGAGAAGGAGAAATTGTTTCAATTGATATTGAGCCCCAATCCAATTTGCCGACTCATCCTCGAGTCGAGTTCATCACTGCTTCCTCGATTGAAGCATCAGTTGTTGAAAAAGTCAAAGCGCGGGCTGAAGGAAAGCGGGTCATGGTGATTTTGGATTCGGATCACTCCGAGTCTCACGTCCGAAAGGAACTAGATGTTTGGGCGCATTGTGTCTCGTTGGGTTGCTATTTGGTCATTGAAGACACCAACGTTTTTGGTCATCCAGTACTTAAGGAACACGGACCTGGCCCTATGGAAGCATTGGATAATTGGCTTAAGACCAAACCCCCATTTGAAAATGATGCTTCGAGAGAAAAGTATATGGTCACCTTTCACCCGCGCGGATACTGGAAGCGGATTTAGGTTTATGTTCAATTAACTAGGTTTTCAAGTCTCCAATTCTGGAATACGCCCTCCAGAACCAAAGACTTTGAAGATTGTTCCGCCATTGACCGTAGCTCAAGTAGAAAAAGCCTATGATATACTCGCCAAACGCATGGGTAAGGAACCTTTTGTTTCAGATTTAGAAATATTGGTTCGCAAGTGCAAAGCTGGCGATTCCGCTTCTTGGAGCGTATTGGTTGACCGCTTTCAATCGCTTGTTTGGTCCTCCATCTATCGAGTTGGATTAAGAAATGAGGACGCCGAGGACACCTTTCAAAAAGTGTTTTTGATCCTTTACAAGAATCTTGACCGTATTGATTCCGCGCTAGCCCTTCCAAAGTGGTTAGCGACAACCGCAGCTCGGGAAGCGATTCGGCTTCACCGCCAAAACCGCGATAAGTCTGCGGTTTCGTTTGACGCAATCGAGAATCTCGATGAAATGCTGGCGAACGAAGAAGCGACCATCGAAGAAGTAACTGTTGCAGCGATCCAATCTGGGGCAATTAGGCGTGTTATGAGCCAGCTACCGGGCAAGTGTCCCCAGCTCCTTTCGATGCTCTATTCTGAAAACGAAAGTAGCTACGAAGAGATTAAGACCAAGTTGGATATTCCATCGGGGTCGATCGGGCCGACTCGCTCCCGATGTATCGAGCGGCTTCGAAAAGCACTTCTTTCGGCAAAATTTTTTGAAAGTGAATTAAATCCGGACATTGAGTCCTCTTGAGTATTTGAACATGCAATCGAACCTAACTGAATTACGATTGGCTGAGCTTTGGGACTTAGCCAGGAGCACTGAGGCTCCGCGCGATTTGCTCTCTGACACCGAAGTATTGGTCATCGAGCAGTATCGAACCATCCATCGTTCTCTTGAGGTTCAGCATCGTTCCGCGCCGCTAAATCTTATAGACAAAGTCAAGGCGATGATGCCAGAAACAAATCGGAAGTTCTCGATTGCTCAGATTTTTCGTCCTCAGCCACTTCTCGGCTTTGCACGAGGCACGGTAACCCAGTTCAAATTTGTTTCGGAAGAGGTTGAAGTAAGAATCCAGTTAGAAGACATTCCCAACGGTTGGCGTATTTGGGGGCGAACATCCGAACCTGGTTGGACAGTTTGGTCTGGACAAATGAGCTCACCTTGTGGCGAAAATGGTGAATTTGAGTTGGACGTCCAAGCGGCGAACATTGAGCCACTTTCCCTACAAAATGAAACGATCACGATCCTTCTTCCGATCGTGATCGACGAGTCTGGAGATGGAAACACTTAGCCTGCTGGAGAACTTTGAAAGAGCTGACTTAACCAGCAAAAGGGCCCTACTAAAGACTCACAAACCACCGTCCGGATTTTCCGAACAATACTTTCTCCGGGTTGCGAAGCTACTTGGCGAAAACCCAATTGCGGCTAGGAATCTTGCCGAAGGGTGGGAAATCGTTGGAAAGTTCGGGGATGATCCATCATTTGCGTGGCGTGCAAAAGGCGCATTGGAAAGAATCCGAGGAAACTGGGATTCTAGTGCAAAGGCATTTGTCCACTCCGGAACACTTGCGAAAGGATCGATCGAAAAGATCAGTTTTAAAACCGGGGCCATCGATAGCCTTGCTCGAGCAGGCAAGACAGATTCTGCTGTTCGGCTGGGAAAATCGATTGCGGTTAAGTTGGAAGCATTAGGCGAGTTGGGTCTCGCTGGACGGGCTTGGTTAAATACGGGAAATGCTTATCTCTGGGCAGACCGCCATCATGACGCTCGCCGGTGCTTTGCCCGAGCATTCGAATGCCTCAGGAACTCGCCGTTCAAATTAGAGGCGGCATCTGCTCTCCTAGGAGCGTCGAGCGCCGCTCTCTATACCGATTTTCCGAGCAAGACTTTCGCATTGGCCGCCGAGGCAAGAGACTCAATGGCGGAGATGGGAGCCACAGCCTATAGTCGCCACGCTCAAGTTAACGTTGGGCAATGCCATCTGTTGATGGGTGAGGCGGACGAGTCGATCAGAATTTTTTCAGAGCTTAGATCCCTGTCTGATCCGGACTCCTTAGAATTTGCACGGTTGGGTCAATTTCTTGGCGACGCCTGGTTGGTGCTTCAAGTTTTTGAATCGGCGGGAAACGCTTTTCAATCCGCGATTCATTCTAAGGGTATCCACCAGTCGCCACTTAATCTCGGTAACAGTCTGGTAGGACTCGGAGACGTAAAACTATTTCAAGGAAATGCGACAGAGGCAAAAGGCTTGTACGTTCGAGCTGCCCGAATCTATCGAAAGTTCGGTGATCTAGCTCTGGTAAATCTTGCTCAAATCGGAGTTGCACGGTCCGAAATTGCTTTAGGAAGAAAAAAGCAAGCTGAAAAGGTGCTGAAGGAATCCATTGTGGACCTGCGCAAAAGACGCATGTTCCATTTCCTCGTTGGTGCTCTGCTGGATCTTGCGTCGATCACAAAGGAAAATGAAGAGATATTGGCTGAAGCCAGTCGGATCATTCGACGATTTGGCTTTGTGAACGAGGCTTGGCGAATCCATGCTATTCGTGCCAATAAAGCTGAATCAGTTCAAACAGCCCTATCTGAATATCGGAAGATGGTTAAGGCAATATTGTCTTATCGAGCCAAGCTTTCGTCGGTTACCGCTAGAACGAGCTTGATCCAACCATGTTTAGTGAGCATTCGGAGTTACCTGAGCCTGCTGATCGAAAGGAATTCGACTACCTCGATTAAGGAAGCAATTCAAGTCATTTCGGACTTGAGATCGATCACATTGCTCGACGAATTTATGCTTGGGAGCTCGAATTCGTTTAACGAGAAAGCTCAATCTATCCTGAGTCAAATTAGACAGGAAGTTTCGGCAGAAGGCGGCGATCAACTTCCCGGTGGACCTTTGCGGCAACTTGAAAAAGGAACTCAAAGCAAACCATCCCTTGTCCGAGAATATCTCGAACAAATTGGGGTGAACCAATTGCTTGAGGGGACACCTGAAAGATCTGCATTATCTCCAATTCCGGTCAACTCTTTCGTCTTCTTGACTCAAGGCTCAGCTTGGTTATCGAGGGAAAAAGGTAGGCGACTTAAGATGACCAGAGAGGATCTCATCAAAAGACTTCGGTGGATTCATTTTGAGCTCATGGCACCGTTGTCTGGATTTGAATCGGATGTGAAACGATTGAATCAAGAATTGGACCGCCTAAGGGCAGACTTAGGCGTTGAATTTTTGGAGTCGCATCACAACATTCTTCATGTTTGCCTCGAAGACGTTGCCTACCAAATCCCCTGGGCTCTTCTTACTCCTCAGGAAACCGTACTCCATCTTCGGTCAAGTGCAGGAACATCTCCCGATCAACATGTCCTAGGTTCTAACCCCAAAGTTGGAATTTGGTATTTTTCACGGAAAGACCTCCCTCATATTGAATGTGAAGTCGAACAAATTCGTTCTTTGTTTCCGGACGCAAAAATCTTTTCAACGGTGGATGAAATTTTGAAGTCCACGGCAGATCAGACATTTGATCTCATCCACGTCGCGGGGCACGGAAAATATGACCACGAAAATCCGATGTTCTCGAGTATTCAGCTTCAGGATGGACATCTTTTGGCTTGCGATATTGCCCGATCATCTTTTCGAACAAGATTTGCAACCCTCGCTTCTTGCGATTCCGCGTCAATGGGACAACCATCAGGCTGGGAGCCTCAAGGGCTCGCACGAGCTTTTTTAGCAAGGCGGAGCGAAGTCGTTATTGGGTCGCTTTGGCCACTCAATGACCAGGTGGCCGAGTACGGATTTGGCTCATTCTATCGTAAACTAAAAGATGGAAAGTCGGTCAGTTCTTCACTTTGTGAAGCAAGGGCGGACATAAAATCTAAATTTGTTGATCCGGCTTATTGGGGATCTCTCGTAATGTTTGGCGGCTACTCACAATGAAAAAAAACCTTCGTGTTCTCATAACTCTCATCTCATTGATGGCAACCATCAATATTGCATTGGCTAATGGTGTCATTGCGCGAGTAGTCGATCCGGCTCAAATACCTTCCATTGTCGCCGATTACCCACAAATCTTCGGAGTAGAGGTAGCTGGGTTATCTCCATTTGTTCGATTTGAAGTTTCCCGTTCAAATATGGAGGCACTTGAACTTGCATTAGGTCAGGATGTCCGTATCGTATGGGTTGAAGAAGAAGAGGAGTTTGATTCTCCAGAAAATCAAAGTAGTCATGGGAGTTCCGTTGCCGCAATATATGATCGAACCGCAACCTTTGCTTTGAATACTGGCATTTGGAGACAGATTAATTTGTCTGGATTAACCCGAAGGCTTTTGCCAATTCGAGTAGGTATCGTCGACACAGGCGTTTCAAGGTTTCAACCATCGATTCGAAGGAACGTGGTCGCCAGCGCGAGCTTCGTACATGGTTCGCCGACAATTGACGATGTCCCAACAAATCTTGATACAAACCTTAATGGTCAGTTTGATGAAGGCGCTGGACACGGAACCATGATTGCCGGGATCATTCTTCAGATTGTGCCAAATACCCGCCTTGTTGTAGCCAAGTCTGCGGACAGCGACGGGATTGCAACATCTTGGTCAGTCATGAAGGGAGTTGTCTTTTGTGTTGAGAACGGAGCAAAGGTTATCAATGTAAGCCTAGGGTCTCCCAATCACCTCGCAGGTTTTTCGGAATTCCTTGATTGGGTTAGTGATGCGGGAAGTGTTATTGTTTCTCCGATTGGCAATAATGGCTTAAAAATGACTCTCTTCCCGGCTGGCTATTCTAGCGTTATTTGCTGTTCAGGATTGTTACCCAACAACACCAAAGCGCCATTTAGCAATTGGGAGTCAAAGGCAATGGTTTCTACACCGGCAACAGGAATATTGAGCGCCTGGCACGACGGTGGAACTGCCGTTTGGTCTGGGACATCATTTTCTGCTCCCCTTGTTACCGGCTGTATAGCGGCAGGGCTTTCGGCCAAACCATTTAAGACACCGAGCCAGATAAGGTCAGCCGTAAAAAACTCCGGACGGGATATTGACGGTATTAATTTGAACTATCGAGGACAGCTCGGAAGGCTTTTAGACTTCAAGAATCTAATGTTCTTATTGAGAAAATAACCTTTCTGTCCTTAGATAAAATTCGAAACTGGTGGCACTGGCAAATTCTGTCGCCTATTTACAATAACTTTTTGAATTTTTGGATTCTCCGCTGAAGCATCCAATACGGCGTTCGTCGCCAAACCGGAAAATTGGTTTTTCTGTCAGGTCTTGGTTTGCATCAAGCAAGGAATGAACCGACTTGAGAGGAGCCAATACCCCACTTTGTTGAGCTCTTCACAAAGTTTGGTTCCCCCATGAATACTCACTATCGTCTGCTTTTTGCCGTAGCTGCTTTTCTAACTCTCTTTTGCCAATCCAAAGCCCGCGGAATAATTGTCAGGTTCAAAGACCCAACAGATATTGCTGCCTTAGTAAGGGACTATCCGTTCATCCTTGACTGTGAGCAAGCCGGTAAGTCACCGTTCGTAAGATTGGAGGTTGAAGGCGAATCCGGACAATTGTATTCCCAATTTTTAGAGTCAGATGAACGAATTGTTTGGGCCGAAGACGAAGCCCTAACCAGCTTTAGAGGGAATTATAGTAGTCACGGAAGTTCGGTTGCCGCTATCTTTGACCGAGAAACCTCTGCCGCCATCAACAAGGGCATATTCAAGCAGATCAATTTTGTTCCCCTCGCCACTCTGTCCTCCAATTTAAAGGTTGGAATTGTCGATACTGGTGTCTCATTTAGCCAGCCTTCAATCCTTGATAATGTCGTCGCGGGAATGTCATTTGTTCCTAGTTCAAGATCCATCAACGATTCACCTCGCAACTTGGATACTAATCTTAATGGCGCTTTTGATGAAGGAGCAGGACACGGGACAATGGTAGCAGGAGTTATCCTTCAGATAGCTCCAAATACACCTCTTGTCATCGCTAAGTCAGCCGACAGTGACGGAGTCGGCGACTCCTGGTCGGTCCTACAAGGGGTCGTGTTTTGCGTGGAAAATGACACAAAGATCATCAACCTAAGCCTTGGTTCACGCAATCAACTTGCAGGTTTCCCAGGTCTTCTTGATTGGGTTGAACAGTCCGGATCCGTTATAGTATCACCAATTGGCAACAACGCTTCAAATATGACCCTGTATCCAGCTGGATACTCGAATGTCATTTGTGTAACTGGACTAATGTCTGACAATACCAAGGCACCATTTAGCAATTGGAATTCGGTGGCAAGGGTAGCTGCTCCAGCTTCTGGCGTCCTCAGCGCGTGGTATGACGGAGGTAGTGCGGTTTGGTCGGGAACCTCTCTCTCTGCTCCCATCGTATCCGGTTGCCTTGCCGCAGCACTTTCTAGTTGTCCAAGACGATCACCTCACGAGATAAGGAATGCCCTGAATGTCTCTGGTCGAGACATCGATAGCCAAAATCCCGATTACAGTGGCCAACTAGGAAAGCTGATTGATTTTGTCGCTTTACTAAGGGTTCTCAAAGAATAACCAATATCGAATATGCTGTAGGCTAACGATGCGTCGAATATGTTTCCGGTTTGTCGCTCTTGGATCTCTGTTTACTATTGTCGGTCTGGCACTTTGGCCCTTTCCTCAAGTTTCACGACCATTAGTCATATTGTCCGGGCCATCGTTTGTCATTGCCATCGCAATTTGGATAAGGATTTGGCGCGATTCAGCTGCTGATCCCTACAGCCTTGACAAGCTAAATGAAATGGTTAAAGAAGGCACCTACAATGAGGATGATGTACCTGAGATTGACCATGATGGTGACAAATATTGCCTTTGCTGTCACACCGTTTACGGATCACAGTTTGGAACTTGTCCAACCTGTGCAAAAAAGTAGAAATGGATTACGATGACGCCACCAGGAATTATATGATTGAGTTTCACAGTGACCTTCCTGTCAATGGCTTATATAATTGAAAGT